>JAEUJS010000249.1 GCA_016792935.1 Archangium sp. | reverse complement strand
CGCACCATGGGCCTCCCCGTCATCGCCACGGGCGGCAAGGCGTACGAAGGCTTCGCGCCCGCGTGGAAGTTGAAAGACGCGATGGCGCTGCTCGACATCACCGCGGTGAAGAACGGAGCACGCCGCAAGACGCTCACCGTCGGCACGTTCTCCGAAGCGGGCCCCGCGGTCGCCGCGCGTGACTACGTGCAGAGCGATGTGGCGCAACTCGCGAACCCCGACGCGATGGCGGGCAAGGCGGTGACGCTGGTGGTGGGCCTGGGGCAGCCGAGCGGAATTCAGTACGCGAAGATCGACGGCGTCTCGGCCGACACGCACGAGGCCTCGTTCCTCTACGACACGGCGGGCCAGTCGCGCATCCTCGGCGTCTTCAAGAAGGGCACCAACATCGGCCGCCTGATGGACAAGATGTCTGCCAAGCGGCTCGCGACCTCGGGTACGCCCCCGGCGCTCTTCATCGCCAAAGGCGTGGTCGCCGCGACCAGCATGGTGCCGAAGACCGCCATCGTGCTCGACAGCTTCGAAGAACAGTCGCTCAGCCCGCTCGACATGGGCCCGCGCCCGAAGGGACGTGACTGGTTCGTGCGCGCCGGAGCGAAGAACGGCGACGGCAGCAAGGAGAAGCCGTTCAAAGACCCGTATCAAGCTCTGGAAAAGGTCGAAGCGGGAGACAACATCCACGTCGCAGAGGGCGAATACACCGGCAAGCTGCGTGCGGCGAAGTTCGTCATCGACATGCCGTACATCGCGCTCCTCGGTGGCTACGACGCCAACTTCACCGAGCGCGACCCGTGGAAGCACCCGACGCTCCTGCGCTTCATCCGCGACGACAAGAACAACTACGGGCAGGGCTACATCGTCGAGGGCACGCGCGACCACCGCGGCGCCATCGTCGACGGCTTCGTGTTCGACCGCCGCGACTACAACGTCTACCAGGACGACGGCGACCTGCAGGTCGACCGGTCCAACCGCAGCGAGAGCGTGTGGCTCGGCTCACCGGGCTCCATCGTGCGCAACTGCGTCTTCGTGAACGGAGCGACCGGCGCGCTGCTGATCAGCACCGCGAGCATCGTCGAGAACAACGTGTTCATGAATCACGTCGCCGCCGTCGTCACCGTGCGCCGCGGCGACAACAACATCCCCACGCTGGTGCGCAACAACACCATCCTCTTCAGCTGGAACGACAAGTTCGGTCAGGGCAACGTGACGACGGGCTACGGCATCAAGTTCGACACGCAGGCGCGCGGCATCGCCGACTCGAACATCATCGCCTTCATCGACAACCACGGCGTCGAGGTGTTCGGTGACCCGTTCGACATCGTCATCAACAACAACGTGTTCAGCCACAACCTGTGGTCGAACTACGAGACGTCTCCGTCGATGAAGTTCATCGATGACGCCACGATGAACCAGTTCGGGTCCGCGGGTCTGAAGTCCGCGAGCGGCAACGTGGTGGCGAACCCCGACATCACCTTCGATGCGAAGTGGTTCGACGTGTACACCAACCGCACCGCGCCCGTGCCCGGCAAGGTCGCGATGGATGACTGGAATCAGCTGCGCGACATCATGGGCCTCAACCTCATCGCCACGGGCGGCAAGCCGGGCGAGGGCTTCGCTCCGATGTACGACTACAAGAAGGCGCTCTCGCTGTTCCCGAAGAAGCCGAGCAACGTGGGCGCGAAGAAGGTGGCGCTCCCGGTGAAGTTCGAGGGAATCGTGCGCGAAGACCCGAGCTTCTCGGGCGAAGACACCGACTGGGACACGCTGATTGCCGACCCGACGAAGCTGGCGGGCAAGAAGGTCGTCATTCGCGCGGCGATTCGCGGAGAGGACAACAAGTACCTCACGCCCGGCATCGACCAGGCCGTGTACGCCAGCTGGTACTTCATGAAGCCACTCGACAACGGCCGCGCCAAGAACGTGTACGTGAAGCGCGGCACCAAGTTCGAGCGCGTGTTGCGTAACGCGAAGAACCTCGGGCCGGGCGAGAAGGCAGTCGAGACCTTCGTCATCAAGGGCACCGTGCAGCAGAACGGCGACATCGTGGCCGAGCTGATCAGCAAAGAAGACACCTGACAGCTCGAAGGGTGGTGTCGGGTGTTGGTGCGCACCGAGCGACGAGTGTTGCGATGAACGCTGGAGCCGGCCCTACCCAAAAGCCGCAACCGGGCCTGACGAAGTGCGCGCACTGAACGGAACTCGCTCGAAGCAGATGGGCTGTCGCGTTTTTCGGCCGTGCCCACGTTCTCGCCAACACTTCGACCCCAATGCAGTTCTGAGTTCGGTCGGTTAAGGCCTTCGGACGATGGTCATCGGCGAGCTGATGATTCCGGTGATGAACGCCGCGCTCGTGACGGGCGTGGCGTTCGTGCTCCCCATCGCGCTGCGCGACAAACACCTGCCGTGGACCATCGCGGCGGCTTCAGTCGCCGTTTCACTCTCACTCGAGCCCGGAAGGCTCGCCGCGCTCTGTGTCGCGCCGTGGCTGCTGCTGACCATCCGCAGCGGCGTGCTCGCGCTGCTCACCCGCACCACCTGGCTCGCGATGGCCGCGGGCTTCGCCGGCACCGCCGCGCTCGCGCTCATCACCTCGCGCCTCGAGGTCACGCTCTTCGACATTCACGAGCCCATCGTGAAGCTGACGGCGCTCCACTTCACGTACGCGGGCGCAGGCACGCTCACGCTCGCGCTCCGCGTTCACGAAGCACGACGCTCGATGTTCACGCTCGCCACGCTGGTGCTCGTCTTCATCGCTCCGCCCGTCGTCGCCACCGGCTTCATCACCAGGCTCTGGCCCGCACAGGTCGGAGGCGCGGTGCTGATGTCACTGGGCGTCTACTTCACCGCAGGTCTGCAGCTGCGTGACCTACGTGAAGAGAAGGACGCGCGGCTGAAAGCGCTGTGGCTCATCTCGTGCGTCGCGCCAGTCATCGCGATGGTGCTCGGCGTCGCGTGGGCCGCCGCGCAGTACTGGCCTTCGATTCCCGCGCTGACGGTGCCCGACATGGTACCGACGCACGGCGCGTTGAACGCCTTCGGGTTCGTGCTCTGCGGCCACCTCGCGTGGTGGCTCGCGTTCACCCGCCGTCAGGGCTGAGGCGCCGCAGAATCGCGCCGCCGGTGCCGACGATGAACGGGCCGGTGTCTCCCCAGCCGTTCATCGCGTTGAACGCCCGCGTGGCAGGCGTCGGCACCGGGTTCCACAGCTGGGTGTTCGAATCGAAGCGCCACAACACGCCGCGGCCTTGCGTCGTACCGCCGTCGTCGCCAGTCGCCCAGATGTCTCCGTTGGGCATGACGTACGTGCCGCTCAAGCGATGGCCCGCGTCGATGTAGTCGACGACGAAGCCACCATCGGGGAAGCGGCGCCACACCGTGCCCACGCCGACGACCGAGTAGAGCGAGCCACCATCGGCGAAGTTCTGTGCGTGCACCGCGCGCAGCTGCCGCAGCGCCTGCGGCGGGAGGACCACGTCGGCCCACAAAGTGCCGTTGAAGCGCTTCATGGTGCTGTTGTTGCCGACGGTGAGAATGTCGGACGCGCTCAGCCCAGAGATGCCGCGCGGCTGCTGCGGGGGGTTGATGACGTACGTCGGCATCTGGCCGGTCGCAGACGTCGCGATGCGATTGTCGGCGATGAACCAGTACGGCCCACCCGGGCTGCCCCACGCGCCCCACGAGTTGTTGTCACCCAGGTTGTCGATGACGAAGACGCCCATGTTCTGGCGCAGGAACTCGGTGTTGGTGCTCGTGATGAAGACGCGGTTCGGCGCTTCGGCAAAACACGCGTTCCAGTGCTGCACGTTCGCGGTGCGGAACACTGAGTCCCACCGCGCGCGGTCGCCCATCTGCACGCGGTCGAACACGATGCGCTCTTCGCCCGGCGCGTACGCCTGCGACGGATAGGTCATCGTCTCGCTGAAGCCGCACACGCCGCGCACGACGGTGGTGCCTCCGTAGAAGCGCTCGCGCATGCCGGCGTCGCTCACCGACACCATCGTTCCCAGCTCACCACCCGCGAACACCGAGTCGATGCTGGTGGGCGTAATCGCCAACAGACCGGCGTCACGCGAGCTGCTGGTCGGCGCGAGGCCGCCGTCGCTCCCCACGCGCGTCACCAGACCCGAGAGCGTCGCGACCCACGCGCCCGCGGTGGTGACCGTCAGCCCACCGACACCGCCGGGAATGTTCGGGCCGTACTGCCGCCAACCGGCATCGGGGAGCCGCTCCTGCAAGACGCCGTAGCTCTGGTTGGTCACCTTCCACCCGGCGTAGAGCTGCGGGCCGAGCGCGGCCAGAGCCATCGTCTCGCGCGTGTTGGGGTTGTTCGGCCACGGCGTCTCGCCATTCCAGGTGATCGCGTTGAGCGCCGGTAGCCGGTACACGCGCGTGGTGGTGGTGGCGAAGACCTCACCGGTGTCGATGCCGGTGAGCGCCAGCACGTCGAAGGTGTTGCTCGGCATGAGCGTCATCGCGCTCCACATGCCGGTCATGCCGCGCTTGAGAATGGTGCCGCCGTTCGCTCCCGCGAAGGCCACGCCGGTGGGCGACACCCAGATGGTGTTGATGCGGTACGTGCCCGGCGTCTGCTCGCGCGCCCACGCGGTGCCGTTGAAGTGGAAGATGCTGCCGTCATCTCCGCCGACGTAGAGGTCGGCAGGAGACGAGCCCCACACGGCGTAGAAATCAGACGTCGTGCCGAGGTCGACCAGCGCGCTCTTCTCTCCGTTCCAGAACAACACGGTGCCGGCTTCGCCGACGGCCCAGATGGCGCGTGGACCGAACGCAAAGACGCCGTTGAGCGTGTTGCCCTGCGGGAGCGGGTTTTCCCAACAGAAGCCCTGGTTGCAGAGCTTGGGCAGTCCGCAGACGTTGGCCTGCACGGTCCCGCATTCCTCGGGCGCGAAGCACTCACCGCAGTCGTAGGTGAAGCCGCAGCCCGCATCGAACGCGCCGCACTGCGCGCTCGCCGGGCACGTCGCGGCCGGCACGCACGGTCCTGCATCGAAGCCGCCGTCGAAGCCCGCATCGAGGCCTGCGTCAAGACCTGCATCGACGCCTGCGTCGTCACCTGCATCTGAGAGCCCGGCGTCGTCGCCCGCGTCGAAGCCTGCGTCAAAGCCTGCGTCTTCTTCTCCCGCGTCCACGCTCGCATCGAAGCCAGCGTCGAGGCCCGCATCGGTCGCGCCTGCGTCACGACCTGCGTCAACGCCCGCGTCGGATGCGGGCGGCTCACCGTCGGAGTTGGGATGGCAGTAGCCGTCGGGCCAGCAGCGTTGATCAGTCCCGCACTCGCCGTTCGCCCCACACTCGTAGAGCACGTTGGACGGGAGCTGACAGCCAGCGCTGATCAGCGTGACGACCACGAGGGCGCGGAGCTTCACCATGCAATCACCGCCGCCGTGCCGAGCCCCGCTCCGACCGCGAGCGCACCGAGCCCGCCAAAGATGAGCGGATTGCTGCCGTCATTGATGGCCTGTGCCTCTTGCTGGGTGAGCATCGAACGCACGCGACCATCTGAATTCGGGGTGCCTTGCGTGAGCGGACCGCGCGAGACGAGGCCCACGGTCAACATCGCCGCGCCGGCGAGCATCGACGCGACGCCCGCTCCACCGAACACGAACGACGGCACGTGAGACTTCTGCGGCGGTGGCGGCGGCGGCGGCAACAACGGCTCCTCGGTCTTCTTCGGCGTGAGGTCGGTGGCCACTGGCGTGTCGTCTTTCCTCGGCTCGTCCTTCTTCACCTCGGGCGTCGGAGGCGGCGGGTTGAGCTGCGCCTTCACCTTCTGCGCGAACGTGCCCAGCTGCGAGGCATCGAGCTTTCCCTTGCGCGGGAGAATCAGCGAATCGGTCTCGACCACCGTCTCGTCGCTCACGCGCAGCAGCTCGAGCCCGATGGAGAGTTCCTGCTCGATGGACGCGACCGACAACACCACCACCCACGACACCTTGAGCTGACGACCCAGCTCGGCGAGGCACGACTTCTTGCCGTTGCAGCTCGCGGAGTCTTTCACCGAGACGCGCGTCAATTGCTTGAGCGCTTCTTCGTTGGTCATCGCGAGGCTGACGCCATCAGCAGCGAGCAGCTTGTACGTGTCGCTGGCGAGCGTCTTCGCGATGGCTGGAGTCACCGCCGTCCGGCGCCCGACGAGCACCACGGTCTGGTTGCCTTCAGGCGCTGCAACGAGTCCGAGGCTGAGCGCCACGACGAGCCAGGACATGCTGCAAATGTCTCACACTCAGCAAGTCACCGCGTCAGAAACAGCCGCTCCCACTGGTCGAGCTGTTTGTTCAACTTGCCGCGCTGTGCGGGCGTGTCGGCCATGGTCGCCTGCACGCGGTATTTCGCGAGGTATTGGAGCGCCGCGGGATCAGGCGAGTCTCCCGACTTCTTGCGCAGTCGCTGCTCGAGCGTGGCGAGTCGCTTCTTCAGGTCCGCTTCGCTCGGCGCGGGACGGACTTCCTTCTTCGGCGTCACTCCACTCGGGAGCGGCGTCAACGCGTCGAGCTCGTCATCGTCATCGGGAATCTGTGCGAGCGCGGCCCCGGCATCGACTGATTTGACCGGCGCTTCGACGACGTTCGGCTTCTCAGGCTCGGGTCGTTTCTCGAGCTGCACCACGTCAGGAAGCTTCTCCGTTTCGACGTTCTCGCTCGGGCGTGTGACGGCGTACCCAATCGCGAGCACCACCACGAGTCCCGCCGCGGCGAGAATCGGAATCACCGGCGCGCCCTTCGCCTTCGGCAAGGCGTCATCGGTCGCTCCGTCACTGCTGACGGGAGCCACCGCTGCATCACTCGTCGGCGCCGCCGGCAACGCGTCATCGGTCTCCGCGCTCTGTGCCCGCTCGACGGCGCGCTGACCCGACGCACGCGCGGCGCGCACCACGAACTCTCCCGACAACGAAGGACGCGGACCGGTCCTGGTGGCCGCGACCGACGCCGCGCCGAGCGACTCCAACATCGGCAACAACGCGTCGCGCACCTCATCGGCCGACTGCGGACGTTCCTCGGGCTTCTTCGCCATCAAGCGGAAGACGAGGTCGTCGAGCTCTTTGGGCACCGAGGTGAAGGCCGACACGCGCGGCGTCGGAGCACGCACGTGCGCCACCATCACGTCGAACGGCGTCGGCGCGACGAACGGCACCTTGCCGGTGAGCATCTCGAACGCCATGCAGCCGAGCGCGTAGAGGTCGGTGCGCGGAGAGACCGCTTTCCCCTGCGCCTGCTCGGGCGCCATGTAGTCGGGCGTGCCGGCGACGGTGGCCCTGGCGGTCTGCTCGGTCACGCCGTCGAGGCCCTTCGATTTCTTCGCGAGCCCGAAGTCGAGCAGCTTCACGAAGTAACCGCCGTTGGGCTGATTCGAGAGGAAGACGTTCGAGGGCTTCAGGTCGCGGTGAATGACCTGCGCCGAGTGCGCGGCGGCGAGCGGAGCGCACATGTCGAAGAGCAGCTGCACCACCTCGAGCTGCGGCAGGAGCGCGTGACCGGCGCGACCGGCGACGTATTGGTCGAGCGCCTGGCCTTCGAGGTACTCC
Organism: Archangium sp.; assembly: GCA_016792935.1. Taxonomy (GTDB): domain Bacteria; phylum Myxococcota; class Myxococcia; order Myxococcales; family Myxococcaceae; genus Archangium_A. The sequence goes on along the minus strand of JAEUJS010000249.1, from coordinate 66,610 downwards.
ATGATGATGTACGCGCGGCCATCGGGGAGCCGGCCGATGCCGAAGATGCCGACGATGTTCTGGTGGTTGATGGCGTTGGCGGCCTGCGCCTCACGCACGAGGTTGTCGTAGTCGTTCTCGCTGCCGACCTTCAGCACCTTGATGGCGGCGCGCTTCTGAATGACGGGGTGAACGCCGCGGTAGACGACACCCATCCCGCCCGACGCGACGGCTTCGAGCACCTGGTAGTCGCTCAGGCTCTGGCCGATGAGCGGATCTTTTTCTTCGGCTTGAGTCACGACGGTGGGGACTTCATCCAATCATGGAGCCGCGTCACGCAAGCAATCGCGCGAGGAGGCGGGCCGATCTTCGTATCGACGCGGCTCCGACACGCTGCGCAGACGAGAGCGTCACCGGCACCTGCCAGTCGAAATCGACGAGCCGCTCGAGGTAGCGGTGCTGCACGCAGCCTTCCAACGAGAAGATGCGAATGTCGTCGCACGCGCGCGCGGCGAGGCGGAGGTCTCGCGCGAGCTCGTCGAAGCTGAGCTTGGGGAGCGGGTCGATTCCGCCGCCCGTACTTCCCACCGCGACGGCGCGCGCGCTCCGCGTCCATTGCTCGGTGAGTCCCGCTCCAAATCGGCCGAGCAGGCTCGAGTAGACCATCAACACTTCGCGCTCCACGTTGACGTCGAGCGAGCCCGTGAAGCGTTGAAAGAACGCGCTCTCTGCGGCGCGGTCTTCGAGCACCAGGGGAAATTGGTAGCTCTCGACGGTCAGCCCTTCAGCGCGGACGCGCGCGATGAGCTGCGTGTACTGGTCGAGGGCGCGCGCGCGGCGGTCGCGGTTCATCGAGCGGCGGGCCCAGGTGCGCAGCGCGCGGAACGGCGAGTGGAAATACACCTCGAGCTCGCGCAGGTCGGGCTCGAAGTCGAAGCCCAGCGAGGTGACGTCGAGGCGATGCGCGTCTCTCCAGCGCAGCAGTGACTCGATGCGCGTGGTGACGTGCTCGTGGTTTTCCGGAGTCGCGAAGTAGCCGTGCTGCTTCTCCACCAACAGCCACGCGCCGACGGTGACGCCTTCGTCGGTGAATTGGCGAACAGCATGCGCGCGCTCGTCGCTCAAGCAGCGCAGCCCCATGGTGACGCCGGCCTTCAACGCGCGCAGGTGCTCGAACAACTTCGGAGCGTCGAGCAGCTGCCGCAGCTGCGGCGCATCCTGCTCGTTGAAGAAGTTCAACCTCACGCGGTGCGTTGTAGTTGGTCGTTGTTCAAGAGGGCCATCTCGATTGAACCGAGAATTTGTGTAGAAGGCCCGCAATGCTGATTCCGGAATCAACTTTCGGCCGTTCGCTGTTGGCGGTGCTGGGAGCGTTGGCGCTGGTGGCCTGTGGTCCTCCTGGAGTCGGTGACGGCGGCCCGGGCGGCGGCGTCGGCGGAGGAGCGGGCGGTGGGTCTGGTGGTGGCTCCCCGAGTGGCGGCGGCGCTCCGACGGGCGGTGGCTCAGCGTCGGGTGGTGGAGCCGCGAGCGGTGGTGGAGCTGCGAGCGGTGGAGGCGCTGCGTCCGGCGGTGGGTCCGCAAGCGGCGGTGGCGCCGCAACGGGCGGAGGCTCCGCGACTGGCGGAGGCGGCGGCGCGACGCCGAGCGTTTCCGACCCCGCGACGCCGTGCAGCGACGCGAAGGGAAACGTCTACACGGTGAGCGCGACCGGCAACGAGCCGCTCGGAGCGCGCCTCGCGTGTCACTTCGAGCGCACGCTCGACGCGATGACGGTGATGAGCGAGACGCCGTCGGCTCCGAGCAACCCGAGCCCGGTCGACTTGCATCTGCTCGCGTACCGCACGACTCGGCGCGGAAACGTCGCTGGCGTCGGCACCGCGCGCGTGTACCTGCCGCGCATTCCGAAAGCGGGACCACTTCCCGTGGTGGTCGTGATGCACGGCTCCGTCGGCGTGGCCGACAACTGCGCGCCTTCGACGGAGATGAACGGACTCTTCTCGCTCGCGCTCCCGTGGGCGTCGCGGGGGTACGCGGTCATCGCTCCCGACCTCGCGGGCCTGGGGAACGCCGGCGTGCAGGGCTACGTCGACAACCATGACACCGCGATGTCGACGCTCGATGGAATTCGCGCGCTGCGCTCGTTGCTCCCGGCCGGCGCCCTGGATGGTCGCGCGATTCTCATCGGCTACTCGCAGGGCGGAGGCGCGGTCTTCGCGGCGCAGTCGTACGAGCGCACCTACGGCTCGGGAGGCACCATCAGCGCGGTGGTCGGCGTCGCTCCGCAGTTCTTCACGCGGCTCAACTCGTTTGGCTACGTCGGCATGTTGCGCAACCCGACCGCGCTCACCGTCGCGCAGGGCTACACCAAGCCCGTCGTCGGAGCGCTGCGCCAATACGGCTGGTTCGAGAACACGCTCGGCGCGGGGCACGGCCTCGACGCCTTCCCCGCCGACGGAGGCGCCGGCACCGTCGACGCGCTCGAGCGCCGCTGTCTCATCGACCTGGGCGCGTGGCTGCCGAGCAATCGCACGCGCGTGAGTGAGCTCATCGACGACACGCTGCGCACCACGTTCCTGGCGTGCGTCGATGCGCCGACCTCGGCTGGCTGCGTGCCGCCGGGCAAGCCGTTCTACGACGGGCTGGTCAGCGACTTGATGGCGGGTGACTCGATGGGCGCTCCGGTGCTGTACCTGCAGGGCGGTCTCGACACCGTGATGCCCGTCGGAGAAGAAGCGGCGTGCAACGTGCCCGCGATGCGCGATGCCGGCGTGCGCATGACGTACTGCACCGACGGCTTCGCGGCGCACAACAACATCTACGACCGCAACGTCGAGCTGGTGCGCACCTGGGCCGAGGCCACGACGCTGGGCACCACGCCGCCCATGTGTTCGGGGAGCGGCCCACCGAGCTGCCCTCCGTGACTTGACTTCAAAGAGTGAATGGCGTTCACTCTTTGGTCGATGCTTCACGAAACGACGTCGAACCTGGCTTCGAAGACTCCGCGCGCACGGCGGCGTGACGCCAACCTCTCGCGGATCCTCGAAGCGGCGATGGAACTGGTGGCCGAGGGCGGGCTGGAAGCGCTCTCGATGGGTCGGCTGGCCGAGGCGGTCGACTACACGCCGGGCGCGCTGTACCGCTACTTCCCCTCGAAGGACGCGCTGCTCGCCGGCTTGTTGGCGCAGGTGCTCGACGAGCTCCAGGTGTTCCTCGTGCAGAGCGCCGAGGTGGTCAATCCACTCGCGCGGGTCTTCACGCTCGCGCACGCGTACCGCCGCTTCGCGCGGGAACGGCCACACGCGTTCGGCTTTCTCTCTTCCACCATCGCCGAGCCGCGGATTCTGGTGGGTGGCGCCGATGCCAACCCCGTCGCGGAGCGTTCCATCGCGCTGCTCGAGCTGGTCGCCACGGCGCTCGGTGACGCGGCGTCACAGAAGCTCATCGATGACGAGCCCGGCACTCCGCTCGAGCGCACGCTGACGCTCTTCGCCACGCTGCAGGGTCTGCTGCAGCTGCAGAAACAATCTCGCTTCGAGTCGGCGCTGGTGGATTTGGGCCCGCTCGTGACTCACGCCGTGCGCACGTTGCTCATCGGTTGGGGCGGCAAGGCGCGCGGGGTGGACGCTGCTTCTTCAATCGCTGGAACCGGAGGCAAATCGTGAACGTGTTCACCCAGCAGCACCTGCTGCTGACTCTCGCCGCGCTGCTGGGAGTCCTGACGTGGTCGTTGATGGAGTACCTGATTCACCGCTTCCTCGGTCACGAGCCAAAGACGCGCCCCAACCCCTTCGCCACCGAGCACGTGCGACACCACTCCGAGGGGAACTACTTCGCGGAGTGGTGGAAGAAGGCGCTCGCGGCGGCGGCGTTCTTCGCGGTGCTGACTCCGTTCTGCACGTGGCTGGTGGGTGTCGCGCTCGGCCTCTCGTACGCGGGCGGGCTGCTCGGCTTCTACGTGTTCTACGAGGTGCTGCATCGCCGCGAGCACGTGACGGCCGGGTTCGGCGCGTACGGCCGCTGGGCGCGCAAGCATCACTTCGCGCATCACTACAGCGACACGCGCTTCAATCACGGCGTGACGAGCCCGCTGTGGGACATCGTGTTCCGCACCTACAAGCCGGTGGCGACGGTGCGCGTGCCGTCGCGCTTCGTCATGCCGTGGCTCAAGGACCCGCAGACCGGCGCGGTGCGGCCGGAGTACGCGCACGTGTTCTTCGTGGCGTGACGTGTAAGGTCCGCGGCCATGATCTGGCTCGCCGTCGGACTCGGCCTCGTCGTTCTGCTCGTCGTCATCGGTGTCGCCTCGGGGCGCTCGGAGCAGAAGAACGCTCCGCAGAAGCTCGCGCAGGCGCAGCAAGCGTGGGCGAACAAAGACGCGAAGGCCACGCTGGCGGCGCTGCAAGGAGCGCTCGTCGAAGCGAAAGACGACGCGGGCACCACGCGGCTGCGTGACGCGGTGAAGCTGCTCGACGACGTGCTGACCTCAGTGGGAGCCAATCCCAAGCCGCTGACCGCGGACATCTTCAAGGGCAGCGGCGTCGATCAAGAGGCGCTCGATCGCGCACAGAAGTTCACCGAGAGCGCGTCGGAGAAGGGCCGCGTGTGGGGTGAATTGCTCGCGCTCGACACGCCGCTCCTCGATGTCGATGAACAAGATGGAGCCGCGCCCAACGCGCTCGAGCGGACCGAGGCCGACGTCGCGGTGACCAACGAGGTCGGCAAGGCGTTCTTGTTCAACGGGCCTGATGCGGTGCTGAAGCTGGTCGAAGAGAAGCTGCCGACCGCGTCACCGGCGCTGAAGATCGACCTGCTGAGCCAGCGTGCCGCCGCACATTCGATGAACGAGAAGCGCGACTTGGCGCTCGCCGATTACCAGGCGTGCGTCGACGGTGAGCCCTCGAGCGTGGTGCACCGGACCAATCTCGCTGAGTCGTTGCTCGAGTTCGGGCGCGTCGCTGATGCGAAGGCGCACCTCGTCGCCGCTCAGGGCCTGGCGCGCACCGCGAAGCAGAAGGAAGGGCTGCAGAAAATCCTGCAGTGGTTCGCGTGAGCTGCTGACTCAGGGTCAGGGCTGCACGACCGCCGGGAAGTTCGCCGCGCCCTGAATCGTCGCCGTGCACGCGGTCGCCACTTCGCACTTCGTGACCATGGAGTTCACGATCCACGTCAACGCGACCGTTCCACTCGCGGACACCGTCTGCGTCGGCACCGCCGAGGTCAGCGTCGAGCCGAGCGAAGTGCCTTCGGTCCACGTGGCCTCCGCTCCGCCCATCGGTGTGAAGGTCACCTTGTAGGAAGTCGTGCCCTCGGGCGGCAGCGAATTGAGCCACCGCAGCATGTACCCGGAACGCAACGTCGCCGGCGGAGAGTCGGGCACCGACGTGCCGAGGTTCAGCGTGGTGAGCGTCATGTTCATCGTGGTGACGTCATCGGTGAAGATGATTTCCCGCGGCGTGCTCTTCATGTCGGGTTTGATCAAGAAGCCCGGGAATTGGCACTTCTCGGATTCCGTCTTCGCCATCGGATCGAACGAGCCCGCAGACGCCGCGACGTTCTGCCCATCGAGCGTCGCGCGGAGGTTCTGCACCGCGCCGCACGCCGTGCGCGTGTTGTCGTAGGTGAGGATGACCTGCAGGTCACCGCCGTTGCGACGCTGCGCGGTGAGCACCGGGCTGATCAACTTGCCCAGCTCCGGAGTGGCGGGCCCACAACCAGCGAGCACGGCGAACGCGATGAGGAGCGAAACGAACGGACGAGTCATGGCGCGCCGGACCTTCGCGCACTTTGGCGCCGCCCGACCACCAATTCGGCGATCGCTCGCGAAATCGGGTGACCCAACTTGAGTTCCACGTCGAGGTAGATGGGTGAGCTGTTCAGCTCGAGGAACACGAAGCGCCCATCGGTCGCGCGCTTGATGTCGATGCCCGCGAACTCGAGCCCGCACTTCTTCGCCGCTGCTCGGCATTGCGCGACCACTGCGTCCGGGAGCGTCACCGGCTCGTACGCGGCGTCACCGCCCGAGTAGACCGGGTCATCGCGAAAATCGAGGTGCTGCTCCGGCGTGCGAATCGCGACGCACGAGACGATCTCGTCGCCCGCCAACATCACGCGCAAGTCGTCTCCGTTGATCCGTTCCTGGAAGATGACCGGCGCGTTCCGCACCGCGTCGAGCTCGTCGTCGTCGACCTCGGAGAGCGAGCGCGTGATGGCGCCTCCCATCAGCGGCTTGAAGATGACGTCGCCGACTTCTTTCTGGAATGCGCGCACCGCGAGCGGATCATTGCTGAGCAACGTGCGCGGCACGGTCGCTCCCGCGCGACGCAGCGTCTCGAGCTGGAACGGTTTGTATTGAAGAACACTGCCCGCGTGCGGTGGGTTGATCAGCCGCGCTCCACGGTCTTGGAGCGAGAGCAGCCACGCGACGAAGTACGACGCGCGCTCGCGTTCCTGCATGTAGTGGATGAACCAGTCCTCGTAGAGGACGAGCTCGCCATCGTCGCGCTCGAACGACGGCGCGTACGGCGCGGGAATGCTGCGCAGGTAGAAGCCCTCGAGGTCGGTGAGGTCCGAGCCGCGGTAGATGAAGCGGCCATCGAGCTCGCTGAGCGGCAGTCCTTCGTCGAGCGCGTCGCTGCGAATCAGCACGTCTTCGGCGCCGAGCGCGCGCACTTCCCTCGCCACGGCGTGGACCTGGAGATCATCGTCGGTGCCAAAGAGTCCAACCCGCATGGTTGAGGTGACGTGGGAGCGGGGCGAATGTACTCTCCGCCCGTCGTTTTACCTCTCGTCGTTCCTCGAGGAGCACCGCGTGAAAATCAAGCCCCGGAGCCTGCCGAAGTACGAGCTCGGAAAAGCGAAGAAGAAAGAAGACAAGAAGCTGACCACCCTCGCGCTCAACGAAGAGGGCGGCAAGAAGCCCGGCAAGCCCGGGGGCGTGACGACCAAGGCGCTCCACGAGGAAGGGTCGAGCAAGCCGCCCGGCACCGTGACCACCAAGGCGCTCCACGAGGAAGGGTCGAGCAAGCCGCCCGGCGCCGTGACCACCAAGGCGCTCCACGAGGAAGGCGCGAGCAAGCCGCCCGGTGGCGACTTCACGACGATGGCGATGGGAGAAGAAGGGCCGACCAAGCCGAAGCCTCCCGGTGGTGACTTCACGACCCTGGCGATGGGCGAAGAGGGCGGTCAGAAGCCCGGCAAACCGCCGATCACGACGCTCGCGGTCGGTGAAGAGGGTGGCAACAAGCCGGGCAAGCCTGGCAAGCCCCCGCCGATCACCACGCTCGCGGTCGGTGAAGAGGGTGGCGGCAAGCCCAGCAAGCCGCCCACGTTCACCACCATGGCCGTCGGTGAAGAAGGCGGCGGTCCGGGTCCCGTGACGACGCAGGCCGTGGGCGAAGAAGGAAGCGGCTCGAAGTAGAAAGCGCGGGCAGAGGCGACCTCTTCCCCAGACCAGACCCCTGAGCCTCTCCCCGCACCTGGGAGACCGGCTCGGGGGCTTTTCTTTTCAGAGCTTCAGCTTTTTCGTCGTCGTTTTTCCGGCGGCGATCTCGATCTCGATCGCGCGCTTGATGCCCTTCGCGTCGTTCACCAGCGTGAGCACGTGGATGCCGGGCGGCAACGAGACGTCGACCAGCGGCGTGTCGCCGAGCTTCTTCCCCTTGAGGAAGACCTCCGTGTACGGCGTGGTGTCGAGCGTGAGCTTGCCCTTCGCGGCGACGGGCTTCGGCTTCGGCACGGGATCCTTCGCAGGCGGCGGATCTTTCGGAGGCGGATCTTTCGGAGGCTCGACCGGAGGCGGATCTTTCGGCTGATTCGGGTCGACCACTGCCACGAGCGGATCCTTCACTGGTTCCTTCGGCGGATCTTTCGGAGGCGGCGGGTCCTTCTTCACCACCACCACGGGCGGCTTCTTCTCGTCTTCGCTCGGACCTCGGGTCGCGAACCACGCGACGGCGGCGAGGAGCACCACGACGACTCCGACGCCGATGGCCGTGCGCTGACGACGCTCGCGATCCATCCGCGCGAGCGTGGGCTCTCCGACCTGCGTGGCCATCACCCCAGCCGACTCGTCGGCGGTATGAATCGAGACGTCCACGCCTTCCACGATGGGCATCGACCCCGTCGTGCCTGGCGGTGGCGCAGCGGGCGGCGGCGCAGGCGCGAGGTCGGCCGCCGGCAACGTCGGGTGCGAGCGAATCGGCGAGAGGTGCTGTGGCAGGTGCTTGAGCTGGGAAGGCGTCTTCGCCGAGGGCTCGAGTGCAGTCTGGGCGATGCGCAACTTGCCCAGGCGGCGGTCCGCTTCGAACAGACCGCTCATGAAGTCCGCGAGCGCGCGCTCGCTGCGTACGTACTGCTGACTCACCAGGAACCCCGCGAGCGCGTCGGCGAGCTCGGCGGCGCTCTGGTAGCGAGCGTCGAGGTCGCGTTCCATCGCCTTCAAGATGATGGCGTCGAGCGCCGGAGGCACCTGCGGCCGAATGCTGCTCGGCACCGGAATCTGCGCGCTCACCACCGCCTTCAACGTCGCGAGGTCGCTCTCGCGCTTGAACGGGCGCTGCAGCGTGACGAGCTCGTAAAGCACGGTGCCGAGCGCGAAGACGTCGCTGCGGCGATCGAGGACGTCACCAGCGGCCTGCTCCGGAGAGACGTAAGCGACCTTGCCCTTGAGGGTGCCCGCCGCGGTCTTGGTGATGTTCGATTCCGCGCGCGCGATGCCGAAATCCACCAGCTTCACGGTGCCGTGGTACGTGACGATGATGTTCGAAGGGCTGACGTCGCGGTGCACGACGTTGAGCGCCTTGCCGCTCGCGTCGGTGAGCTCGTGCGCGAAGTGCAGACCGGTCGCCGCTCCCACGATGATGTCGCACGCGGTGGCGATGGGCACCAGCCGCTCGGCGCGCTTGCTCGACTGCATGATGCTCGCGAGGTCTTCACCGGGCAGGTGTTCCATCGCGAGGTAGTACTGACCGTTCACTTCGCCGAAGTCGTAGATGCGCACCACGTTGCTGTGGTCGAGCCCGGCGGCGAGGCGCGCTTCGTCGAGGAACATCTGGACGAACTCGTCGTTGGTGCAGAGCTCGGGGAGGATGACCTTGAGCACCGCGGTCTTCTCGAAGCCGTGCGGGCCACGCTGCACCGCGAGCCAGATCTGCGCCATGCCCCCGACGGCGATGCGGCGAATGAGCCGATATTTGCCGAACTCGATGGGCTGCAACCCGTCGGTCGGCAGTGGGGAATTGGGTTGATCCACGCGGTCGGAGCGGAGCTTACCCCGGCATACAGAGCGGACCACTTCTGGAGCGCTTGAGATCAGGTACGTCGAGACTGCGGGAGTAGAGTCGCGCGCATGCCTTTCTCGCTCGTGCTCGTGGCGACGTTGTCGGTCGCTCCCGCGGAGTTGAAGACCGCCGAAGCCCTGATGACGAAATACAAATACGCCGAGGCGCAGGCCGCCCTGAAGAAGGCGCGCGCCGCAAAGGGGCTCGATCGCGCGAGCTTGCTGCGAATTCTCGAACTGCAGGGCATCGCCGCCGGCCAGCAGCGGCAGGCCGGCCCCGCGAAGGACGCCTTCACCGAGCTGCTGGTGCTCGACCCGTCGCACAAGCTCGGCGAAGACTTCGCGCCGCGTGTCTCGACTCCGTACCTCGAGGCGGCGTCGTCGGTCGCCGAGTCCGGCGCGTTGGAAATCAAACAGCTGCAGCCCACCGCGAAAGACGGCCGCGTCGTCGCGCTCAACGTCGAGGTTCCGAAGGATCCGCTCAAGCAGGCGCGCACGCTGGTCCTCCACGTGTTGATCAGCGGGAGCTGGCAGCTGCGGAACGCGCCGCTCGAAGGTGGCAAGGCGAGCACTGCAGTCGATGGCACCGAGGTGCAGTGGTGGGCCGAGCTCTTTGGAGACAACGAGGCGCAGCTGGTGGTGCTCGGCAGTGAGAGCGCTCCGTTGGTGGCGACGCCACCCGCGCCGATGGTGTCGGCGACGCCGCCTCCTCCGCCCTCGCCCGTGGTCGACCCCGTCATCGGGAAGTCGTCGTCGTCGGGTGGCGGCGTGCGCACGGCGTCGTACTTCGTCGTCGGTGGCGCCGCGGTCGCCGCGGGCGTCGGTGCGTATTTTGGCATCAAGAGCAGCTCGGCCCTCGCTTCCATCAACGGCGCGACGCGCGATGCCGATGGCCGCATCACCGGCATCACCGAGCGCGAGGCGCAGACGCGCGGCGTGCAGGCGGCGGCCGACGGCACGGTCGCCAACGTGCTCTTCGTGAGCGCGGGCGCGCTGGCCGCAGCGGGCGTCGTGATGTTCATCGTCGGTGGTCCGGAGACGAGCACGAAGGTGAGCCTCGCTCCGTCGCCCGGTGGCGTGTTGGTGAGCGGGAGCTTTCCGTGAAGGTCGCGCAGCTCCAGATGGCAACTCGCAGTTGCCATCTCGCATGGCTGCCGGCGGTGCTCGCGCTCACGTTGGCGGGCTGTACGTGCACGCCGCCTGACTTGTCTTCGCAACGCTTCGCATGCGCCACGACCGCTGACTGCGTCGATGGTCACGAGTGCCGCAATGGAGAGTGCGTCGCACCTGATGCTCCGCTCGGCGGCGGCACGGCTGGCGGAGGAGCGGCGAGCGGCGGCGGCACCGGCGGAGGCAGTGGCGGAGGCCTGAGCGGTGGTGGTGCGGCGACGGGCGGTGGAGATCCAATCGGCGGCGGCGGTGCGACTGGAGGCGGTGCGACTGGAGGCGGTGCGACTGGAGGCGGTGCGACTGGAGGCGGCGGTGCGAGCGGCGGTGGATCCGCGAACGGTGGCGGCTCCGCGTCGGGGGGCGGAGCGACTGGCGGCGGCTCGGCTGGCGGCGGCGGCATGTGCACGCCGGAGAGCGACCCTCAGTTCTGCACGCGGCTGATGAAGAACTGCAACATGGTCACCGCGAACGACAACTGCGGCGTGATGCGCACCGCGAATTGCGGCACGTGCATGAACGGTCAGTTCTGCGGAGGCGGCGGCGCGGCGAACGTGTGCGGTACGTGTCCACCGGAGACCGACCAGGGCTTCTGCTCGCGGCTCGGAAAAGACTGCGGCTCGTACACCAACGTCGACAACTGCAACGTGCCGCGCACCGCGATGTGTGGCTCGTGCATGGCGCCGCTCACCTGCGGAGGCAACGTCACGCCCAACGTCTGCGGCGGCGGCCCGATTTGCACGCAGAACGACGACTGGTGTTGGAGCAACCCCATCTTGCAAGGCAACAGCCTCAACGACACGTGGGCCATCAGCGCCAACGACGTCTGGGCCGTCGGCGACATCGGCACCATCGTGCACTGGGACGGGTCGACGTGGTCGCGCGCCATCAGCCCTGTCGGTGACGACCTCTATGCCGTGTGGGGCAGCTCAGCGACGGACGTGTGGGCGGCGGGGCGTGACGGCGTGATTCTCCACTGGAACGGCGCTTCGTGGCTGGCGGGCTCGCTCAGCACGGGCGAGACCATCTTCGGGCTGTGGGGCAGCGCGCCGAACGACGTGTGGGCGGTCGGCTCGGCAGGCGTGATGCGCCGCTTCAACGGGACCAGCTGGCTGACCGTGATGAGCGGAGTGACGCAGGACTTCTACGGAATCGGGGGCTCCGCCGCGAACGACGTGTGGGCCGTCGGCGACAACGGAATGATTCGCCGCTTCAACGGCACGATGTGGTCCACGGTGACGAGCGGCACATCGAACGCGCTCGGCGCGGTGTGGGCCGCGAACCCGACCACGGTGTTCATCGCGGGCGACGGCGTGGTGCTGCGGTGGAACGGCACGATGGTGCAGTCGCAGATGTTGCCCACCAACCCGACCTTCTACGGAACGTGGGGCACCGGACCCAACGACGTGTGGGTCGTCGGTGACGACGGCGTGGTGTTGCGTTTCAACGGCACGATGTGGTCGCAGGTGACTTCGCCGGCGTACGCGCACTGGCGCAGCGTGACCGGCGCGGGCGGCACCGTCATCGCCACCGGCATCGGCGGCGCGACGATGCGTTTCAGTGGCGCGTCGTGGACACCGACCACCACGGGCCCGTTCGACACGCTGTACGGAGTGTTCGCGCTCGCGGCGAACGACGTGTGGGCCGTGGGCGCGCGCGGAACGTTGCTGCACTTCGACGGCACCAACTGGACGCGCACCACCAGCAACACCACCAACGACTTCTATTCAGTGTGGGGCAGCGCGGCGAACAACGTCTGGGCGGTGGGTGATGGCGTGATGCGCCGGTGGAACGGCTCGGCGTGGACCACACAGGCTGCTCCGCCGCGGCCGCTGTACGACATTCAAGGTTTGTCGGCGAACGACATCTGGGCCTCGGGCTCGGATGGCCTGGTGATGCGCTACATGGGCACCAGCTGGATGACGGTGAACACCGGCGCCATGACGACCAACGACTACAACACCATCTGGCCCATCGCCGCGAACGACGTGTGGAGCCTCGGCGACAACGGCCTCGCGGGGCACTGGGACGGGATGAACTGGACGGTGGTGACCCTCCCGACCACCAATCACGTCTACGCGATGTACGGCATGGGCAATGTGTTGTGGGGTGTCGGCCCGAGCTCGACGATTCTCAAATACGAGATGGGGATGTGGACTGATTTGTCCGACGGCTGGGCTGACTACTACGGGCTGGTGATGATCGACCCGAACACCATCCTCCTCGTCGGCTCGAGCGGCGTCGCGATTCGCTTCGATGGCTCGCTCAACTACACCGAGACGCCGAACTACTACTCGCTCAACAACATCACGATGGTTGGCGGCACGACACCGGTCACCTTCGCGGTGGGCAGCAATGGCCAGATTCTGCGCCGCACGCAGTAACGAAGTGTCTTCCCGGCAATCGTGAGCGGGTGAGGTTATGCCTACCGCCGTGACCACTCCCGTACCCGTCGTCGCCGCCGTCGTGCGCGCGCTGCCGCCGCACTACCACTCGCAGGCCGAGCTCTCGCAGGGGCTGCAGGACTATTGGCGCGAGGGCGGGCACTCGTTCAACAAGAGCCGCGTCGATGCGCTGCACGGCTCGGTGCAGGTGCGCGGGCGGCATCTGGCGATTCCGATGGCCGACTACCCTCCGCTCAACACCTTCGAGAAGCGCAACCAGGTGTGGATTCGCGAGGCCGTGCGGCTCGGAGAAGAAGCGGTGCGCGCGGCGGTGAAGAAGGCCGGTCTCGAGCTCAAAGACGTCGATGCGCTGTGCTTCACGAGCATCACCGGGTTGGCGACGCCGAGCATCGATGCGCGGCTGGTGAACAAGCTGGGCCTGCGGCCCGACGTGAAGCGACTGCCGATTTTCGGCCTCGGGTGTGTCGCCGGGGTCGCGGGCACGGCGCGCGTGAGTGATTTGCTGCGCGGGTTTCCCGGGCACACCGCGGTGCTGTTGTCGGTCGAGCTGTGCTCGCTCACCGTGCAGCGCGACGACATCTCATTGTCGAACATCATCGCGTCGGGGCTGTTTGGTGATGGAGCGGCCGCCGTCGTGATTCGCGGCGGCGATTCGACTGCTGTGGGCCCGCGCGTCGTGGCGAGCGAGTCGGTCTTCTACCCAGACACGGAAGACGTGATGGGTTGGGACTTTCTCGATTCGGGGTTCAAGGTGGTGCTCTCGGCGCGCGTGCCGGAGATGGTGCTGACCAACGTGCGCGGCAACGTCGATGGGTTTCTGCAGAAGCACGGCTTGAAGCGGAGTGACGTGACGCACTGGGTCGCACACACCGGTGGGCCGAAGGTGCTCGAGGCGTTCGAGCAGGCGCTCGAGCTGCCTCCGACGGCGCTGGCGCGGAGCTGGGAGTCGCTGCGCACGGTCGGGAACTTGTCGTCGGCGTCGGTGCTGTACGTGCTCGGAGACTTGCTCGACTCGGGCGTCGCGAAGAAAGGCGACATCGGGTTGATGATGGCGATGGGCCCGGGGTTCTGCTCCGAGTTGGTTCTGCTGCGATGGTGAGTTCGTCGCGCGCGCGGGCCTTCCCTCTCCCCCGCCTCAGGGTCAGGGTGAGGGGAAATCACTCAGCATCGCGTCGCGTTGCGGTGAGCAGCCTGGGCGGAAGCCACTCGGCGTCGTCGCGTCGCGCTGCGGCGAGCTGCGTGCGCGGAAGAGCGTCGTCGCATCGCGTTGCGGTGAGCAGCGTGCGCGGAAGAGCGACGGCGCTTAGCGCTGCAGTGAGCGGCGTGCGCGCAAGGCACCCAGCGTCATCGCATCGCGCTGCGGTGAGCAGCGTGCGCGGAAGAGCGTCGTCGCATCGCGCTACGGTCGAAGGTCCGCTCGTTGCGAGGTTGGGTACATCGCGCGCGCGTGAGGTCGCAGTGTGAGCCTGTGGCTCTACACAGGACTCATCGCGCTGGTCGGCGTCGAGCGGCTCGTCGAGCTGCGACTCTCGGTGCGCAACGCGAAGTGGGCCTTCGAGCGCGGCGCGGTCGAGTACGGCCAGGGCCACTACCCGTTCATGACGGTCTTCCACACCGCGTTCCTCATCTCGTGCGTCGCGGAGCCGTGGCTGTTCGCGCGCGAATTCCCGGGCGCGCTCGGCTTCATCGCGCTCGGTCTCGCGGTGGGCGCGCAGCTGCTGCGGTACTGGGCCATCACCACGCTCGGCTTTCGATGGAACACGCGCGTCATCGTGTTGCCCAAGGGCGAGCAACTGGTGAGCGGCGGGCCGTACCAGTTCGTGCGGCATCCGAACTACGTCGCCGTGTGCCTCGAACTTCTCGTGCTGCCGCTGGTGCACGGCGCGTGGCTGACCGCGGTGGTGTTCACGATTGGAAATGCGCTCCTTCTCCGCGTGCGCATTCGTGTCGAGGAGCAGGCGCTCGGCCTGCGCTAAGTGGTGACGCATGACGCTCTCGTTCCGACCGGCTGTGCGAGCGGATCTCCCGGCGCTGATTGTCCTGTTGAGTGACGACACGCTGGGGACGAGGCGCGAAGCGAGCGTCGATGATCCGCGCTACCTCGCAGCGTGGGAAGCGGTGAGCAGCGACCCGCATCAGCATCTGCTCGTCGCAGAGCTCGGCGGAGAACTCATCGGGATGATGCAGGTGACGCGCACTCCGGGTTTGTCTCGCAGTGGAGCGTGGCGCGCGACGCTGGAGTCCGTTCGCATTCGCTCAGACCACCGCGGCAAGGGCTACGGCGGGCAGTTCATCGAGTACGGCATCGAGCTCGCGCGCCTGCATGGGTGCCGCCTGGTGCAGCTCACGTCAGACGTGCGTCGCACCGAAGCGCATCGGTTCTACGGGCGGCTGGGCTTCAAGGCATCGCACACTGGCTTCAAGCTCGAGCTCTCATGATCGACGTCGCCATCATCGGAGGTGGGCCGGCAGGGTTGGCGACGGCCATCGGTGCGGCACTGCGTGGGCTGTCGGTGCACGTGTTCGAGAAGCAGGTGTTCCCCATCGACAAGGCGTGCGGTGAGGGGCTGATGCCGTCGGGGTTGTCGGCGCTCGAGCGGCTGGGCGCGCTGAAGTTTCTCGATCGCGCAGAGTCGGCTCCGTTTCGTTCCATCACCTACGTGCAGGAGACCGGCACGCGCGCAGTCGGCGTGTTGCCCGAGCCTGGTGGCCTGGGCGTGCGGCGGTTGGCGTTGTCGGCGGCGTTGTTGGCGCGCGCGCGCGAAGCCGGAGTCGTGCTCCACGAGCAGACGGGCGTGCGTGCGCATCGACACGTCGACGGGGGAATCGAACTCGAGACGGATTCAGCGCGCGTGCTGTGTGCGGTGTTGATTGGTGCCGATGGTCTGAACTCGATGACGCGGCAGCGCGAGGGGCTTGCGGGGCCGGTGGCTCGTCATCGTCGGTTTGGAGTGCGGCGGCACGTGAAGGTGCGCCCGTGGGCGGACACCGTCGAAGTGCACTTCTCCGATGGAGTCGAGGCGTATGTGACTCCGGCTGGAGTGGAG
The DNA here is from genome assembly GCA_016792935.1 of Archangium sp. Taxonomy (GTDB): domain Bacteria; phylum Myxococcota; class Myxococcia; order Myxococcales; family Myxococcaceae; genus Archangium_A. The sequence continues at coordinate 50,735 of JAEUJS010000249.1, read as the reverse complement.
CGTGTCGGGGTCGCGTTCTTGTGGGACGCGGGCGGCGTGTCGGAAGACGCGTCCTTCGATGCGCTGCTCGGGCGATTTCCGGAATTGGCAGAGCGCGTGCGCGGCGCGGAATTCGATTCGGCGTCACGAGGGGCGGGTCCGCTGCTGCAGCACGTTCAGAGGCGCGTCGCTCCGCGCTTTGCGTTGGTCGGAGATGCGGCTGGGTATGTCGATGCGATTACGGGTGAGGGGCTGACGCAGGCGTTCGAGGCGTCGGCGGCGCTGGTGGACGTGCTGCCTGCGGTGATTTCGAAGGGCGGCGCGGTCGAGGCGTTCGCCGCGTACGAGGCCGCGGCGGAGAAGTCGTTCGTGCGGTACGCGCGCCTGGCGAATTCGTTGCTGTGGTTGGCGCGGAGACCGGCGCTGCGGAAGGTGACGGTCGGCGCGTTGGCTCGCAGCCCCGGGATGTTCCGACGCGTGTTGTCGTACGTGTTGTGACGATGATCGAAATTCGCGCGAGGTCGAGAGACACGCGCGACGTTTGGCACCGCGAACGCAACGCGCAGTTCACTTCGACCTCAGAGAACTGCGGCATTGGGGACGAGTGGTGTTCGGTGGTCTCGCGCACTGACGAGAGGCCAATGTGCCCCTCGCACCGAGCAGGAATGTTCAGTTCACTTGATCAGAATTCGCGCGAGGTCGTGAGGCACGCGCGACGTTTGGTACCGCGCACGCAACGCGCAGTTCACTTCGACCTCAGAGAACTGCGGCATTCGGACGAGTGGTGTTCGGTTGTCACGCGCACTGCGTGCAACAAATCCCGACCTAATGAACAGATTTGTTACACGACTGGCGGGAGAACTGCGCCGCGACTGATCAGGAGTTGTCGAAGCTGCGACGTCAGCGTGTTCGGCATCTGCGTCAGTGCCCGCCAGGTCCATCGCAGCGGAATCAGTCCACTCACGACCATCTCGTTCTGCCGCGTCCGGTCCGATTCGAATGCTTCGGTCGACGAGTGCGTGATGTAGCCATCGGCCTCAATCACGATCGAGAACTCCTCATAGATGAAGTCCAGTCGACGCAACTTGCCCGCGATGTAAAGCGCCTTCTGCTTCTTCGGCAGCGGAAGCCCGGCCTTCGTCAGCACCTCAAGCACCAGGCGCTCGAGCTCGCTTTCGGTCGGAGCCTCGCCACCTCGATACGCATCGACCAGCGGCCACAACGGAGAACTGCCCGAAGGATTCAGACGAATGAGCGCGAGCAGCAACTTGTCGAGCGTCGTTCTCTTCTTCGACAAGAGATCGTCGACGAGCGCCTTCAGGTTCTTCTCACGCGCCGCGACCTCGACCAACGTGCGCTCGACGTTCGTGACAGGAAGTTCTCCGACTTCCGTCAGGTCCTCGTTGGGAAGCCGACGCGCGAAGTGGATGCGCAGCCCACGCGCCGCTCTCGTGCGACGTGTCCTCGTGAGTTCGACGTCGCCTTCGTTCTTGTAGCCGCGAAACTTCAGCAGCGCCGCCGCGGTCGAGTGTGAGAAGGCAAAACCGCGCCTCAACCACAAGAAAATCGCACGCAGCGCCTGCGACCGTGTGCGCGGCGCACCCGTCACCAGATACACGCGTGGCCTGACCTGGTCCCAGCGCTTCTTGCGCAGACGAGTCTCGAGCTGCTGCCGCGTCACCAACTTCAACGCGTCTGCTCTCGTAATCAGCCCGTCCTGATTCGCAGCGCGCCTCAACAACGCCAGCTCACGGTCCATGGCTGGCCTCGCGCGCGGGCACCTGACCCATCGCGAACTCGCGCAGCACGGCCGCCGCCAACTGCGCGTCGTCGAAGCTCAACTGCACCGCCCTCCCCGCCCTGCGTCGCAGCGCGCCCAACGAGAAGCCAAGGCCGAACGCGTTCTTCGTGAACTCGTCGCGATCGTCCGGCACCACCGAGACCAACACCGCGTCGGGCAACGCCGACAACCGCGGGTCTCGACTCTGCGCGCGCTCGAACGCCTCACGACTCGGAACGATCGCGATGCCCGGGACTCCATTCGCTCCGAACAAGCCGACGATTTCCCCACTCTCGAGCGGATGACACGACTGCGCCAGCGGCCGTTCCCATGGCTTCGCCAACAGGAACAACGCGCTCGAGCGCAGCAGCTCTTCGAGCTCCGGCGTGAACGCGCACTCCCCCAGCTCGTCGCGCAGCTTCAGGCTCGCGTGAATCACCGCCGCATGCCGCCACACCGACAACGGAGCACGCGCCACCTGCCACCCTCTCCCCTGGCCGAAGCGACCGAGCGATTCGCAGCACTGCACCTTCCGCGCTTCCTGCACTCCGAGCTGCACCGACATCGCTCGCCGCGCCGTCGCCTGATCAGGCGCCATGTGCGTGAACAACACGCTGAAGCCCTTCGGCGCGAGGTCCACCGAGAAGACCACCCACTGCTTCCCCTTGCTGCCGGCCACTCGGAGCGGGCCGAACTCCATCACGTAGATCATGCGCGCTCAGCGCTGCACCGGCGCCGCCAAGACCCCGCGCGCGAGTTCTCCGAGCGGATTCTTCGCCGCCGAGAACCGAGTGGAGTCCGCCGCCCCGCACTCCCGTCCGCGCTCGTGAATTCCTCACAGAAATTCCCGCCGAAATTCCCGCAAATCTGCGCGCGCGCTTTACAGGCCCACACGGATTCTCGATCGCTGCGAAGGCCGACCATCGAGCATGATCCGTCCTGCGCTCCCGTCTCCGGTTCCGCTCCCGCCCACGACTCCGCTTCCGCCAACCCCGGGACAGATCAAGCGCGCTGAGAACCAGCTCAAGAAGCTCGGCTTCAGCCCCGGCGCCGTAGATGGCCGCGCCACCGCCGCCTTCACCAACGCGCTCAAGGAATTCCAGACCGCATGGGGGCTGCCTTCCACCGGTACGCTCGACGACGCGACGCGCGCGAAGCTCGACCACACCATCGAGCGCAAGGCCGACAGCAAGGGAAAGCTCATCTCCATCGGAGAGAAGTCGAAGCGCATCGCTGAATTCGAGAACCAGCTCGCGCGCCTCGGCTACTCCGTCGGCAAGCGTGACGGCATCTACTCGCGCGAGACCGCCGAAGCGGTGAAGGCGTTCCGCGCTGATCAGAAGGAACTCAAGGACGGCTTCGGTTCCGTTCGTGAAGGCGCGCTCAAGGTGCTCGCGCGTGAAGCGAACGCGCTGTCACATGCCCCCGAGCGTCGCCGGGTGAAGGAAACCGCTGCGTCGCGCCAGCTCGATCGCGCCACGCTCGACGCCTCGCGCCTCGGCGTTCGCGAGGGAGACCACTCGCGCGTCGTCGCGAACATTCAGCAGCACCTGCGCGCGGCGGGCTTCGACCCCCAGCGCGTCAGCGGCACGTTCGACGAGCGCACCACCGGCGCCCTCAAGGCCTTCCAACGCCGCAGCAAGCTCGAGCCGACTGGCGTCGTCGACTCGAAGACCTGGCGCGAGCTGCGCAAGGCGCGGATGGAAGCGACGAGCGGCACGTCTCCGGCCCAGCGACTCAACGAGCGCAGCGGCGCGGTGAAGGCGAGCGAGAAGCTCCTCAAGAAGCTCGGCTTCAACCCCGGCAAGGTCGACGGTCTCTTCGACAAGCGCACCGAGAAGGCCGTGCGCGCGTTCGAGCGCCAGCAGCACATGAAGGTCGACGGCGCCATCGGCACCGGCCAGCTCGCGAAGATGAAGAAGCTGTCGAAGGGCGTCACGCTCGGGCAGCTGCACGCCATCATGCCGTCGCTGCCGATGTCGAAGGCGCGCGCGTACCTGCCGCTGCTCAATCGCGCGATGGCCGAGGCGAACATCAACACCCGGCAGCGCAAGGCGATGTTCATCGCGCAGCTCGCGCACGAGAGCGGCTCGCTGAAGTTCTTCGAAGAGCTCGCGAGCGGCGCGGCGTACGAAGGCCGGCTCGACCTGGGCAACACGCAGCCCGGCGATGGCGTTCGCTACAAGGGCCGTGGCCCCATTCAGCTCACCGGCCGTGCGAACTACCGCGCTGCGGGTCGTGCGCTCGGACTCCCGCTCGAGGCACACCCGAAGATGGCGGCGCGCCCGTCAGTCGGCTTCCGCACCGCGACCTGGTTCTGGAGCAGCCGCGGGCTCAACGCGCTCGCGGACCGCGGCGACTTCATCGGCGTCACGCGTCGAATCAACGGCGGCACCAACGGTTTGGCAGATCGTCAGGCGTACTACCGGCGCGCGCTCAAAGTGATCCACTGACTTGCTGATCAGTTGAAGCCGCTGACCGTCGCTTCACCGGTCTCGCGGCTCACGCTGACCCAGAAGCCGTGATCGCTGCCCGCATCGGCGTCGACGGAGAAGATCCAATCTTTCCCCGGCTCGCCGCCTGACTCGCTCGCTTCACCGACGGGCAGCAGCTCGAGGCCCTTGAAGATCTTCTTCATCTCGGCATCGAGCTGCGACCTGGTCATCGGCGGCTCCGCGAATTCCTTCAGAATCGCGCGCGGCGTCTCACCGTCTTCCGACTTCAGCACCGCGTCGATGGCCTTCTTGAACGCGTCTTTGTACGAGACGCGCGCGTCGCCGTACTCGCTCTGGTGCGCCGCGATGGTGGACGCCTTCGTGGTGTCCTTCACGTTCACGCCCGTGCCCTGATTGAACACGTCTTTCGTCGCCGCGACGTACGCCTTGAAGTTGTCGCGCACGGCCTCAGGCAACTTCTTGCCGTCGCTCAACGTGAGGTAGCCGTCTTTGTTGCCGTCGGCCTTCTTCGCGCCGTCGGTGACGCTCTTCATGAAGTCGCTGATGAAGGTCTTCTTCGAGACCGACACCCTGGCGTGCTTCACGAAGTTGTCCTGCAGGTCCTTCGGCAGCCGCGCCGCTTCCGCCAGCGAGATGCTCGCGTTCCCATCGAGGTTGGCCTTCTTCAGCTCGGTCTCGACGTACGAACGGCTGGCGCGCGTGAAATCGGAGACCTTCACCTTCGGAGTCGTGGGCATCGCGGAGTTCCTCGTGTCAATTGGCTGCGGGTTCGAGGAACGCATCGAGCCGCGCGATGCGGTCTCCGTCAAGCGTCAAGACGTGCACCGCGGCCTTCACCCCATCGCGGAACATCGTCAAGGCCGGTTGACCATTCATCGCGGTGAGCTCGACGCGGTACGTGCCCGCGCTCCCTGGCACCAGGACCATCGCGGACAACGACGCGCCGATGTTCGCCGCGCCCGAGAACCACACCGGCATCGGAGGCATCGTCAGCACCGCGTCTTCCTTGAGCAGCTGCACGAGCATCCCGACGTCGGATCGTTCCCACGCAGCGATGTACTTCTTCAGCAGCGAGCGCGTCGTCTCGTCATCAGGAGCGACGGGGCGCACCGCGCGGCTCTCTTCCAGCGTCGCGCGCGCACGTTGCAGCGCGGAGTTCACCGCGGCGACGGACAGTTCCAACAACTCAGCGCACTCGCTCGCCTGCCACCCGAGCACGTCACGCAACAACAACACCGCGCGTTGACGCGGAGGCAATCGCTGCAACGCCGTGAGGAACGCCAACGACACGCTCTGCCGCCGCGAGTAGCGCGCTTCAGGAGACTGCTCTTCCGCTTCAATCCACTCATCGGGACAGGGCTCGAGCCACGGCACCTCGGGGTTGGGCTGCATCGACGACACCACCGACGCCGACGGCTCACTCGCACCTGAGAGGTCACTCGGCAGCGCACGGTTCTTCTTCGCCTCGAGCGCGTTGAGACACGCCGAGGTCGCCACGCGATACAGCCAGCCGCGCAGCGACGAGCGACCTTCGAAGCCGCCGAGGCCCTTCCACGCCTTCACCAGCGAGTCCTGCAGCAAGTCTTCTGCGTCGTGCGTGGAGCCGCTCATTCGATAGCAGTGCGCGCGCAGCTCTCTGCGATACGGAGCGACGAGTTGTTCGAACGCCTGCTTGTTCCCCGCCTGCGCGGCCGCGAGCACGTCGGTCATGGTGCGACTTCTACAACCACCGATGAGTTTTCGCCGCGTGTCTGGTCTTCACACCAGCAGACCAACCAGTGAGGAAAAACACATGAGCTTCGAACACGTTTTGCTGTGCATTCGCGGCACCCTGGCCGCGGGGAACAACCATGCCGTCTCGCGTGAGACGCACAACCTGACCGCCGGCGACCCCGAGGGCGTGAAGCTCGCGCGCTCGATGGGAGACCTGTCGCACAAGGTGTTCGTGAGCGCGGGCGGACCGAACAACGGCGCGAAGGACGACGAGCTGCTCATCCTCGACGTGTGGCAGACGCCGGACGCGATTCAGAAGTTCTTCAGCAACGGCGCCGTTCAGAGCGGCGGCGCGAAGATCTTCAAGACGCGCGAGCCCGCGGTGTTCATGCCGGCGAAGGGAGCGCTCACGTTCAACATCGTCGCTCCGATGGGCAAGCCAGAGCGCTACACGGCGGTGCTGCGCGCGAAGGTGAAGTCGCCCGAGGCCGCCATCGAGGCGTTCCGCGCGCACCAGCAGCAGTTCATCAACCCCGCCCGGCAGCGCGGACAGCTCTCGCACGACCTGTACGTGAAGCTGGACGGTCCCGGCAAAGACGGCCTCATCGAGATTCTCGCGGTGGACACCTGGTTCGACGCCGCGGGCATGGCGGCGCACTACACCGAGACGATGGGAGGGCTGATGTCTGCGTTCGCCGAGCCGCCCGCGACGAGCATCTGGACGCAGCCTCCGGGCGCGTGGGTCGAGTGGTGAGCTGATTCGCAGCGGGCTTCGCTCCGGACCGGGTAGCCTTCCGCTCATGAATGGAGCCTTGCTCGGCGCAGGCGCAGTCAAACTCTTCATCGGCATCGGCCTCGGCGGCCTCGGCGTCTTCCTCACCTGGAAGCTGCTGACGCGCGTGCTCTCGCGTGGCGACGGACCTCCGCTCGAAGACAACGCGGCGGTCGGCATTCTCCACGCCACGGCGTTGCTCTCGCTCGGCATCCTCGTGCGGCAGGTGTTGAGCGCGCTCTTCGACACCATCGACCTCTTCATGCTGCGCGGAGAATTCCTGAAGACCTTGCCGCGCGTGCTGTTGCTGGGCGGTCTGCACATCGGCCTCGCGCTCGGACTCGGTGCGACGCTGCTGCTGCTCGGTGTCTTTCTGTTCAACCGCCTCACGCCGGGCATCGACGAGGTCGCCGCGGTGCGCGCCGGGAAGATCGGACCCGCCTTGGTGCTCGGCGCGATTCTCGTCACGCTCGCGTTGTTGGCGGCGCCCGGTCTCGAGGCGCTGCTCACGGGTTTGATTCCGTTGCCTGCTCTCCCTGAGGGCGTGGGAGTCACCGCTTCATGAGGTGGGCGGCGGGACCAGGGCAGCCGATGCAGCCCCTCCCGCCACCCGTGCGTCCGATGGCGCCTCCGCCGAAGAAGAGCGGAGGTGGCTGCTTCAAGATCGTCGTCGGTCTCCTCATCGCGTCGTTTCTCTTCTGTTGCTGCATCGTCAGCGCGGCGCTCGAGAGCGCGGAAGACCCGCTCAACTGGGAGCAAGTGGTGCAAGCGCCCGACGTCGGCCCGAGCAACAACCTCGGCGTCGCGGTGGTGCCGACCGACCTCGGCGCCGAACAAGCGCGCCGCTATGCGTGGCGTCAGCGGCTCACCGCGTTCTCGTTGAAGTACGGCGTGTCGAGCGAAGTGCATCGGCAGGTGGAAGACGACTTCTCCGACCTGTCAGACCGTTTTCAGTACCTGCCGGGAAAAGGCACGAGCTTCACGTGGGCGCCTCCGCAGGCGTGCCGCGGCCGCGAGTGGAACTGCGTCTTCGATTCGCTCAGCAACGACAACAGCGAGAACATTCAGGCGCTCACCGCGCTCTTCAAACACCGCATGGAAACCGAGGGGCTCGATCAACGCCAGGCGAGCGAGCTCGTCATCTCGTTCGTGCAGAACATCAAGTACCGGCTCCCGACCGAGGAGACCGCGGCGTTCGGGCTCTTGCCGCCCACCATCGTCGTCGCCGACGGCAGCGGAGACTGCGACAGCAAGGCGCTGCTGGCGGTGGTGATTCTGCGGCAGCTGGGCGTCGACGCGGTGGTGCTGCTCGGCTCGAGCCTCGGCCACGCGGCGCTGGGCATCAACGTCGGCGCGCCCGGAAAGAAGTTCGGAAAGAAGTACTCGTTCGTCGAGGTGACGACGCCGGGCTGGGCGATTGGAACGATTCCTCCCGGCTACGACATCGCCGGCGCGTGGAAGGTGATTCCCGTCACCGTCGCGAAGGCCGACGACTGATCAGCAGAACGCTCACTTCACCGACAGCGCGAGCGTCAGCGGCACCTTCTCGATGAGGCACTTCTCAGCGCTGCACACGCTGAAGGCGACGACGCCCTGCACCGACGACGCGCCGGCTTCCGGAATGAACGAGAGATCGAATTCCATCGCGCACGCGTCTTCGGCCTTCTCGGCGCACGCCGTCTTGGCGCCATCGCTCAGCGGAATGCGGTCTTGCGAGAACTTCACCGCGCCCTCGGCCGCCGTCGGCTTGAACGCCACCGGATAGTCGGGGTTCACGTGAAACCCGTCGCGCGCTTCGATCTTCACGCCCGCGATTCCACTCTGCCCCGCCACGTACGCATCCGACTTCGCGCGCAACGAAGCCGCGAACGGCTCCGCTCCGGTCGGCTTGTCAGCCGGGGCCGGTTTCTCGAGAACGACGGCAGGCGCCGTCGGCTCGGAAGGCTTGTCCTTCGTGCACGCCGCAAGCGCCAGCAGCGCCGCAGCTGCGATCGCTCCCAGCCGCGTCGCCCCCAGGGGCTTCGCCTCACTCAGTTCGCGTACTTGACCGAGCATCCGTAGGCCCTGGTGTCTGCCGTCTTCACCGCGCGCTTCGCCGCCAAGTCATCGAGCGCCGCGTTGACGTAGTTGATCAGCGTGCCACCCTGCGGCGACTGGCCTTCACCGTCGGGCGAGTTGTCGATCGCGCCGCGGTACACGACGTTGCCCGTACCATCGACGATGAAAATGTGCGGCGTGTTGGTCGCTCCGTACGCCTTGCCCGTCGCTCCGGTGGGGTCGAGCAGCACCGGGTTCTCCATCGCGAACGCCTTCACGCCCGCCTTGCTCTTCTCGACGCCAGCGCCCTGCTTCCCTTCGCCGCCCGAGTTGATGGACAGCCACACGATGCCCTTCGCCTGCTGCTTCTTGGCGGTGTCCACCAGCGAGCCCTTGCCGTGCGAGGCCTTCACGTACGGGCATTCGGGGTTGAACCACTCGAGCACCACCGTCTTGCCCTTGAACGAGCTGAGCGAGACTTCCTTGCCGTCGAGGTCCTTGAGCTTGAAGTCCGGAGCGGGCTTCCCCAGCTCGGCGCCAGCGAAGGCCGGCAGCGCGAGCAACGTCACGAGCGAAAGTGTCTTCATGCCGCGGACTTAACAACATCAGCGCGGGAGCGCTCGTCTCGCTGCCTCGGGAAGAAGCGGCCACAGCCAGCTGTTCTTCAAACGTTCCGCGTCGTCTCCGAGCAACTTCACGTCGTTGCTCTTCGCGAACTCGAACGTCGCGCGCTCGTATTCGGAGTCGGTGGTGATGGCCTCTCCGCGTCGCGTGGCGCAGACGTTTCGCAACACCTGCGCGACCTTGCTCTCGACGCCCTCGAGAATGGCCAGCGCCTCGTCGCACTTCTCCAGACCAATGCGCTGCATCGCTCTCGCCTCGAGGGTCGGCGCGTCTTTCTTCTTCAGCGTCTCGCAGACCTGGCCTTCGCCCGCATAGTCACCTTCGACCACAGCGAGGTAGCAGCCCAGAAACGAATACCCCGGAGAGTCCTTCAGCACCTTGCGCGCCTCGTCGCGTTCCCCTTCCTCGATGAGGAGCATCGTCAGGTCGGTGCTCCACTCTTCCGGCTCTCCTTCGTACGCCTTGCGAAACGACTCGAGCGCTTCCTTCGGCTCGCCATCTCGCACGAAGCGGCGCCCCATGAGTCCGTAGGCCATCGGCGTGCCGGGATGATCTCCGATCAATTGATCAGCCAGCTCGTCGGCCTTGCTCAAGTGATTCACGTCCCAATACAGCTGGTACTTCGCGCGCGTGAACGTGAGGTTGCGCGGAGAGACCTCGAGCGCAGCGTCGAGCGTGCGTTGCGCGCGTTCGTAGCTCCCGGCGCGCAGGTGCAGCTTCGAGAGATACGTCACGTCATCGAGCGACTCGGCGACGGTCGGGAGCAGCGCTTCCCCTTCTTCGAAGCGCCCGAGCTCGATGAGGGCCGCTCCGCGCGCGAAGGCGAAGGTGGGCATGGCCGCGGGATTCGAGGTGAGCGACAACACCTCGTTCCAGTCGCCCTTCCTCCACGCCGCGTCGAGCGCGCGCACGTCGATCCACCCGTCGTGCAGCTTCGGCAACGGGCGCGTCGCCGCCGCGATGGAGATGGCGCAGAAGAACGTCGCCAGCGCGAGGCGGTTCCGCCCACCGGGGAGAAAGCCCGAGGTGAGCGCCATGCCGGCCACCATGCCGCCCGCGTGCGCGAACGAATCGAAGCCCACGAAGGGACCGATGGCCAACCACAGCACCGACATCACGATGTTCCGTTTCAGCGCCGGCTCGTTCCACACGTTGCGCCAACCGCCGAGCCGGTAGCGCATCAACACGAACGTTCCACCGATGACGCCGAACAGCGCACCCGACGCGCCCGCGGACACCGCGTCGTGCCCGATGATGCTGAACGCCGAACCGACCAGCCCGCTCACCACGTAGATGAAGACGAACCGCGGGCCACGCACGACGCGCTCGAACGTCGAGGTCCACGACCAGCCGGCCCACACGTTCCACACCAGGTGCATGGTGCCGATGTGCAGGAACATCGAGGTGAAGAGCCGCCACCACTCCCCGTGCCACACGCCCCCGCGGTAGTTGGCGCCGAAGCGAACCAGCGTCGCGGTGTCGTTGGTCGAGCCCGTGCGCTCCGCGAGGAAGAAGACCGCGATGCACGCCGCGAAGAGGAACGCGGAAACTGGAGCGGCGAGCAGACGTTCCATCAACGACGGCTGACCCTGCGGCGGTTGCGGAGGAGGCTCGGTGCTCACGTGTTCACGTTCCCAGGTAGTGCAGCGCGAGCGCGCGTCGATGCGCCGCGGTGCGGTGCTCGAACACGTACACCGCTTGCCATGTTCCGAGCTGCAGCGCTCCACCGCGCACTGGAATGGAGAGCTGCGTCTGCGTCAGCGCCGCGCGCACGTGCGCCGGCATGTCGTCGGGGCCTTCGTCGTCGTGCGTGAAGCGGTCGTCTCCGTCCGGCACGAGGTCGAAGAAGAAGCGCTCGAGGTCGACCCGCACCGCGGGGTCGGCGTTTTCCTGCACCAGCAGGCTCGCGCTGGTGTGGCGGATGAAGATGGTCAGCAACCCATCGGCCGCGTTCTCGGAGCGAAGGAACTCGCGCAGCCCCGTCGTCACGTCGAAGAAACCGCGGCCGCGCGTGGCGACCGTCAACTCGTGGTGGGCCTGCCGGAGACTCATCGCGGCGGACTGTGACGGAAATCAAAGGCTCCGGCCATTCACCGTTTCATGCGCCCCATGCGACTCCTCGTCGTTCTCGCAGTGACCATGCTGTCGGCGTCGTCGTGCGTTCCAGCGCTCGCGTTCGTCTTGAGTCCCTTCGGGGAACGACAGCGGCTCAAGGAAGGTCGAGTTCGCGCAGCCGCCTACCGCCAACAACTGGAGCGCGAAGGAGCCGCCGCGCGACGCAGCTACAACGCGAACGTTCGTGGCGGGCTCGATGATTCGGTGCTGACGCCGCCTCCGCTCGTTCCCTCGCAGCAGTACACGCCGACACCCCCGCCGCTCGTCACGACCGAACCGCGTTGACTACGGCACCGCGACCACGTCGACGACCGCGCGGAAGAGAATCTCGAGCCCGCTGTGCACGTTGGCCACGCTGACGCGCTCGTTCTTCCCGTGGAAGGTCGCGAGCTCGTCGGCCGTCACCGCGAACGGCACGAAGCCGTACGCGCGCGTGCCCTTCCCGCGCGCGAGAATCGAATCGGTGAAGCCCGGAGAAATGACCGGCCCCGCGATGGCGTCGCTGCGGCCCTTCACCGCGTAGCGCGCGAGCGCATCGAAGAATGGGTCGTCGTATTCACTCACCGCCGCCTCGAAGGCCTGCACCTGCTCGAGCTTGATGCCCGGCACGTCCTTCACGAGGCCTTCCAGCTCTTCGGTCAGCTGCTTCGGCGTGGTGCCCGGCAACAAGCGACAATCGAGAATCGCGCTGGTCTGTGACGGAATCACGTTGGGCGCGCTGCCCTTCCCATCGAAGCCGGTGACCTGGCACGTATCGGTGATGCCCGCGCGCGTGGTCGGCTTGGCCAGCAGCTTCTTCATGGCGAACGAGTCGACGAGCCCGGGGCGCTGCATCACGAAGCCGTTGAGGCCACCGTTCTTCTCTCCCGCGCGACGCAGCATCTCGTAGAGCGCGGGCTGAATGCGCGGCCTGGGCTGACGCGCGGCCAACTTCTCGAGCGCCTGCACCAGACGCGTCGGCGCGCGATTGTCGGTGGGCGTCGAGCCGTGACCCGCTTCACCTTCAGCGGTGACGCGCAGCCACAACACGCCCTTCTCTCCGATGGAGATGGCGAACGCGGTCTGCTCTTCGCTGAACAGCCCCTTCACGCCCATGCCGCCTTCGTTCACGAGATGGCCGCAGTCGATGCTCGGCCACACCTCGTCGCTGACGATGAGCTTCATGCCGCCTTCGCTGACTTCTTCGTCGGCGACCGCGAGCAGAATCACGTCGCGCTTGAGTGGCACCTTCTGTCGCGCGAGCAGGCGGAAGGTCTGCAGCTCGAGCGTGCCCATGCCCTTCATGTCGAGCGCGCCGCGGCCATGAATCTGGTCGTCCTTGATGACGCCAGAGAGTGGACCAGCGTCGGGTTCCCACGTGTCGGTCTCGGCAGGCACCACGTCGACGTGCGAGAGCAGACACAGCGGCTTCTCTCCGCTCGGCGCGCTCGCCTTCAAGCGCGCGATGAGCGAACCGCGCCCCGGGGCGAACTCGCGAACTTCCGCGTCGAGGCCGTCTTTCGCCAATTCGGCTTTCAGGAAATCGGTGCCGCGCGTCTCGTTGCCCGGTGGATTGATGGTGTCGATGCGGAGGTACTGTTGGAGCACGCCGACCGCTTCGTCACCGGCGACCTTCCAGTCGACCGCGTCGCCGTACTTGCTCAAACCCGCCGGCGCTTCGTGCAGCGCGCGCGGGGCAGTCGCGCAAGAGCACGCGCTGAGCAGACCGACGAGACCAAGAGACGCGAGAAACGCGAAGCGCATGGGCTCGCCTCGTAGCAACATTGCGCGCGCGATGCTGACGCCGCTGCAACAACTGCTCGCCGGACTCTCGGGCGTCATCGCAGGAATGCTCTCGGGCTTCTTCGGCGTCGGCGGCAACGTGGTGCTGATTCCACTCGTCTCGCTCGCGCTGGGGCTCACTCAACACCAGGCGCAGGGGCTGACGCTCGCCGCGCTGCTCCCGCCGCTCGGGCTTCCCGCGGTGTGGCAGTACCGCAAGGCCGGCGTGCCGCTCTCGTGGAAGGTGGTGCTGGCGGCCATCGTCGGCTTCGCGGTGGCCATCCCCCTCGGGAGCGCGGCCGCCAACATCGTCCCCGGGAACGTGCTGCGTGGCATCTTCGCGCTGCTGCTCTTCGCCACCGCGATTCGCACGCTGCGCGCGCCGAAAGAAGAGGTCGAAGCAGACCACGCCGAAATTCCTCCGCGCTTCGTGTGGCCGACGGTGCTCGCGGGCTTCGCCGGAGGACTGGCGAGCGGCCTGCTCGGCATCGGCGGCGCCATCGTGGTGATTCCGTTGCTCCGCCGACTTCTGAAGATGTCGCAGAAGCAGGCGCAGCTGACGTCGCTGGCGATGCTGCTGCCGCCCATCGCGTTGCCCGGCGTGCTCGTCTACGCGCAGGCGCAAGAAGCGATGCCGTGGGGCGCCCTCGTTCCCATCGCGATCGGCTTTCTCGGCGGCGCGTTTCTCGGTGCTCGACTCGCGCGCGTCGTCAGCGCAGCGCGGCTCCAGCGCGGCTTCGCGGTGGTGCTGCTCGTCGCGTCGGCCTCGCTGCTCTTCGCTGCGTTGCGCTCGTCCTGAATATTTCCAGCGCGCGCGACGTACGGTGCGTTCCGTATTTCACCCTCACACGCCCGTCGCCCCGGGGGGGCCTTGGTCATGACGAAACAACTGCTCGTTCTCGCGTTGTTGAGCCTCACGGGCTGCACGAAGAACTACCGCCCGAAGACGGCGATGGATTTGTGCGAGCTGATTCGCCCGCGCTTCGAGGGAAAGACGGAGTGCGCGGCGGTCACCAACTCCGAGAAGCTGACGATGATGCAGGCGGTGGAAGCAGCGGTGCTGATGCGCCGTGGCCCTGACCCGAAGGTGCCGGGCACCGACAAGCTGACCGACGTCGCGTGGGTCGCGTACACCGAAGAAGAGCCGGAGCCGACGGTGGGCACGCTGCTGCAGCTCCTCGGGCGTGAGCTCGCGGGCGTGGCGCTGCTCGAGGAGCACAACGACGAGGCGCACGTCGGCCTCTACGTGGTGCGCGGAGAGGTCGGCGCTGACGCGTGGACCGACCTGAGCAAGGTGGTCCGCGCGTTCAGGCCACGCGAGTAAGTCACTGCAGCGAGAACGTCACCGCCATGTCGCCGGTCGTGGTGGCGTCGTAGGTCTTGATGAGGATGAACGTCGTCACCGGTGACGCGGTCGTATTCGGCACCACCAGCGTCTCCGAGCCACCCGTGAAGGAATCGTCGGCGCAGGTGTTCGCCACCGTGCTGGTGCACATGGGGGACATCTCGAGGAGCACGGGGTCGGTGTCTCCGAGGCCAACGCCCGTGACGGTCAGCGTCTGCATCGCGGGAATGGTGACCTGGTACACGACCTCGGCGCCCGTCGGCACGTCGAAGCAGTCGGTGTTGGAGATGTCGATGGCGTTGTAGTCGGCCATCGCCAGACGCAGGTCGAGGAAGCGCGTCGCGACGTTGTTGGTGAAGGTCACCGTCTCGGGCGCCGCACAGGTGTCGTTCGCGAAGCTGGTGGTGGGCGGAGAGAGCGTGAGTTCCACGCCGAACGCGGTGTCGGTGAAGTCGCTGCCGAGGACGACGTAGTACGTGCCCGCGGGGAGGTTGTTCGCGCCGACGGTCTCGGTGCCTCCGAAGGTGCCGTTGGCGCAGGCGAGCGACGTGCCCGTGTCGCAGGGCGCCGCGCGAATCTCGAGCACCGCGTCAGCGCTCGAGCCGCCGACCGCCGACACGACGACGAGCTGCGGCTGGGTGGTGGTGAATTGGTAGATGGCGTCACCCCCCGAGTACGACGAGCAATCGGTGAAGTAGTCGCCGACGGCGCCCGCGAGGTCGACCATCTGGCTCACGTTGGGCACGAGGGTCGCGGGCGTGGCGCACGTGTCGTTGGGCGGAGGCAGCACGGGCGGGTCGAGCTGCAGCGACAAGCCGAACTCACCGTTGGTCGCGTAATACGACTGGAGCACCACGAAGTACGTGCCCGCGGGAACGTTGAGCGCGGTGAGCACTTCGGCGCTCATGCCGGTGTTGTCGCGGCAATCGACTTCCGCGGTGTCGTCGTCGCACGGCATGCCGCGCAGCGAGATGACCGCGTCGGAACCATTCATGCTGCTCGCGGTGAGGGTGACCTTCTGCGCCTGCGTGGTGGTGAACGTGTACACCACGTCGCCACCAGCGGAGTTGCCACCGCAGCTGAGCATGTAGTCCTGCGCGCCGTTGTTGGCGTCGATCATCACCGACGCGTTGGGCATCAGCGTGGTCGGCATCGCGCAGCTGTCGTTCATCGGAGGGGGCGGCGGCGTGGTGAGCGTCACCAGCATGTCGAACGCGCCGTTGCTGGTCGAGTCTCCGTCGACGACCACGATGTACGTGCCGGCGGGGACGCGGCGCGCGAACAAGTCAGTCGGCGTCGCGGAATTGCACGACACCTCGCTGCCCATGCCACCCGCGCAATCGACCTGCAGCGCGACCGCCGGCTGGAACATCGAGCCCATGGCGGGAGTGACGGCAATGCGCACGTCCTGTTCCTGCGTGAGCGTGAGCGAATAGAAGACGTCGCCGGTCCGACCGGAGTTGAAGCTGCAGGTCAGCGGCGAGCTGCCGTTGTCATTGAGCGCGCCAGCGGTGGTGCCGGTGGCGGTTGCGGTGCCATTCATCACCACGAGCGGCGTCGGCGCGGAGCACGCGTCGTTGGCCGGCGCGGGGATGGGAGGCGTGAGCTCGAACTGCAGGTCCACCGCGCCCGGCGTGTTGGAGCCGCTGTAGTTCTCGACCATCACGTACCAGCGGCCGGCGGGGACGCGTTCCTGACTGAGCACTTCGGAGGCAGCCAGGGTGTCGACGCACGCGACCTGGTTGAAGTCGGGGCACGGGTTCGAGACGAGCGTGACGGTGAGGTCCTGGTCTTGCGTGCCGGTGCCGTCGGTCGCGGTGACGATGAGGCCGGTGTCCTGCGGGAAGGTGAGCTCGAAGAGGATGTCTGCACCGGTGCTGCTGCTGCTCGAGCAATTCGACGCGTATTCGTCGCTCGCTTGAGCGAGGTCGACCTGCAGCGTCGCCACGGCGCCGCCGTCGAAGTCGACGGGAATCGCGCGGCCGCAAATCTCGCCCGGCAAGAACATGCCGCCGTCGTCGAGCGGGTCGATGACGATGCCGGCGTCGAAGCCCGCGTCCATTCCGGCATCCATTCCGCCGCCGCCCGTCGCGCCGCCACCGCCGCCCGTCGCGCCGCCACCGCCGCCCATCGCGCCACCGCCACCGCCCATCGCGCCACCGCCGCCGCCGCCGCCGCCCATGCCGCCGCCACCACCCATGGCGCCACCGCCGCCGCCGATGAGCGAGATGATTTCGCACATGCCGCTGGTGGCGTTGCAGGTCGAACCGGCCGAACAGCCCGTGTCCTTGCAGGACTTCTTCGCAGGAGGACACGCCGTGAAGACGAGCGCGAGGAGCGCGGAAGACATCAGCGCATAGAGACGATTCATGGTTGGAACTCCGTGCCGGCCGAAGGGACGAGTCCTCTACTACAACTGCGGGTCACATGAACCGAGCCAGGGGCATCATCGTGCTGCTCATCGTGTTGTTCACGTGCACGTTGTGCATGTTGCCCCAGTACCCGGTGTGGATGACGAACCAGCAACACCTGAAACAGAACGAGTGCAGGCGTTCGCTGCGCGCGGTGATGAACGCGTTCGCGAGCGCGGCCGATGCGGGCACGAAGCCGACGCTCGAGGAATTGGCGAAGTCGGTCGATG
Organism: Archangium sp.; assembly: GCA_016792935.1. GTDB lineage: Bacteria > Myxococcota > Myxococcia > Myxococcales > Myxococcaceae > Archangium_A. The sequence continues at coordinate 33,512 of JAEUJS010000249.1, read as the reverse complement.
CGGAGCGCCGGCATCCGTACACGTACGTGTTGAGTGACGACGTGACGGTCGCTGCCAGGAAGAACGCGCCGAATCCCGACGAGCTCGCGCGGCAATTGAAGTTGGTGCGAGACAACGTGCACCCCGGGCTCTCCTCAGAGACGGGAGCGCTCACCATCGCCTGCGTCGCCAACACCGATGACGACGAGCACGTCGACTTGCTCTCGGTGTCGAGCGTCGAGCGGTACAAGTTCGGTGATTTGCCGGTGCGCGCTCTGGAAATCGAGCTGCAGGCCAACGACTTTCCGGGAGAGGCCGTGCAACCGGTGACGTTCGAGGCGGTCAAGACGAAGTAGCTTCGCGCGCATGTTCACACTCCTCACGATGGTGATGACCGTGGCGCCGCTCGACGTCACTGGCTGCAAGGCGACGAAAGCGGACAGCGGCTCGCTGCACGCCAACACCAGCTTCGAAGTGACCCTGACGGCGCCGAAGTCGAAGGCGAAGCAGCCGCTCGACTGCGGTGGGAAGTTGGTGACGCTCTTCGTCTCTGACTTCGGCGACGCCGCGGGAGCGAGTGACGCGGCGAACGTCGTCGGGCCTCAGCTGTGGGGTGGCACTGCGCCGACCGCCGAGCACACCGATGAGCTGTTGCTGAAAGCCGCGCTGCTGGTCGTGGTGAGCGGCCCGGCGGTCGCGCTCGCGTCGGGGGCGCTCGAGAAGAAGGGCTTCACGAGGTGGCGCGGTGGAGCGACCGTCGACAAGTCAGACGTCATCACCCGCATCGCGCGCGAGCTGGACTGCAAGCCGGCGTCGAAAGACCCGCTGCGGCCGTGGTGCGTGGCGGTGCTGACCGAGGGCGCGGGCTTCACGGCTCCGAAGGACGTCGTGCTGCTCGGGTTGTCGGCGCCGCTGCCATGGTCCACCAGCATCACGGACGCGCTGCTCAAAGGAACACGCGTGAGCGCGATGGCGTTCAAGGGCGGCAAGGTGAAGTTGACCGACGTCACTCCGGACAATGACGACGAGAAGAAGCAGTTGCTGGAGATCGCGATGCAGGTCGCCGCGGTGCTGAAGGGCAACGGCAAGGCCATCACCGTCTCGAAGGGGATGAGCGAGTTCTTGCCGGTGCTCGCCGAGGGCGCTGGGAAAGCAGGGGCGGTGCTCAAGGTGAACGCGAAGGGTCCGGCGACCACCAGGTTCACGTGGCCGGTGCGCGCGTGGACGGTGAAGAGCGGCGCGTTGACCGTCTACGTGGTGGCGGAAGACACGTCTGATGGTGCGTGGCTCAGCGTGTATCCAGTGGCGCCGCTGACGAACTGAGCCTCTCGCGTGTGCGTCACGGAAAGTCGACGACCGCGCCGAGCGTGAACGTCACGTAGCCGGTGACTCCGCTCGAGAACGGCAACGCAGCCCCGCACGAAACGACGGCTCGACGCTGCCGATGTGGTCGACCGGAAACGTCTCCTCGGAGACCTCGAGGCCCGCGAAGTTCTTCTCGCGCGCCTGCCTCGCGAACGTTCGCATCGGCACCACCATCTCGGGGCCTTCGAGAATTCCCGCAGTCATCAACAGCGTGCTCGGCGTGCGCGCCGTCACCGGCATCGAGTCGATGACGCCGTGCATTCGGCCCGCGTCGTACACGAGCGAAGGACTCGCCGAGACGATGGCGCCGAAGAGCGGCTCCTCGGTGAAGCAGTACGCGCCGAACAGCCCACCGAGCGAGTGACCGAAGAGCGCGCGCTTCGAGACGTCGGGCTTCACGCGGTAGTTCTGCTCGATGAACGGGATGATCCGATCTCGCACCAGCACGCGAAACGCCGGAGCACCACCAGTGCCGCCCCACTGGTCCGGCGCGAGGTCAGCGGGAATCGTGTAGTCGCGGAGCCGGCCTCGACCCGGGCCTTCTCCAGTCGCCGAGTTGATGCCGACGATGACGACGTCGAGGTTCTGCTCACTCGCGAGCCGCGCGGTGGTGTCGAACTCGTTGAGTGAGGGTACGCGGCCGTCGAGCTGCAGCACCCAGGAATACGTGCGCTCGGGCGAGGTCGCGTACGAGGGAGGGACACGCACCGTCAGCGCGAAGGTGTCGAGGTCGCTGTTCAGCTCGTGCGAGCTGACTTCACCGGAAATGGGCGCGCACGCCGCGCACGCGAGCACGACCGCCACCACGCGCGCGCGTTCCATCACGACTTCGGCGGCGCGGGCGGAGCCGGAGGTGCGGGGGCCGGAGCGGGCGCAGCGCCGCTTCCCTCGGGGAACTTGAAGCCGAGGTACGTCGCGTTGCTGATGCCCATGAGCAACAGCAGCGACTCCGGGAACTCCGGCATCGACATCACCGCCGCGACCGAGCGCACGAAGACGACGCCGAGCAACACCGTCCACACCACGACCTGCACGCGATGGAAGCTGGTGCCGTTGCCGTCGTCGGTGATGTCTTTCAGGAAATTGCGGCGATCGAGAAGCGTGCTGATTTCGGTGATGCGCTGCTTCTCTTCCGCGGTCGCCGCCTCACCCTTCTTCACCAGCGCCTCGAGCTCGATGCGCAGCGGCTTCGCGCCCTTGGCTCCCGGGAAGGGACTCGACCCGATGAGCAACGAGCCCAGGCCCGTCGCTCCAGAAATTCCGAGCAGGCCGAGCGTCTGCGGCGGAATTCGCTCCAGCGTTCCGGTGATGAGGAACACCGCAATGACACACATGAAGACGATGACACCCCAGAACGCCATCTGGCTCTTCCCGAGCGAGTAGTAGCCGGTGTTGCCGTCACGCAACCAGTCGCTGCGCACCAGCAACACGAGGAGCAGCACGATGGCGAGCAACGCTCCGCCGCTCACCACCTTCACGGTGCTGGCGTTCGCGACCGAGAGCACCGCGCTCTGTTTTCCCGTCGAGACCACCTGCGCCACGCCGTTCGCGATCGACAGGTACACCGGCACTTCCATCTCGTAGCTGTTCGCCGTCAGCAGCGCGTCCCATGCCTTGCGGTTCTGGTCGTCGCTCGAGTCGCGCGTGAGCTGGAAGGTCAGCAGCACGTTCCCCGGCGTCGGAGAGTCGGTGATGACGTACGGCAGGTTGTTGAGCGGCACGCCGTCGAGCACCAGCGTCACCAGCTTTCCGGGCTGCGTCGTCGCGTACTGCGTGCGGATGTTGGTGGCCACGGCTCCGCTGGCCTCGATGGTCAGCTTGCCGTGGAGCCGGAAGAAGTAGCCGCCGTCGGTCGTGACCACCGCGAGACTCGAGCCCACCGGCGGCTGCAGATTGACGACCGCGTTGGGCAGTTGGCCACTCGGAGTTGCCATCTCGACGGGCTTCGCCGCGCCCGCATCAGCGACATCTTGAGCGCGCACCACGTACGCAGTGACGGTGGACAACATCGCGGCGATCGACACCCATCGCATCGGAGAGCGCATGACCGGTCGAGCGTGCCACGCCGGTCCGACACCGCGAGTTTCAGGCCGGCGAAGTCGCTGTATTCCCTACGGTTGCGCGACGGTTGTGCAGCACGCCCTCAGCCACGAAGACCGCGAGGCTGGTCCAGATGATGAGAAAGCCGACCCATCGCCCGCGCGACATCTCTTCGTGAAACACCAGCACGCCGCACAAGAACTGCAGCGACGGCGCGAAGTACTGGAGCAAGCCGAGCGTGGAGAGCGGAATGCGATTCGCGGCGGCTCCGAACGCGACGAGTGGAATCGCGGTCATCACGCCCGCTCCGGCGAGCAACAGATTGGTCTTCGCTTCGACGTGACCGAACGAGCCGGTGCCCTGCACTTCGAGCCAGCTGAGAAATCCGAGCGCGACGGGGAAGAGCACGGCCGTCTCGAACGAGAGCGACTCGATGGCGCCGACACCCGCGCGCTTCTTCACCAGCCCATACAACCCGAACGACGGAGCGAGCCCCAACGCAATCCACGGTGGATGCCCCGCGTCGATGGCGAGCACGAGCACACCGACGAGCGCTCCGCCGAGCACCAGCCACTGCGCGCGACGCAGCCTCTCTTTGAGCACCAACACGCCGAGCAACACGCTCACCAACGGATTGATGAAGTAGCCCAGCGAGGTCTCGACCACGTGCCCGTTGTTGACGGCCCAGATGTAGAGGAGCCAGTTGAACGACACGAGCACCGCGGCGAGCGTCAGCAACCACAACTTGCGTGGCGGCGTTCCGCGAATCCAGCCGAGCTTCCGGGTCGCCACGAGCATCGCGACGAGCACGGCGAGCGACCACACCACGCGGTGCGCGAGGATTTCGAACGAGCCGATGGGCTTGAGCAGCGGCCAGTAGAGCGGGAACAGCCCCCACATCAGGTACGCCGCGGCGCCGAGCGCGAGCCCTTGCTTGTGGCTGTCTGTGGAGGAGTCGTTCACGACGCGCGTTACGTATACACGCCGCGCCGACTTCGCCGCATTCCGGTAGGAATGACAGCCATGCCCGCCATGAAGAAGCACAAGACCGTCGCAGACTTCTTGAAGGCGCAGCCTCCGAAGGCGCGCAAGGTGCTGAGCGCGGTGCGGGCGTTGATCAAGAAGGCCGCTCCCGATGCCGAGGAAGTCATCAGCTACGGAATCCCCGGCTACAAGATGAATGGGCGCACTGGCGTCTTCTTCTCGGGCTGGGCAGAGCACTTCTCGCTCTACCCGGTGACCGACGGTGTGCGTGCGGCGATGGCCAAGCAGATCGCTCCGTATCAATCGGGCAAGGGCACGCTGAAGTTCTCCTACGACGAGAAGCTGCCGACGAAGCTCATCACGCTGTTCGTGAAGGTGCGTCACGCTGAGGCACACCTGCTGCCGACTCGAAAGAAGTAGGCCATTCGCTGCACCGATGACGTGAATCGGCCCATCCGATTGGCGAATGGATATGGCCGCCGTCATCGTTCAGACCGATATGGACCTCTCGCTTCTCTCGCTCGCCCCAGCCGACTCGTCGGCTGATCTGATGGCAGCGCTGGCAGTCGTGATGTGTCTCGTGGTGGTCGCCCTGGCCGCCCGGCATTCGCGGAAGCTCGGTTGGCAACTCGCAGTTGCCATCTCTGCATGGCTCGGGCTGACCGCGCTGGGGGCGAAGGTCGGCTTCTTCGAGGCGCCGCGGTTCTTCGTCATGCCGCTCGTCACGCTGGGGGCGCTCTTCGCGTTCTCGCGAACTCCGACCGCGCGGGCGCTGTTCGCTGCGACGCCGATGCACTGGGTCATCGGGCTGCAGGGCTTTCGCGTTCTCGTCGAGCTCACGCTCTTCGCCTTGTGGAAGGAAGGGCACGCGCCCGCGCAGATGACCTTCGAGGGGCGCAACTTCGACATCCTCGTCGGGTTGACCGCGCCGCTCGTCGCGTGGCTGGTGTCGCGCGAGCGGCTCTCGCCGGGCCAGATCATCGCGTGGAACGCGCTGGGGCTGAGCGTGTTGCTGAACACCATCGTCACGGCGGTGACCTCGCTGCCGGGACCGCTGCACCTCGATTGGCCGGGCGCTCCGTTCACCGCGCTCGTGAGCTGGCCCGTCGTGTGGCTGCCCGCGTTCCTGGCGCCGCTCGCCATCTCACTTCACGTCACGTCGATTCGGCAGGCGCTGGCTCGCCGAGAGAATGTGATGCCGCAGAGTGAGGGGCAGTCCTGAGTACGCTGAAGCGCATGTCCGAGAAGCTCGATCTCAACTTGCTCATCGCCTTCGAAGCGCTGTGGCTCGAGCGCAGCGTCACCGGAGCAGGCAAGCGACTCGGTCTCTCTCAGCCGGCGACCAGTGGAGCGCTCGCAAGGCTCCGCGAAATGCTCGGCGACCGCCTCTTCGTTCGCGCGAAGAATTCGCTCGAGCCGACGGACCGCTGCGTCGAGCTGGCGATGCCGCTGCGCAAGTCGCTCGTCGAGCTGCGCACCGTGCTCGCGGGTTCCACGTTCGATCCGAAGACGACCACGCGTGTGCTGCGAGTCGGAGCCGTGGACGCCGCCATCGCCGTGCTGATGCCCGCCGTGCTCGCGCGCACCATGACGGAAGCTCCGCACGCGCAAGTGCACGTCTCCGCCATCGACCCCACGCGCGCGACGCAGCTGCTCGAGGAAGGTCAGCTCGACCTGGCGTTCTCTCCGGTGCCGAGCTCTTCAGCGACGGTGCGCGCGCGCGTGCTGTACCCCGTCGATTTCGTCGTCGCGCTGCGCGTGAAACACCCCGCGCTCAAGAAGCCCGCGTCGCTCGCCGAATATCCACGCGTACACGTTCGCTTTCAGGGTCAGCCGCACGTGAACGCTGCGGCGACGATGAGCTCGTTTCTCGCGGTGCCTCCGGTGCTGCGGAAGACGGACGCGTGGGCGTTGTTGCCCGCTCCCTACGCTGAGCCGCTCGCGCGAGATGGCGTGCTCGCGACGATGAAGCGCCCCGCGCACCTGACCGTGCCTCCGCTGAAGATGCAGATGTTGTGGCCGGACGCACAGCACGACGCGCCCGCATCGACGTGGCTGCGTGAGCTGGTGCTCGCGACGGCCTCGAGCCTCGCCGCGACGTGACTCAGCGCTTCGCCTTCAGTGGATCAACGATCGTGCCGTACCCTCGTGATTCCGACCAGCGCGCGAACCAATCTGCTGCTTCCTTCTGCGCCGCAGCGCGCTCCTCATCGCTCAAGGAATCCGACGCCAGACGCTGGCGAAGCGCGAGAAGCTCCGGTGGAAGTACGGCCTCGAATCGTCGCTCGCGCTCCGCATTGAATTCCGCGTACGCCGGGTGCGCGCTGATGAACGCGCCGACTGCCTCGATGAGCTCGTCTCGCCCTTCGCGCGCAGCGAGGAGCGCTTGCACGGTCTCGAGGTTCGCGAAGAGTTCGGCATCGGAACGAGACTCAGTCGCAGAACGCATCAGCGCGTGCACGAGCCACGCGAGGCCCTCGTCTTTCTCCGACGCGAGCGCGATCTCCTCCGTGGTCATCACTTTCTGATGAGCGGCTTGTACTTGATGCGCTTGGGCATCAACGCATCGGCTCCGAGCCGCTTCTTCTTGTCGTGCTCGTAGTCCTGGAAGTTGCCCTCGAACCACTCGACGTGCGAGTCGCCCTCGAACGCGAGGATGTGCGTCGCCACACGGTCGAGGAACCACCGGTCGTGCGAGATGATGACCGCGCACCCGGCGAAGTTCTCGAGCGCTTCCTCGAGCGAACGCATGGTCTCGACGTCGAGATCGTTGGTCGGCTCGTCGAGCAGAATCAGGTTCCCGCCCTCTTTGAGCGTCTTCGCGAGGTGCACGCGATTGCGCTCACCACCCGACAGGTCCTTCACGCGCTTCTGCTGATCAGCGCCCTTGAAGTTGAACCACGACAGATAGGCACGGCTCGCGACGATGCGCCCACCGAGATCGATCTGATCCAACCCGCCGCTCACCTCTTCCCAGACGCTCTTCTCGCCCGCGAGCGCGTCGCGTGACTGGTCGACGTACGCCACCTTCACCGAGTCGCCGACGAGGAACTCGCCCGCATCGGGCTTCTCGAGCCCGAGCATCATCTTGAACAGCGTCGTCTTGCCCGCGCCGTTCGGGCCGATGACGCCCACGATGCCGTTGGGCGGGAGTTTGAACGACAAGTCGTCGATCAACAGCCGGTCACCGAACGCCTTGCGGAAGTTCTTCACCTCGATGACGCGGCCCCCCAGCTTGGGCCCGGGCGGAATGTAGATTTCACCCGTCGACTCGTTCTTCTTGTTGCGCTCGAAGTCTTCACGCATCTGCTCGTAGCGCTCGAGACGCGACTTGCTCTTCGCCTGCCGCGCCTTCTGAGACGAGCTGACCCACTGCAATTCCCGCTCGAGGAACTTCTGGCGATACGAGCTCGCCTTCTCTTCCTGCTCGAGGCGCTTCTTCTTCTGGTCCAACCACGACGAGTAGTTGCCTTTCCACGGGACGCCCTCGCCGCGATCGAGCTCCAGAATCCACTGGCACGCCTCATCGAGGAAATACCGGTCGTGCGTCACCGCCACGATGGTGCCCGGGTATTCCTTCAAGTGCGTCTGCAGCCACTGCACCGATTCCGCGTCGAGGTGGTTGGTCGGCTCGTCGAGCAAGAGCAGGTCGGGCTTCTCGAGCAGAATGCGGCACAGCGCGACGCGCCGCTTCTCACCACCCGACAACTTCGTCACGTCCATGTCGCCGGCAGGCAACCGCAACGCATCCATCGCCACCTCGAGCTTGGTGTCGAGGTTCCACAAGTCGTTGGCGTCGATGACGTCCTGCAGCTTCGCCTGCTCCGCGAGCAGCGTGTCGAAGTCGGCGTTGGGGTCTCCCAACTTTTCCGACACCTCGTTGAAGCGATTCAAGACGTCCTTGAACGGCTTCACCGCGAGCTCCACGTTGCCCTTCACGTCGAGCTTCTCGTCGAGCTGCGGTTCCTGCGGGAGAAAGCCGACCTTCGCCTTCGGGTCGGGACGGGCCTCGCCCATGAACTCCTTGTCCCAGCCCGCCATGATTCGCAGCAGCGTCGACTTGCCGGACCCGTTGGGACCGATGACGCCGATCTTCGCGCCGGGGAAGAAGCTCAGCCAAATCCCCTTGAGGATTTCTTTCCCTCCCTTGACCTTGCGGAGGTCCTGCATCGTGAAGATGAAATTTTCGGCCATGCGGGCGAACTACTCCAAAGCCACCGCGCCGGTCACTTCACTTCGCCTTCACTTCGCACCGTGCAGCTCTTTCGTCTTCTCCGCAACGGCCGCGGACGTGGCGACGGTCTTGTTGAACTCCTCGAGCTTGAGCAACTGCGCCGCCGCGTCCTGCTCTTCCTTCGAGCCGCCGGCGTAACGCACTGCACCCGTGGTGCAGCACTTCGTGTTCGCCGCCTGGGCAGCAAACGTCGGGTCCGCTGCCGCTTCGGCCAGCGGCTTGTGCGGCTTGAGGCAGCTCATCTGCACGAAGCCCTTCTTCCCCTGGTACTCGACCTCGTGAAACGACTTGTCCTTCTCGCTCGCGCCGAGCCACTTCACCTCGGACCCTTCGGCGAGCACCGCCGGACTCACGGGCTTCGCGCCCACCTTCGCGTCCTTGAGCAGCTTCGAGTCTTTGCACGCGATGTAGAGCGTGCCGCCCTTCGCAATCGCGAACGCGTTCGAGGCCAGCAGCACGACCAGCGGTACGAGACGAGTCATGCCTCACACCATACTCTCCCGCACCATGCGTGCCCTCTTCCTCCTGGTCCTATGCAGCACCGTCTCACTCGCCGAGGGACCGACCGCGCACTGCGTGCTGCGCAAAGACGTCGACGGACATCTCCCTTCGGCGGCGTGGCTCGGCAAACGCTTCGCGCTCACCTGGTACGCGCGCGACAACGGCACCGACGCGGGCGTGGTCTCGTTCGAGCAGAAGTTCGCGCTGATGGAACCTGAAGGCGAAATGGTGGGCCACCAGCCCATCGCCATCACGCCCGTCGACGGCTTCTCGTCGGTGATGGGCCGCCTGCGTGTCGGCCCGAGCGGAGTGCTGGGGCTCGTCTGGCAAGACGACGCGAGCGGGGAGCGCACGGCGATGTTCCGCACGCTCGACTTCAACGGCAAGCCGACGAGTGAAAGCGTCGCGGTGTGGAAGCAGAAGACCTCACACGGAGACCAGGCCGCGCTGGCGTGGAACGAGAAGACGAAGCAGTGGCTCGTCGTGTTTCAAGGCACCGAGCCCACCGAACGTCCCGGCTACGTCACGCACCACTTCTTCGCGACGAGCTTCGCGAAGGGCAGCGCGATTCCCGTTCCGATTCGGCTCGACGCCGACGAGTCCATCAGCAACTCGCACGGGCTGATGGTCGAAGCGAAGGGCGAGTGCGGCGTCACCGCGTGGGAAGCGAACAACAAGAGCAAATCAGCCGGCGGGTCGGCGGGCGGAATCGTGTTCGCCACGTTCTGCGGGCAAAAGGTGACGCGTCAGACAGTGAGCGACAAGTCCGCGACGGCGCCGACGCAGGCGTCACTCGGCGTGCGCCCCGATGGCTCGGTGCTGGTGGTGTGGGTCGACGAGGCGCCGAAGGAAACACCCGCTCCGAAAGACGCGCCGAAGCCCGGTGCTCCCGGTGGAGTCGCAGCGCCCTCGCGCCCATTCAACGCGCCGCCGCCTCCGGGTCTGCCTCGGCGCAGCGTGGTCTTCGTGCTCCTCGATGCGAGTGGAGCGGTGAAGATGCGCGGCCGCTTCGACGCCGGAGGTGACGCCGAGAGCCCCGTCGTGGCGGGCAACGAGCGCGGCTGGTTCGTGGTGTGGAGCGACACCGTCGACCGCAAGGACCGCGCGATGGCCGCGCGCCTGTCTCCCGAGGGAAATCAGCAGGGCGCGTTGATCAACCTCAACACCCCCGTCGATGGACCCGCGTGGGTGAGCGTCGCGCGCGGCGGGCCGAAGAGCGGCGTGTTGATCAGCCACTCGAATCATCCCGAGTGCGCAGTGGAATGGGCCGAGCTGCGCTGACTACCGAATCGGCTTCTGCGGCATGCACACCAGGCGACCGACGACCGCCGTGCCCCCGTCAGGAGTGCGCTCGGGCGCGGCGAGGAGCGCATAGTTGGGGAACTTGCTCGTCCACCCCAACGCCGGCCCACCGACGACTGTGGATATTTGCTGATAGCCGCCGTCCACCGTGGTGGGCGCAATCATCAACTCGTCACCACCATCGGCCAGACGACCCGACCACAAGACCGACACACCACCATCGACCACGGCAGCCACCATCGCACTCTGTTCCTCGACGACGTTGCGAACGAACTGTTCGGTGCCCATGAGGTACACCTCGCGCGCGACCACATCGTCATCGCGGAACGCATACACAAAGGGCAGCCTCAAGTTCGACGCGACGAACTGCCCGGCAACACGAACGCCGCCGGCATTCGCGATCGTCACTGCGCTCGTATCGAACAACGCGGTGTTCAAGACCAGCCTGACGTTCAGCCCGTCGAACTGCGCGTAGAAGCTCTGCGGTCCGCCATCAGCCTCGAGCAGACCTCCGTCCCACCGCCCGCCATCGGCGAGCGTCCAGAGATCGTTCGGGTCCACCGACACGATGCCGCTGGAATTCGTGGCCACGCTGCTCGTCACCGTCGCGCGAGCCCGCCCGTCGCCGCTCAGCCACACGCGCACCGGCAAACACAGGCCGGCGTCGCCGCCACACGCCCAGTCGATGGTCGAGTCAGCGCTGACCATCTTCTTCACCAAGCTCGCGGTGCCTCCATCGGAAAGTCTGATGCCCACCGCCAGCAAGGCGTCGCTGCCGAGCGGAGCCACTTCGGGCGCCGTGACGATGGTGGCGGGGGGATTGAAGGGCAGCCGAACTCCCGTGGCGTTGTTCAAGACCGCGTTCGCGCGACCGACAGCCGTAGCGCTGTCACGCCACACGATGATTGACGTCGAGTCACTCTGCGGCTGAATGCGCGCCGCGAACGGAGCCGTCCGGCTCGCGACCGGCATCCGGCTCGCCGACTCGATGCTGAGGTCCTCGTTGATGCGGAAATAGGCGACGTTGAAGCCACCATCGCTCACACGCTCTGCCACCACCGCGCGGTAGAGCCGCCGGTCGTTGCCACCTCGCCACTCGTCGCCGAGCAATGACACCTCGTCGGCAGAGTCGAACAACACGCGCGCACGTCCTGCGTTGACTACGCCACTGCAGTCGTTGTCCACGCCAGCGCACAGGTCGAGCGGCGCGAAGCCCCGTGTGCCGAGCGTCGTCATCAACTCGTTCGTCGAGCACCCCGTGTCGCCACACCGCCGGTATGCCAGGAGCAGCCCGCCGTCACCGCGAGCGCCACACACCATGCCCACGCCGCATGGCTCGGCATCGGCGACCAGCGTCTCGTCGGTGTACCCATCGCAGTCGTTGTCGATTCCGTCGGCGGGGCAGGTCTCGACGCTCGCGTAGCCCGCATCGAGCGCGAAATACGAGACGTCACTGCAGCCCGGCGTCGGGTCGCTGAACAGCCGCTGCGCCCCTGAACAGGCCCCGAGGCGCTTGCGACAGTCGGTGGCCGCAGTCACCGCGCAGACGCCGAAGCCGCCATCGACGCAGCTCTGCTCACCGAAGAGGGCCTGGCCGTTCTGCGTGACGGCGCAGTCACGGCGCTGGCCAGGCGTGCACACGAACACCGACGGCTCGCATGGGCCCCAGGCACCGGCGGCGCACGTCGACGTACGCGTTCCACCGTCGGCGTCGCATTCGACCGTCGCGCCCTCGGAACAGGGCAGCTCACAGACGTTCGCCGGCGTGCACGTGCGGCCCGGTCGACAGCCGCGCTCGGGGTTTCCAAACTCACACGGGCCGATGGCCAGGGGCTGGAAGAAACACGCGCTCACCATCACGGCGCAGAGAAGAAGAAAGAGCGCGCGCATCAATCCACCGCGAGAAAGACGATGAGCGCGGCGAGCCCGAACACGCCCGCAGAGATGAACGAGATGGTCGCCACCAGCCCCTGCCGGTTGGCGTCGGTCTCGCGCAGGAAGAGCTGCGCATCGGCGGGCGCTCGCTGCGCCTGTTGGTAGTTGCCCGAAGCGCTGACGCCGAAGCCGATGCCCACGCCCGCCGCAGCCAACCCTCCAGCGAGGAGCAACGTGGTGACGACGGGAAATTTCTTCACCGGCGGAGGAGGCGGCGGCGGCTGCACGACCACCGGGACCTCGACGAGCTGCGTGCGCACCTCGACCTTCGGCTCGACGACGGGGCGCGCTTCGGTCCACAACGCCTCGAGCGCTTCGGTGCGCGCGTATGCGGGGATCGCCAGGAAGGTCAGCGCCGCGTCGAGGCGTTGCGCCTGCGCGAAGTTACGCCGCACGCTCTCCTTCGTCTTCTCGTCGAGCCCGAGGCTCTGCGCGTCGAGCGCTCCCTTCACCGCGAAGAGCTGTGCTTGTTCCTGCGGCGCCTGCGCGAACGTCTCGCTGCGTGCGGCGTGGCGTTGCGCCAGCTCGAAGTCGCCGCGCTCGAACGCGTCGTTGAGCGCCTTCATGCAGTCCGTGAACGTTGCGCACGGCTGCTCGGCGACGGGGACCTTCGGCTTGGGCTTGCTGACTTTCTTCGGCCCGGCGAACGCGGAGGCGGCGACCGCGATGGTGACCACGAGCACCAGTCGAAACACGCAGTGAGTGTACAGTGCGCGCGGGCCGCCGCAGTCCCCGTTTCGAGGACTCGAGAACTCCAATGAATCGCCTCGTCACGCTGACGCTCGTCGCCTTCTGCGGTTGTGGGAGGACGGACCTCTCGGAAGAGCTGCTGGGCATGCAGGAGCCCACGAAGGTCGAGCAGCGCGAATCACCGCTCTACGTCTTCAAGAACGCGCCGTGCCCGTCGGAAGGCGTGGAAGGCGACCTGCGCGTCAACGACAGCGGCGAGCGGCTGGTGTTGGTGAAGACGCAGCCGCAAATCGAGTGCAGCGGAGCGGGCGGCGACTACCTCGTCGGTGAAGAGGTCGAGTCGCCGCGCTCGGTCTTCGTGGGCTCGCACGCGTGCTGGTTCCTGCCGCGTCAGCTCGCCGATGGACGCGCTCTGTTCTTCGGAGTCGCGCGCGTCGCGCAGACCGCGGCGCTGTTTCACGCTCCGAAGGACTGGTGCATCACCAGGCTCGACGGCACCACCGAGCTGACGTCGGATTCCACCGTGCGCGCGTGGGCGCTCTACTCGAACGAGAAGGCGGCACGCGCGGCCCTCGGCTTCTTCAGGAACGACCCATGAACTCGCGAAAATCGAAGCGTGCACTCGGCGTGGTGGTCGCGGGGTTGTGTGCGTGGGGCTGTGGCACCAACACGATGATTGAATCGCAGGTCACCATCACGCAGGGCCTCTACGGTCAGCTCACGCAGAGCTGCATGGGCTCGGGCTGCATCGGCGCGCCGCGCGTGGGAACCAACGTCGCGTGGTTCGCCACCAACCCGTACGAGAAGAACGACGCGGGCGTCGAGCCGAAGGCGCTCTTCGAGACGCTCTCGAGCAAAGAGGGCGTGTATGAGTTCGCGCTCGACTCTTCGACGCGCGGCTACCTCGCCATCGGGCTGCCGCGGGCGACCAGCGGCGTCGAGTACTTCACGGCGACCGCCGCGAACATTCCGCGCGGGCTGGCGCGCATCGACTGGCACGCGGGGCCGGGCAACGACGGCACGTGGACCGACGTGCGGTGACGCGTGACGCTCCTCGCTCCATCCACTGAAGCGCCACGCGCGCACGACGGCGCCGCGCACGTTCGCGCAACGCACGACGGAGCAGCACGCTCCGCGCAAGTTCGCGCCAGGCACAACGAAGCGACAGCACGTGCCGCGCACGGGCGCGCAACGCACGACGGAGCGACGCCGTGACGCTCTTCACGCGCGAGCCACGCATCGAGGCGTCGCTGCTCGAACGTCGTGACGACGTGCGCGAGTGGGCGGTCTACGCCGACTGGCTCGAAGCCAACGGAAGTCCGCGCGGCGCGCTCGCGTCGCTGATGCTGCGGCGCGAAGTCACGTCCACGCTCTCGATGACCGAAGCGCTCAAGGCGCACGCCGAGCTGATCAGCGAGCTGACGCCCGAGCCCTTCAAGACGCTCGTCACGCGCGGTGCGCCGCGGCTCGCCCCGGTCTTTCGCCGCGGCTTCATCGTCTCGGCCGGCGCACTCGATGACGCCGACTTCAGCGCGCTCATCGAGCACCCCAGCTGCGCGTTGCTGGACGAGGTCATCCTCCAGGCCGGCGACTTCGAGACGCTGACGCGCTGGCTCGCGAGCGTGAAGGCACCGCTCCCGTGGAGACGCGTCGAACTCAACCTCACCGCGCAGGACGACGAAATCGTCCTGGGCAGACTCTTCGAGCGCACGCCGCGGCTGCGCCACCTCACGCTCGCGCTCGACGACCCGCCCGAGACCATCGACCTCGAGGGGCTCGACTGCGAGTCGGTCACCTTCGGCGGAGCGACGCGCGGCATGCTCCGGGCGCTGATGGGTTGCGGCGCGAAGAAGCTCGAGCGCCTCGAGGTGCGCACGCGGCGAAACCAGTACGCGCAGCGCGAAGAGAACGACCTCGACGAGCTCATCGAGGCGCTGGTGCCCGCGTGGAAGAAGCTCGACGAGCTCGTCCTCGAGGGAAACATCGGCGACCTCACCCGCCGCGCCTGCACGGGAGCCGTTCGGCCCGCGCGGGTGCTGGTGCGCACCACGCTCCCGACGGCCGAGCCGTTCGCCGTTCGTCGCCCCGAAGAGCCGGAGACCTCGTTCGCGCTCTTCAACCGCGAGCTCACCGCCGACGATGAGAAGGCCATCACGCAGTACGCAAAGCTCGCCGGCGTCACCCGCCTCATCGCGTACCTGCGCCGCTTCACGCTCGGGCCGCGCACGCTCACGCTGCTGCGACTGCACGGAACGGGAGAAGCGCCGCTCGTCGCGCGTGTCGTCGCGCAGCACCTCGTGAAGTCCGACCGCGCGCTCGACGCCATCGCGCTGACCGTCTCGAGCAGCAACGACATCACCAGCGCGTGGTCGTTCGGTCCACACGTCGCGAAGGCCGACACGCCGAAGAAGTCGATTCCCGTCGCGCGCCGCGAAGAGGGCCGCTTCACGCGTCACCAGATGGTGCGCGAGCTGCTCGACGCGATGGTGGGCTTCGACCCGGGCTACGACGTCTTCGACGCGTTGGAAGACGCATTCGACTCGGCGACCGTGCGCGCGTTGCTCGGTGACGCACCGGCGGCAGGCGAAGAGGTCCCGCTCTTCACCGACTTCTCGGCCGAGCCCGAGCCCGACCCCGACGAAGACGAAGACGAAGAGCTCGACGAAGACGACGACTACGACGAATACGAAGACCTGGGCGGCGCCGACCGACGCGACGCCCTCGCGCACACCGTCGGCGAAGAAGACCGCGGCGACCCGCGCTGGCGCTTCTACGAAGACGAAGACAACGAGTGGGGAGCGGCTCCTGAGACCATCCCCGACTCCGGCCCGCCCGCCAACGCGCCCAGTGAGCAGCTGAAAATCGAAGTGCCGGTCGTCATCGGCGCGAGCCTGAAGCCCACCGCCAACGCGCTCGACGACGACCCCGAAGACGACCTCGACGCGCCGACGCTCGACGCGTGGTCCGCCACCCACAACGAAGAAGAGGTGTGGAGCGAAGGTCCGGTGGATTTGCCGGACCACCACCGCGTTCCCATCGGAGAGACGTTCGAAGAGACAGACGGAGAGCTGCCGCTGGGCACCTACGTGCCCGATGCTGTGCCCTGCGCGCACTGCTCACAGCTTCGCGAGACGATGCGGTGCTCGGTGTGTCGCGACGAGGTCTGCCGCGAGTGCGCGGGCGTGAAGTCACTCGCCGCGTGGGATGACGGTCGCGACTTCAACTGCGCGCAGTGCACTCCGCGAACATCGGGCCGCTTCGTCGCCGTGCGCCCCCGACGAACTCGCTCGGGGTGAGGGAGCAGCACCCGTAATGAATATGGTGTGGCTCCAAAGAGGTGCGCGCGTGTCCGACATCAGCGCCTGCTGATCTGGGCTGAGCTGTTTCTCTACACTCACGGCTCTCCCACATGATGCGCCCGACCCTCCTCTTCACCGCTCTCCTGCTCGTCGGCTGTGAAGGCTCCATCGTCGGCCCGCCCGGCCTCGGTCCTCCCGGCGCAGGCAACGGCGGTGGCGGCATCGGCGGAGGAACTGGCGGCGGCACCACTCAACCCGCAGAGCTCGGCCTCGTCGGCATCCGTCGTCTCAATCGCGTGCAGTACGAGAACGCGTTGCGCGCGTTGTTCCCGGGCACCATCGGCACCACGCTCGTCGCGCAGACTTCCTACCCGAGCGCTTCGCCGAAGACGGGCCTCGCGAGCGGCTTCTCGAGCGACTCCGACAACGGCACGGTCAGCACGCAGGACGAAATTCTCCTCGAAGACGGCAGCGAGTTCATGGCCGCGGCGTTCATGACCAACGCGTCGTCGCTCCTCCCGCAGCTGTGCCCGTCACTGGCGCCTGGCTTCACCGACGCGCAGGTCGATGCGTGCGTGGGCGGCTTCATCGACGACTTCGGCCGCCGCGCGTTCCGCCGTCCGCTCACCGCGACCGAGCGCACCAACATCAACGCGCTCTACACGAC
Organism: Archangium sp.; assembly: GCA_016792935.1. Taxonomy (GTDB): domain Bacteria; phylum Myxococcota; class Myxococcia; order Myxococcales; family Myxococcaceae; genus Archangium_A. The sequence continues at coordinate 16,516 of JAEUJS010000249.1, read as the reverse complement.
GCTGCGTGTTGAACAGTCCGCCGCGGAGAGCTTCAGCGCCGTGCTGCAGTACTTCTTCCAGGCACCCGCATTCATCTACCGCCCGGAGAAGGGCACCGGCACCACCGGCGTCGTCGCGCTCACCTCACACGAGCTCGCCACGCGTCTCGCGTTCCTCCTGACCGACGCTCCGCCCGACGCGACGTTGCTCGCGCTCGCCGACGACGGCACGTTGAGCGACCCCGCGGTGCTGCACGCGCAGGCCGAACGTCTCCTCGGAGCGACGCTGACGCAGGCCACGCTCGGTCGCTTCGTGCGCGAGTGGCTGCGCGTCGACCTGCTCGAGTCCATCGACGACATGGACCCCAACCTTCCGGCCGCGCGCCGTGACGCGTTGCTCGCCGAGGTCGAAGCGCTCACCCGCAACTCGTGGAGCCCGACGCGCGGCTCGATGGTCGAGCTCTTCACCACGCAGCAGATGGCGCTCGAGGCGCAGACCGATGACTTGTACGGCGCTCCGAATCAGGGAGGCGCGGGCTCGTTCAACCTCGTCACGCGCACCGACCGTCGCGGCATCCTCTCGTCGGCGGGCTTCCTCATCGCGCACGCTCCGGCGGGACACCAGACGCCCATCATTCGCGGCGCGTTCGTTCGCAAAGAGGTGCTCTGCCAACCGCTCGCCACGCTGCCCGGCAACATCGACATCAACGCGCCCCTCAATGACACGCGCGGGCTGCCGACGGCGAGAGAGCGGTTGTCTCCCACCACGACGCGCGGCGAGTGCAGCGGCTGTCACCGCGACATCAACCCGCTCGGCTTCGCGCTCGAGCGCTACGACGCGCTCGGCCGCTTCCGCACCACCGAGAACGGCGCCACCATCGACACCTCGGGCAGCATCAACTTCCCCATCACCGGCGAGCAGTGGGACTTCACCGACGGCGACGCCTTCCTCGCGACGGCGGGAGCGAGCGCCATGACCTCTTCGTGCGCGACGCAGCGCTACTTCCGCTTCGCGCTCGGCCGGCAGTTGCTCCCCTCGGAGCTGCCGTATCTCCCGGCACTCAACGCGCGCGTGAACGAGACCGGAGGCAGCGTGCAGAGCTTCGTCTTCCCGCTCCTCGAGAGCGAAGCGTTCACCTCATTCCGCCGGGAGGAGCCATGAAGCTCGCTCGACGCAGATTCCTGACCGGAGCCGCCGGCGCCGCGCTCGCGTTGCCGTGGCTCGAGGCGTTCACCAATAACAAGGCGCACGCGCAGGGCATGACGCCACCGCGTCGAATCATCGTGGTGGCGTACCCGATGGGCTTCATTCGCACGCACTGGCAGCCCACCGTCGATGGCGTCGGCTTCACGCTGCCGTTCATCACCGCGCCGCTCGAGCCGTTCCGCAATCAGCTGCTGATGGTGTCGAACGTCGACAACGCGGTGTGCAACTTGAACTCGCAGCACGCGTTCGGTCACCCCGCGAAGAAGGAGAGCGTGCTGACCGGCACCTTGATGCGCGCCGCGTTCTCGGGTGACCAGAGCAACACGCTCGCCAACGTCATCGCCGACGCCGCGGGCTCGGAGATGGGCGGTCCCAACGGGCCGAGCATCGAGCACTTCATCGGCGCTGCGATTCGCGGGGCACGGCCGTTCGCGTCAGTCGATCTCGGCGTCAGCGGTGAGAACTACGACATCAACGTGATGCGCTCGGATTTCTGCTTCGAGGCGGCGACGACTCCGGTCGGGCTGCAGTGCAACCCCGCACGCGCGTTCGACCAGTTCTTCGCCGGAGTCACCACCGACGCCGCGCAGCTCGCGCTGCAACGCCGCGCCCGTCAGCGGAAGAAGTCGGTGCTCGACCTCGTTCGCTCCAGCTACCAGGACTTGAAGGTCGGGCTGAACGGACAAGACCAGCGGCGGCTCGACGAACACGCGCAGCGCGTGCGGCAGATTGAAATCGACGTGCAGAACGCGGCGTGCGCGCGGCCGGCGGGAAATTACGGCACGCCCGGGCCCAACGCGCCGTACACACCGTTCCGGATGATGTCGATGCGCGAGCGCTGCCAGTTGATGATCCCGCTGCTCGCGAACGCGATGGGCTGCGACCTCGCTCCGGTCGGTCGATTGGAGTTCCTCGATCAACAGTCCCCGTTCTTCGGAGTTCCGAGCGTCGACACCGCGAGGGCAGCCTGGTCGAGCGCCCCGACGCCGAGCGATTGGCACGGCATGGTGCACGGCGACCCGTCACCGGTTGATGGAATTCCCACGCGCGGAACGCCGCCTGCGCAGTACCTGCTCGATGGGTACCGCTTCTTCTACGACCAGCTCGCGGCGCTGCTCGGCGCGTTGCGCGCGATTCCCGAAGGCAACGACGGCCGCACCGCGCTCGACAACACGCTGGTCGTGATGTGCAGCGACTACGGCAACGGCAACGGCCACTCGTCGAACAAGCTCGGCTTCACCATCGCCGGCAATCTCAACGGCGCGCGCAGCAACTTCCACTTCAACGGCAAGGGCACCAACGAGGACTTCTACACGCGCACTGCGTACAACTCGTCGCAGGTCCTCAACACGTTGCTGCGCATCTTCGACGTGCGCGATGGCGGTGGAGCGCCGGTCACGTCGTTCGGTCTGCAGAACTTCACCGCGGGTCAGGGCACGCTCCCCGTCTTCTCCTGACCCACCCGGCGGAGCGCCAGTCCGGCAGATCAACTGATCAACGTATTCGGTCCGCGCGCTGGTACGCGGAGTGCTGTGGCGAACGCGCATGAAGCGCTGCCTCGTCGCGATGTGTGTGTTGTCAGCAGGCGTGTCGTTGGCTGGAGGCCCGAAGCCCGCCGCCGTGCAGGTCTGTTTCAAGACACCTGCGGGCCTGGAGCTGTTCTCGAGCAAAGCCGAGCCGTACTTCCGCTCGCTGAACACGAACACGTGGATGCTCGACTTCGACGTGCTCCTCGATGGTGAGAAGCCGGAGAAGGTGACGAAGGCCGGCTCGTCGTGCGTGCGCGCGTGGACGGCGGCGCGTGCGGTGAAGCGAATCAGCGTCTCGTTCGAGCGCGTGCCGTTGAACTACTTCGTCGCCGAGCGCGCGGTGGAATTGCAGCTCAAGCCCGACCTCTGGTTCGACGCCGGCTCGGTGGTGCTGGAGCAGGAACCGTTCGCGGTCGCAAAGCCGTACACCGGCGGTGAGCTCAAGTTCGAGCGCAAGACGTCGAGCGGGCTGGTGACCGAGAAGTCCGACGCGTTGCCGGTCGGTGAATACGTCGTCACGCACGTCGCCGCGCCCGAGCCGACGAAGGCGTGCAGCGCGCGCGTCGAGGTGGTGGCGATGGGCACGGTGACCGCGGAGAAGTCGCCCGCGCTGCTGAAGGACCTCACGCTGCACTACGCGGACAACGTGTTGCCGGCGGTGCTCTCGCAGAAGAAGTTCGCGTGCACGGATTCGGAAGAAGTGGTGGCCGAGGTGCTGCTCGTCGACGGCGTCTTCGTTCGCTCGATGCAGCCGAAGCTGAGCAAGGTCGCAGTGCCCGCGCGGCAGACGGTGTTCGAGCTGCGCCACGACGACAAGGTGCTGCGCCTCGACGAGCCCGTCAGCATCACGATTGCGCCGGGTCAGGTGCTCGAAGTCATCGCGAAGAAGCCGCCCGTCGCCGCCCGTTGAACGGGGACCTCACGGCGCAGGTGGATACGCACTCTCGAGCGCACCAACGACGTTCACGCTCTCATTGACGACGCGCTGAGAGACCAACGGACTCGATCCGAAATACCCGAGCGCACGCAAAGTCCGAGCGCGTCCGGTCGAACCAAGCGGAGTGAGATCAAACTCAGCGCTCGTGTACCGCTCACTCAGCGCGTGCACATCAATTCCCGCATCGGCCGACCGCAACGGCACCAGCGTCGTCGAGACATGACACGACACGCACTGCGCACTGTTCGCCGAGTGCAACGAAGGATTGTCGACGGCCAACAACGCGCGCACGCCATCGAGCTGCTGCGAGCTCGTGCCGGCGCGGAACATCGGCTCCATCACGATGCGCGCGAAGCCCACCGGCTCGTCCGCCACCGGAGTCACCTGATACGAATCACCACCAAACAGCAGCACTTCCTGCTGCGGCATCGCGATGGACGGAATGGTGATGGGCCCGAGCACCGCGCCACCCGTGGGCACTTCTTCACCGCGGAAAATCCAGACGATGGCAGCCCGCTCTGATTCCTGGCCGAAGAGCGTGAGCCGATTGAGCCGCTGACTCTGCGCGTAGCGAGCGACGAGCGCTCCTAATCGCGTACGGAACGCCGAGTCGCTGCGGAACGCGGTGGAAATCTGCAGCGGAGCACCACGCGCGATGTTCTGCATCGCTCCGAGCGCGCGCAGCGTGTCGACCACCTCGGGCATCTGAGCGCGCGGAATCGGAAAGAACGCGTGGAAGGTCACGTCCTCGACGTTCGCGGGAGCTCCGAACACGGGCTGCAACACCAGCCGCATCGAACCGTCGGCATCACTCGCGCACGGCAGGGTGTCGGCCCGGTCGCACGCATCGACACGCACCGCGAGCACGCGCAGCCGCGAGAGGTCCGTCCGCACCACGGGCTGCGCTTCAGTGAGCCGCGTGAACGCACCGAGCGGCAGAATCGTCGACGCCGGAGGAAACGGCGTGCTCGCGTCGAGCTGTTCCAGCGGCAGGAAATACGTCACGTCGTTGAGGCCCAGCGGGCGACGCTCGGTCGGGACGAAGACGCTCGCGTCAGCGCCACCATCCTGCGGAGAGGGCGGAACACCGCAACTCGCACCGAGCGCGCAAACAGCGAACGTCATCACGAGGCGCTGAGACATGTGCATGGCTTATCCGCCACCGCGCTCGAACGATCTGGAAAGTTCTGCCATCAACGCACTGAGCTGTGCGGGGCTGTAGCCAAGTGCCCTTCGTTTGATCCAGCATGCGGTCCCCGATGACCCGCGTGCTGGTGGTGGACGACGACACGGCAGTGCTCGCGCTGCTCGACGCCGTGCTCAAGCATTCGCGGTACGAGGTCGTGCTCGCGGAAGACGGCCGCGTCGCGCTCGACAAACTCGACGCGTCGATCGACGTGTTGCTCTGCGACAAGAACCTTCCTCTCGTGGTCGGCACGCAGGTCGTCATCGAAGCGCGCTCGCGGTTTCCGCAGCTGACGACGGTGTTGATGACGGCCGCTCCGGAAGCGCTCGCGCTCAGTCAGCTCGGGCTCGACGGGTATCTCGCCAAACCGTTCCGCAGCAACGCGCTGGTGGTGCACACCATCGAGTCGGCGCGGCAGCGTCGCAAAGCCTCGCTCGAACGCGCAGAGCTGGAAATGCAGCTCGCCGCCACGCGAAGCGAGCTCGAAAAACGCCGCTGACCCCAGCGAGTGGTGACGCCGCAGTACCGCGTGGCGACGCGCAAGAGCGGAAGGAGCGAACCCAGCCGCTATCTTCGCGCGCGTTTCGCCCGTTGCCCTGAGGGGACTTTCCGGCTGTTCTCTCGCCCGACCCATGCCTCCTCCTCCGCCCCGGAAGCCCGCGCCTGCGGCAGCGAAGCCCCCTGCGAAACCTGTCGTGAAGAAGCAGAGCGAGTCGTTCATCGGCAACGACGCGTCGACCATGATGACCGAGGAGACCTTCGAAGAGTTCGAAGCGCGCATGCGCTCGCAGAACGAAGGTTCCGACGGGGGGCGGGAGCCCGATGAAGGCGACGCCGAAGGTTCCACCAACACCACGCCTGCGCTCGCCGCGGACGACTCCGAGGAGGAGCAGATGTCCGACGAAGAAGACGAAGGCTTCGGTGACGACGTCGACTCCGACGAGGGCGAGGAATCGAGCGACGACGACTCGGGCGATGACGATGACGCGGGCGACGAAGACGACGCTCCGCAGAAAAAGGGCCCGAACGGGAAGCCGCTCGATCGCTTCGGCCAGGAATGGGACTACGTGTCTCACGAAGGCATGGGCTTCAACGACGAAGACGATGAAGACGCGATGACGTTCGAGAAGAACGGCAAGACGTACTTCAAGCCCGACTGGGGTCGCCTGCGTCCCGGCGATTTCGTGAAGTTCTGGAAGGTGAACTTCGCGCTCGAGAACGCGGGGCAGGAAGAGCAGAACGACGACAACCCGGCGTACGTGGCGGAACTGAAGAAGCACGGCTTCCGCAACCGCAACCATTGGAAGCGCGTGAACCACTGCTTCCTGCGGCACTACGCGAAGGACCCGGAGTTCACCAACGCGGCGCTCATCGCTCGGCAAGAAGGCACGCGCGATGCGATGCGCAATGCGGTGAAGCCGGGAATGCTCGACCCCATCGAGGGCGTGTCGCTGCAGGTGTACGCGAGCATCGCGGCGCAGCAGATGAGCGTGCAGGGAGCGGCGTTCGTGAAGCTGCTCGCCAAGCACAAGCTGGACGAGGCGAAGTTCGCGCGCGTCGCCGAAGGGTGGATGGCGCGCATGGCGGACCAGAGCGACCCGATGGCGGCCGCGGCGATCGCCACCGAGTACGGCAAGGCCTTCGCGGCGGGCGGCGTCGGTCAGTACGGAGCGAGCGCGCAGCAGGCGTCGGGCTCGATGGGCATCAACGACAAGGTCGCGGCGTCGAAGACCAAAGGCGGTGCGGGGTCGATGACCTTCGAGAAGTACGTCGAGGTGATGACCGCGCAGTCGTGTTGGGCGACGCAGGGCAAAGACGTGAATCAGATGTTGAAGAAGGTGTTCAACATGAACGCCGTCGATTGGTCGAACGCGTCGGCGTACTGGTCGCAGAAGATGTCCACCGACATCAAGTTGATGACCGAGCAGTTCCCGGTGCTGCAGGAGAAGTACACCGCGAAGTACTCGGCCGGCGCGGAAGATCCCGACGCGGATCTCGACGTGTGACGTACGGCATCACCTCGCGCGTGAGTTTCGAGGCTGGTCGTGCGACGCGACGGTGAGACCTCGTGAGCTTCGAAGCCGTCAGTCGCTTGTTCGCAGAGCAGTGCCGCCGCGGAGATTTTCCGGCGGGGCAGCTGGTCGTGCGGCGCGATGGCGAGACCTTGTTCGCGACCGCGGTCGGAGCAGCGAACGCACAGACGCGCTTCTCGGTCTTCTCGGCGAGCAAAGGCGTGGTGGCCATCGCCCTGGCGATGCTCGAGGAACGCGGCGTCGTCGACGTGAACGCGCCGGTGGCGAAGTACTTCCCCGAGTTCGGCAAGCCCGAGCTCACGGTGCTCGACGTGCTCACCCACCGCGCGTGCATCTTCACGCCCGAGCTCGTCGCGTCACCGCGCGATTGGGGTGACCTCGGCAAGGTGCGCGCGGCGTTGATCCAGGCGACGCCTCGCCATGCGCGCGGCACGTTGGCGTACATGCCGTACGAGTACGGGTGGATTCTCGCGGAGGTCGTACGCGGTGCGCTCGGTCGCGGCCTCGACGACTTCGTGCGCACCGACATCGCGAGCTTGCCCGGGCTCGAGGGCTTGCGCTTCGGCGCGACACGCGAAGAGCTGCCGTCGCTCGCGCGCACGCACTGGGTCGGCACGCGCTCGGTCTTCGTCGCCGGGCGTGACCTCAAGGACACCTTCGAGGCCGACAACAACCTGCCCGAGGCGTTGATGGCCTTCGTCCCCGCGGCGGGGCTCATCACCAACGCCGACAGCCTCGCGCGCTTCTACGACGCCGTGCTGCAGGGACGGCTGGTGTCGATGGAGACGCTCAGACGCTACGCCGGCGATGCGCCGCTCGCGTTCGATCGCAGCAACCGCATTCCGATGCGCATGGCGCGCGGCTTCATGCTCGGCAACCTCACGCCGTCCATCTACGGGTGGTGGGGCACCAGTCGCGTCTTCGGCCACGCGGGAGCTTTCTGCACGCTCGCCTTCGCCGACCCCGACCGTCGACTCGCGGTCGCCATCGTCACCAACGGCAACCGCGGGCCGTACGATGCGCTCTTCCGTTTCGCGGCGCTCGGCTCAGCGATTCGGCGCGCCGCGCGCTGAGCCGTCAGCGGGTGGGGCGCGCGGTCACCGAAGCGATGAGCGCATCGAGCATCGACTCGGCCAACGCCTCGACCGCCACCGGCTGCGTACGCTCGAAGGCGCCGTCGAGCGCGAGCATCGCGACGCCGTGCATGCCGGCCCAACACAACGCTCCCGCTCTTCCCGGGTCGACCTTCTGGTTCAGCGCCGCGCCAATCTCGACCAGGCACTGCACCAGCAACGCGAACGGCGTCTCAGCCCCCGGCAACGTGCGCCCGCGGTCGGGCCCGAACATCACGCGGTAGAGGTCGCCTTCCTTGAGCGCGAACCGCAGGTACACGCGACCGTAGATGCGCAGCTTCTCGACGGGCGACAGGTACCCCGCCCGCTTCTCCGCCGCGCGCATCGCCTTCGCCAACTTCGTGATGCCGCGATCTGCCACCGCGCGCACCAGGTCGTCGCGGTCTTCGAAGTAGCGGTACACCATCGCGGGATCGAGCTTCACCGCCCGCGCCGCCTCTCGCAGCGAGAAGCCGTGCACCCCGTTCTTCGCGATCAAGTCCTGCGCCGCGTCCACCAGGCGCTCCCGGGCATCCATGCACCCGAACCCAGCGCTCTCCGCCTCCCGAGTCAACAGTGTTGACCTGACCGTCCCTTCCGGTCAACAGTGTTGACAACACCGTTGACTCCGGGCCGGAGAAAGCCGTGTCGTCCCATGTCTCTCGTCTCCGCAGTGCTCACGCTGTCGTTGCTCGCCGTTCCCGAAGTGACCGACGTGCCTCCGAAGCCAGTCGCGCGAACGCCTGCCTTCGAGGTGAACATCCTCTGGCCGATCTTCCCGGGCGGGCTCACCGAGCTGAAGGTGCTGTTCCCGCTGCTCCGCCCTGCGGAAGACACGCTGCGCGGAGAGCTCCTCACCGGGCTGTATTCCGACTTCAGCTTCGGCCCCATCACGCGGCCGACGGACCGCTACGGCAAGGTGTTCCTCATCGCGGCGAAGCTCGGCTGGCGGCAGTTCTTCGCGTACGGCCTGCACCTCGACGTCACGGTGCACCTCGGCTGGCGACACGAAGAGTTCAACGTCTGGGATGGCGGCACGCTCGACGGCTTCACCGGCCGCCTGTGGGTGCACGGTGGCTGGCAGGTCGAGCTGACGCCGCGCGTGTACCTCAACATCCGCGGAGCGCTCGGCGTGCACCTCTTCCGCACCGACCGGCACGGCGACAAGGAACGGCTGCTCGCGCCGGGCGGCGACATCAACCTCGGCATCCGGTTCTGAGGAACGTCACCAGCTGATGAGGAACTCGGCGCGCTCGCTCTGCTTGTGAAAGCTGCGCAGCTCGACCGTGTAGCTCTCTCCGTGCAGCGAGCGCCCGCCTTCCTCGAACACCCCGACGTAGTACCAGGGCCGCAACACCGGCTCGCACCACACTTCGACGGAGCGCGCGGTGAGCTGATTGGCTCCCGACGTGGAGTAGTTGTTCACGGTGCGCATGCTGCGCGTCAGCCGCATGGTGGCGCGCATCGGGCCAAGCACCTTGCCCATCGCGAGCGTCGCCTTGCCGACCAGCGTCTGACCGAAGCCGCGAATGAACTCGCGGCCGAGCTCGCGATCTCGCGCGTCGCCCTGCAGCGTGGGGAAGCGGTGCGCGCCGATGAACTCCATGAGCTTCACGTATTCCGGCACGTGGTAGGCGGGGAGCAGTCGGCCGGGGTCGATGCCGATGGCGAGGAGCGCGCTCTTCACCTCGGGCTTGTCGACGTCGTCACCGAGCGCGCGGAGCATTCCGCCGACCGACGTGCCGAAGATGAGTCGTTCCCCCACCGGAACCGAACGCATGTGGAGCGAAGTTGAGCCCAAAGTACGCTCCGCGACCATGTCAGCAGATGCGTTCCTCTCCACCTGGGCAGCCCTCACCAAAGAGCTCACCGAGCTCATCGACGCCGCGCTCGACGTCGAGCCTCCGGGCGGACTTCCCGACTCGTGGGCAGCGCGGTTGAAGTCGCTGGGCGTCGCTCCGCTCGGAGAAGACGCGCGCATCGCGGCCATCAAGGAACACCAGCAGACCAGGGGAGCGCCGCTGCCCGAGGTGAGCGCGTGTCTGGCGAACTTCACGATGCTGGCGAAGAAACAGCTCGAGCCGCTGCGCAAGACCCTCACCGCTGAGCAGGCGCGCGCGATGGAAGATGGCGTGCATCGCTTCACTGACCAGGCGCTCGGGCACTACCGCGCGAAGGCGACCGAAAAGAAGAAGGGCATGTTCGGAGCGGCGAAGGCGCTCGCGGCGCAGCACCAGTACGGCAAGGGGCTGAATGCGACCGCCTACGTGCTCGGATGTTCGGCGTGTCACGCCCCGCGGCTCGCTGATGAGCTGAGTTGCGCGTTCTGCGGCGGGTCGCTCGAGGTCGTCTCGTGAGCGGTGCGGTCGTGAAGACGTTCATTCTGGAGGTCGTCTCGTGAGCAACGAAGCGGTGCAGCGGTGGAAGACCTTCCTCGAAAAAGTGCGCACGCGGTTCGGCGAAGTCATGGCGGAAGCCGACGCGGGCCTCGACGAGCTCATCGCGACCGAGGTCATCGACCCAGGTCCCGTCGCGGCGGCGACCAACGAAGTGAAGGGCCGGCTCTTCGGTCTGCGCGACAAGATCGACCCCGCCTGGAAGAAGCTCGAAGCGGAGATTGGCGAAGCGCAGCGTGACCTCGAAGACCTCGGCCGCGAGCTGGAGACCGAGATTCTCCGCGCCGCCGACGAGTTCGATGACGCCGTTCGCAAGAAGCAGCTCGCGCGCCTCGAAGAGCTCGCGAAGGAAGAGCTCGCCGCGAGAGACCTCAAGTGCACGCGCTGCGGAGCGAAGTTGCCCGAGCCCGCCGTGCAGCACCGCACTGAGAACGTGACGTGCACGCATTGTCAGGCGGTGAACACGGTGCGCCCGGGTCCCGCGATGGCGATGGCGGCCGCGCTCCGCCCGCGTCCGAAAAAGTAGAGCATCCGAAGACGCGAGCTGACGAATCCACCGTGATTCTGGGATGTTGAGGTCTCGATGCGACAGTTCGGCGTCTGCCCCGTCCTTGGGCGACCATGACCGTGAAATCGACCACCGAGACCCGGAGCACGACCGCGAGCACCACCACCCGTCGCGCAGAGACTCCGCGGGCACCGGAGCCCGTGAAGACCACGCCGCTCGACCGGCGCGCACAGCGCAACCTGCAGAACCTGCGCGGCACGAGCAGCTTCAGCTCGCCGAGCCTCCAGCCCGTGGGCGCGACTCCGGCGAAGTTCACGACACCAGTGGTCGCGGCCAAGAGCCCCGCGGAGGTCGAGCAGCGCGGCTTCGACGCCATCAAGACGATTCAAGACGTGCAGCTCGGCGTGCTGACCCGCACCGAGGCGCTCGCTGCGGCCAACGAGAAGGTGAAGGCCTCCGAGACGACGCTGGCCGAGCACCTGAAACACCTCGAGCACGCTCTGTCGACCGAGGAACTCCAGGCCTACGCCGATGACTTCCGCGCTGACGAGCCGGCCTACGCCGAGGCGACAGCGGCCGCGCAAGAGCTCGCCAGCTACGTCGCCGACAACACCGGACGGCTCGCGCAGGCGGAAGCCGACGTGCGCGCGTACCACCCGCAGCCGGAAGCCTACGAGACGGTGATGCAGGGCGCGCCGCTCACCCGCCGCGCGCTCGAAGACGCAGCGCTGGCGCTGGAGGAGCACGTCGCGCTCTCTCCGACCGGCTCGCCCGAGCTGAAGGAGACGCTCAGCGGCATCAGCGCCGGCACCGTGTCGATGGGCGCCGCGGTGGCGGAGCAAGTAGCGGGCGTCGCCGAGTTGATTCCGCGCTTCAAGTCGCTGGCCGAGCGCGCGGGTGGCGCGTTCGGTGTCGTGGGTGGGCTCGTCGACGGGAAGACGTTCCTCGACCGCGTGCTGAAAGATGGCCAGCCGGAAGACTACGCAGGCCTCGCCGCCAGCGGAGTGCTCGTCACGCAGGGCGTGATGAAGGTGGCGGGCGTGGCGGTGAGCGCGCCGGTGAGCCTCGCCGCCGGTGCGGTGTCGCTGGTAGCCAGCGGTGTCGGCGCGTGGCGCGATAACGAAGCGCGCGTGGCCGACATGTCGGCGCGCCTCGCCGAGCTGGGCATCGACTCTGCGGTCGCGGAGACCATCTCGCGCGGCAACCCGGCGTCGTTCGGCGAGCTGGCCAAAGCCGGCTTCTCACCCGAGCAGGTGCAGCGCCTCGCTACGCTCGGTGAGTCGTGGCTCCTCAGCACCCACGAGTCCGATGCGACGTACTTCGCGCGCGCGACGGCGAGCCTCGGCCTGACGCCCGAGGAGAGCGTGCGTTTGCTCGAGCGCCTCGGCCCCGATCTCGCGTCGTCGGCAGGCCACACCCTCGCCGCGCTCGACGCCGGCGGCGCGAAGAGCCGCGAAGCGATTCTCTCGATGCTCGCCATCCCGAATGGCGTGTTCGGCGTGAGTGAAGACACGCGCGTGGCACTGCTGAGAGAGCTCGAAGCGCTGCGCTGAGCCAGAATTCGGCGCCCATTTCTCCCGGCAGCCCTGACACGACGGGACCGCGGGCCCGCTCCACATACCCACGCCGTGCGCGTCGATTCGTCGACCGCCGCGTAGGCAGCGAGCGGTCAGAACCGCAGCGCAGCGAGAAAGCGACGAAGCTGTTTTCGCTTCATGACTTCCCCTCACCCTGACCCTCTCCCGTCATGCGTCTTGCTGCGGCCGCTTCGGATCCAGCCAATCGACGTGGAAGAATTTTCCGCGCGGCTGATCGACGCGCTCGAAGGTGTGCGCTCCGAAGAAGTCACGCTGCGCCTGAATCAAGTTCGCCGGCAACGACGCCGACCGGTACCCATCGAAGTACGACAGCGCCGAAGAGAACGCCGGCGCCGGAACGCCCTCGAGCGCGCACGCCGCCACCACCTTGCGCCAGCCGCTCTCGGCCTTCTTCACCGCCTCGGTGAAGTACGGGTCCATCAACAGGTTCGCGAGCGCCGGGTTCCGCGCGTACGCCTCGGTAATCTTCTGCAGGAAGCGCGCGCGAATGATGCAACCGCCGCGGAAGATCTGCGCGATGGCTCCGAAATCCAGGGTCCACTTGTGCTCCGCCGCCGCCGCCGCCATCAACTGAAAGCCCTGCGCGTACGCACACAACTTCGAGCAGTACAGCGCGTCGCGCACCGCTTCGACGGTCACTCCCAGTGAGTGGGCCTGCTTCTGCGCGGACAGCACCTTCGACGCCGCCACGCGTTCCTCTTTGCGCGCCGAGAGGAATCGCTGGAACACCGCCTCGGCAATCGTCGCGCTCGGAACGCCGAGATCGAGCGACGACGTGCTCGTCCACTTCCCCGTGCCCTTCTGGCCCGCGGCGTCGAGCACGACGTCGACGAACGGCTTTCCCGTCACCACGTCACGGTGCTTCAAGACCTCGGCGGTGATCTCGATGAGAAACGAATCGAGCTCGCCCGTGTTCCACTCACTGAACACCTTCGCCGTTTGATCAACCGACATGCCGAGCACGGCCGTCAGCACGTGGAACGCCTCGGCGATGAGCTCCATGTCGGCGTACTCGATGCCGTTGTGCACCATCTTCACGTAGTGCCCCGCACCGTCCGCGCCGATGTAGGTGGTGCACGGAACGCCTCCGACGACCGGCTTCCCAGGAGCTCCACCCGGCAACGGCTTCCCCGTCGTTTCATCGACCTTCGCCGCAATCGCGCGCCACACCGGCTCGAGCAACTTCCACGCTTCCACCCGACCGCCCGGCATCAGCGACGGGCCGAGCCGCGCACCTTCTTCTCCACCCGACACACCGGAGCCGACGAAGAACAGCCCCTTCTCGGTCAGCGCCTTCTCGCGACGAATCGTGTCGGTGAAGAGCGCGTTGCCTCCATCGACCACCACATCGCCCTTCTCGAGCAACGGCACGAGCCCGTCGATGACGGCGTCAGTCGCGGTGCCCGCCTTCACCAGAATCACGATGCGTCGCGGCCGCTTGATGGCGCGCACGAAGTCCTTCAGCTCGAGCGCTGGAACCACGTTCGCGTGACGAGACTCGGCGACGAACTTCTCCGTCACCGCGCCCGTGCGATTGAAGACCGCAATCTTGTACCCGTGGTCGGCGATGTTGAGCGCCAGGTTCTGGCCCATCACGGCAAGGCCAATCAAACCAATGTCTGCACTGTCAGCGACGGGAGGTGAAAGCGCCATGGCCTGCTCTTACCTCACGTGAAACCATCCCGCGCGCGATGACTCTCGAAGCCGAACTCGAAACGCTGCTCGCTCTCTTTCAGAAGACGCGTCAGCCGCGCGTCGCTGACGCCATCGATCGCGTCTCGCTCGACCTCGCGAAGGCGCGCGGACCCGTGCCCGGAAAATCAGTCACCGCGAAGCTCACCGCAGCGGCCGAGCTCGCGAAGAAGAAAGACCTCGCGGACCTCGGACGAATCACGCAGGTCGAATGGCCCGGCACCTGGCAGAAGGGCCTGCCGCTGCTCCGCGCGTTGCTCGAGTCGTACCCGGGAGACCCGCGCCTCGAAGCGCACCTCGCGAAGACGTTCGCCGAGCCGCCGTGGGACAGCTGGGCGTCGTGGGGCTTCTTCAACGTGCTCCACCAGGCGCTGCGCAGCCTCACCGACACGCGCCTCATTCCGGTGCTCGAAGCCGGAGACTCGCGCGCTCACCCCGGGTGGTACCGACGCTCGTTTCAGTCGTGGGTGCAGGCCACCATCACGCGGCTCAAGGCGACGACACCGGCCGAGCTCAGCGCCAGCGACCTCGCGAAGCTCGCGCCCATCGAAGCGCGCTACGCCGAAGACAAGTCGCGCGAGAAGGAGAAGGCGCGCGGAGAAGCGGAGCTCCTCGAGGCCATCTACGCGCGACCGAATGATCCACAGGCGCGCGCCGTCTTCGCCGACTGGCTCACCGAACGAAATGATCCGCGCGGCGAGTGCATCACGCTGCAGCTCTCTCCGGGGCGCACGCGCGCACAGCAGTCGCGCCTCAACGCGCTGCTCAAGAAACACGGCGCAGACTGGGCCGGCTCGCTCGACGAGTGGTTCGTGCACGACGCGCGGCGCTTCGAGCTCGGCTTTCTCGTCGGCGGAAAACTCGTCGAACGCTTCCCGCGCCCCATCGAAGAGTCGCTGAAAGACCCGCTGTGGAAGATGGTGAGCGCGCTCGAGGTCGATCGCTACGGTCAGCCTCCCATTTCGCTCGTGAAGCAGCTGCGCGAGCTGCACGGCGTCGAACCGCAAGCGTGGGTCAAGGTGCTCAACGGCAAGGAACCGCTCGAGCTCGAGGTGCTCACCTTCGGGCGCACGTGGGGCGACGAAGCGTTCAACGGCCTCGGCGAGTGCCGCGCTGCGAAGAAGCTCCACACCATCGGCTTCGTGCTCAACAGCTACAACGAGTTCCCACTCGACGAGCTGCCGGTGCTCGCTCGCGTCGAGAAGGTGCTGTTCCGCGGCAACGCTGACGCGCAAGCGATCGTCGGCAAACTCGCGAAGAAGTTCCCCAACGTGAAGGCGTTGGAGTTCATCACCGGCGACGAGTGGCTCTTCCCCGATGGCTCGTGGCGGGTCGGTCTGTCGCGCGAAGGTCCGGGTCCGTTCACGTCGGTCAACGGCTACACCACCAACACGGAAATTCTCGGCACCATCCTCGCGGCCACCGAACCCGCGAAGGTGACCTCGCTGCGCATCGAAGCGAATCGCACGCTGCCGTTGCGGGAACGCGAGCGGGAGCACGCCGAGAAGACGCTCTCTCAATTCAAGAGCGCGAAGATCGAAGTGCCGTGGGAACGAGAAGTCGCCGCGCCCGCGACGCCCGTCGTCAGGAAGACCGGAGAGAAGCTCACGCTGCAGCTCACCGGCGGCACGTTCCTGACCAAAGACATGGAACCCGTGTGGTCGCTGCTCACCGGCAGCGGCTTCTCCTTCGACGCGTACAGGGTCGGTTACGGCGGTGCGCATCGGCCGCTCGGCGCGAAGCCCGCGGTCACGCTCTCGAAGTGGGGCGTCAACGAGCGCTGTCATCGCCTCGAGCTGTATCGAGACGGGAGCGAAGAAAAGGTCACCTTCGGTCGGCGCCGTCGAGGCTGGGATTCGGAGCTCCGCCTCGAGTTCCAGTGGAACGCGCGCGTGCCCGAGCAGTTCGTCGCGTGGCTCGAGTCGCTTCTCGCCATCGGCGGAGACGTGACGTGCGGCTCGCTCGCGAGCGACGCCGAGCAGCACACGCTCTTCGGTCATGAGCGCGGGGCGCGGCTGATCATCTACGGCTCCGAGTTCCGGAAACGGCTGCCCGAGAAGAAGGCCATCGCCGCGGTGAAGAAGCTCGGCGGCTTCGTGCACGCCGGAAAACACGCGCTCTATTTCTCCGCGACCTCGATGGAGAAGAAACAGACCGATGCCGCGATGACCGCGCTGCGCGAGGCGCTGTGGCCGCTTGTGCTCGAACACTTCGTCGAACGCACGGGGCTCGACTTTCAGCGCGAGCTCGAGAAATCGGTGTGGAAGGCCGCCACTGCGCTCGGCTTCAAGTCGAGCACGTCGGATGAAGACAGAGCCGGCGCGGTCGAGCTCGAGCTG
>JAEUJS010000200.1 GCA_016792935.1 Archangium sp. | reverse complement strand
CGCTACACGCTCGGGCTCAGCGTGCAGCAGCTCATCTACGACGGTGGCCGCTGGTGGAATCAGATCGCGCAGAGCGGAGCGCAACAGGAAGCCGCTCAAGGTCAGCTCGTCGAGCAGCAGCTCAGCAGCGAGCTCGAAGCGACGCGCCGGTTCTATGAGCTGGTGAAGGCGCAGCTCGCGCTGAAGGTGTTCGAGGAGTCGGTGTCGCGCACCAGGCAGCAGGTCGATCGCGCGACGGCCCTCTACGAAGCTGGTCGTGGTCAGCGCAGCGCGGTGTACGACGCGAAGACCTCGCTCGCGAACGACGAGATCAACGTGGTGCGCCAGAAGCAGCGCATCGGTCAGGCGAGGCTCGCGTTGCTGCAGTGGCTCGGCCGTTCGGACGCAGACGTCGTGGCGGTGGTCCCCGAGACGGATGCGCCCGGTGCATCAATCGAGACGGCTCAGGCCATTGAGCTCGCGCGCAAGCAGCGTCCGCTCTTCAAGTCGCTCGACGCGAACGTTCGCGCGGGAGAGCTCGGCGTTTCGGTGTCGCGCGCCGACTACTTCCCTCGCATCAGCGCGACTGCGCAGTACCAGCGGCAGTCTCCTGACCTCGGCCTCTTCTTCGACCCGACGAGGCAACACCTGCTCACCGTCGGAGCACAGTTGAACTGGGATGTCTTCAGCGGGTTCCAGCACATCGCGCAGGAAGAGCGGGCCAACGCCGATCTCGCGCAGGCGAAGGCAGAGCAGCGTCAGGCGATCATCGATCTCGAGACCGAGATCGCGCGCACCAACGACGCGTGGAAGACCGAGGTCGAAGTGCTCGCCATCAGCGAGCGCAACTTCACGCTCTCGAGCGAGCAGGTGAAGCTCGAGGAAGAGCGCTTCGCCGCGGGAGCGGGCTCGACCTTGGAAGTCCGCAACGCGCAGATCAAATACACGCAAGCGCAGTTGTCCGTGTTGCAGGGCCGGGCTGATGTCGCCACGGCGCGCGCGGCCCTCGAGCGCTCGATCGGTTCTGGTGCTGGTGCAAATTCGGGAGAGAAGAAATGACACTGCGAGTGACCCAGTCGAGGCGGCACGCCGAGAATTCGCGTGGTCGTCAGACCGCGCGGAGGGGAGCGAGCTCATGACGTGGTGGAAAGGTCTCATCGCCGCGGTGATCGTGCTCGGCGTGGGCGCGATGGCGTTCGCGGGCTTGCGTGAAAAGCCGCCGCCCGCGACCGAGGTGCAGTTCGGCAAGGTGAAGAAGGGCCCCATCACGCGCACGGTGACCGGAGCGGGCAAGGTCGAAGCCGCCACCACCGTGAAGATCAGCTCGAACTTGTCGGGCGATTTGATCGAGCTCCCGGTGAAGGTCGGAGACACCGTCACCAAGGGCCAGATCCTCGCGAAGTTGGATCGCCGTCGCTTCGAGGCGAGCGTGAAGCAGGCAGCAGCTGCTTTGAGCGCTGCCAAGTCGGAGATCGCGACCGTCCAGGTCGACATCGATCGCCTGACGCGCGAGTTGGAACGCGTGAAGGGCCTGGTCGGCAAGGGCCTCGCTTCGCAGGCCGAAGCCGAGCGTGCGGAGAGTGACCTCGCGTCGGCGAAGTCGCGTCAGGCGTCGCAGGCCGATCGCGCCGCGCAGGCCGCTGCCGTGCTCGAGGAATCACAGAACAACCTCGCGAAGACGACGCTCTTTTCTCCGATCGATGGAACGGTGATCGAAGTGACGCGCGAGGTCGGTGAGCGCGTGCGCGGATCCGACTTCAACGAAGACGTGGTGATGACGCTCGCCGCGCTGCACGCCATGGAAGTGAAGATCGAGGTCGGCGAGCACGAGGTCGTGCACCTCAAGGTCGGGCAGAAGGCCGACATCAAGATCGATGCGTTCGATGGCCAGACCTTCGAGGGCACGGTGGTCGAGATCGCGCAGAAGGCGCTCATTCGAAACCCCGGCACCGAGCAGGAGACGACGTCGTTCCCGGTGACCGTCGCGCTCGTCGCGAAGCCCGACAACGTGTTGCCCGGCATGAGCGCAGAAGTGCGAGTCACCGCCGATCAGCGTGACAGCGCGGTGATCGTGCCGGTGCAGGCCGTGACCGTGCGCCCCGAGAAGATGCTCTCAGACACTGGCGCCAACATCGAAGGCAACAAGCTCTCGGCTCCGAAGAAGGGCGAGACGTTCGCCAAGGTGGTGTTCGTGGTCGACGCCGAGAAGCGCGTGCATCCGCGGCGCGTGAAGACGGGAATTTCCTCGGACACCGACATCGAGATCCTCGAGGGGCTCAACGAGGGCGACGAGATCATCGAAGGCCCGTACCGCACGCTCGCGAAAGATCTGAAAGACGGCGATCTCGTCGAAGAACAGAAGCAGGGCGGGCCGGGTGGTCGTGGCGGGCCTGGTGGTCGCGGCGGCAAACGAGGCTGAGTTGCCCCAATGCTGATCGAGCTCAAAGACATCCACCGCGAGTACAACGTCGGCGGTGAGCTGGTGCGCGCGCTCGACGGCGTGAGCATCGGCATCGAGCGCGGTGAGTGGGTGGCGATCATCGGCCAGTCGGGCTCGGGCAAGTCGACCTTGATGAACGTCATCGGCTGTCTCGATACGCCGACGCGCGGGGAATACCTGCTCAACGGCAAAGACGTCGCGCGCATGAGCGACGACGAGCTGGCGTTCATCCGCAACAAGGAGATCGGCTTCATCTTCCAGAACTTCCAGTTGCTGCCGCGCGAGACCTCGCTGGCCAACGTGGAACTGCCGCTCGTGTACCGCGGTGTGTCGGCGAAAGATCGGCGCGCCAAGGCGATCGAGGCGATGCAGAAGGTGAAGCTCGAGCACCGCATGACGCACAAGCCGACCGAGCTGTCGGGCGGTCAGCGTCAACGCGTCGCCATCGCGCGCGCGCTCGCGGGAGATCCGTCGCTGCTGCTCGCCGACGAGCCGACGGGAAATCTCGATTCGAACACCGGTGAGGAGATCGTCAGGTTGTTCGCCGAGCTCCACAAGGCGGGGCACACCATCGTGCTCGTCACCCACGAGCCCAAGCTCGCTGCTCGTTGCCCGCGCGCGATTCGTCTGAGCGACGGCAAGGTCGTCGGTGACGGCCCCGGGGCGCAGATCGCCTTTCAAGATCACCAGGCCCCCGTCTCGCAGGCCGCGGAGGCGCACGGGTCATGAGCCTCAAGGTGGACCTCCTCGAGGGCTCGCGCATCGCGCTGCGTTCGCTCGCGAACCACCGGCTGCGCACCGTGCTCACCACCGTCGGTGTCGGCATCGGCGTCGCCACGCTGCTCGCGATTCTCGGCATCACGCAGGGCATGGACACCAGCTTCCAGGCGCAGCTCGCGTCGCTGGGGAGCAACAGCGTCTACGTGTCGAAGCACCCCTGGGTGCAGATGGGCAATTGGTGGGAATTTCGCGGGCGCAAGCGACTGACGCTCGAACACCTCGAGGCGGTGCGCCTGCAATGCACGTACTGCGGCGCCGTCGTGCCGGTGCTCGACGAGAACGACGACGTGGAGTTCATGGGCCGCTCGCTGAGCTTCGTGAGCATCACCGGTTCGACCAGCGAGTACCTCGAGGTCAGCGGCTTCGAGATCACCCGCGGCCGCTTCCTCACCGAGGCCGACAACGAGTCGCGGCGACTGGTCGCGGTGATCGGCACCGACGTGGCCGATACCTTCTTCCCCGACATCGATCCCGTCGGGAACACCATCCGCGTCGGTGGAAAGCCGATGACGGTGATCGGCGTGCTGTCACGCAAGGGGAAGATCCTCGATCAGTCGCAGGACCTGACGGTGATCATTCCCTTCAACACCTTCAAGTCGTTCTTCAAGGGCAACCAGTCGATCGACATCGGCATTCAGATCAAGAACGCGGATGAGATGGAGAGGGCTGAAGATCAGCTCGTCGGAATTCTGCGACGCGCGCGCCAGACGCCTCCGGACAAGCCTGACGACTTCGCGATCAACAAGCCCGAGCAGCTCGCGTCGACCTACGAACAGCTCACCGGCGCGCTCTACGGCGTCGCGCTCGGCATCGGCTTCATCACCCTGCTGGTCGGCGGCATTGGCATCATGAACATCATGTTGGTGTCGGTGCGCGAGCGAACGCGCGAGATCGGCATCCGCCGCGCGCTGGGCGCGAAGAAGCGCACCATCATCACGCAGTTCGTGCTCGAGGCGACGCTGGTCTCTGCGGTCGGTGGCGCGATGGGCACGCTCGTGGGCCTGGGCGGAGCGAAGGTCGTCTCGCTGGTGACTCCGCTCGCTGCGACGGTGCGCCCGATGACCATCGTCTTCGGCATCGGCTTCGCGGCGCTCGTGGGGCTGGTGTTCGGCATCTGGCCGGCGGCGCGCGCGGCCAACCTCGACCCCGTCGAGGCACTGAGAGACGAATGACCAGCGAACGAGCCCAGCTGAGGCGGAGCCGAAGTCACGAGGTCCTCGACCTCGTGTGGCGAGGGAGCGCAGAAACATGATTCGCGCGTTCTTCGACAACCTGAAGCTCGCGTTCGGCACCTTCGTCGCGCATCCGCTGCGCACGATGCTCACGCTGCTCGGCATCGTGATCGGCGTCTCGACCGTGATGACGATGATGGCGCTGCTCGAAGGGTTGCGCATCAAGGTGAACAAAGACTTCAGCCAGCTCGGCGCGAACGTGTTCCGCGTCGACAAGTGGCCGCAGGGCTTCCGCTTCGGCGGCGGCGGAGTCGACTGGAACAAGATCGCTCGTCGTCCCGCGCTGAACCTGGGCGACAAGCGTGCGCTCGCGGAGCAGTGCCCGAGCGTGCTGCGAACCGGCGCGTCGTCGTGGCAGCCGGGTCAGAAGGTGCGCACCGCACAGACCGAGACGCAGGCCAACGTCTTCATCATCGGAGCGACCGTCGAGTACCCAGACACCTCGGGCGTCACCATCGCCCAGGGCCGCATGTTCAACGACACGGAGGAGATGGATGGCCGCCGCGTCGCCGTGCTCGGCCCCGACGTCGCCGACAAGTTGTTCCCCACGCTCGAACCGGTGGGACAGGAAGTGCGCCTCAAGGGGAGACCGTTCACCGTGATCGGCGTGATGGCGAGGAGAGGAAAACTCCTCGGCATGTTCAACCTCGACAACCAGGTGATGATCCCGATGTCGTCGTTCCTGTCTCAGTACGGGAAGCGACGAAACATGTCGCTCAACATCGAGGCCATCGACAAGGACAAGGTCGACAAGGCGATGGAAGAGGTGACGCGCGTGATGCGGCAGCGGCGTGACGTCGCTCCGATGGAAGACAACAACTTCGAGGTCTCGACCAACGAGTCGATGGCCAAGTCGCTCAACGATCTCTCGAACATCGTCACCGCGGCCACGTTCGGCGTGTGCATCTTGTCGCTCATCGTCGGCGGCATCGGCATTCTGAACATCATGCTGGTCAGCGTGACGGAGCGAACGCGCGAGATCGGCATTCGCAAAGCGCTCGGCGCCAAGCGCTCACGAATCCTCATGCAGTTCGCCACCGAGGCCGTGGTGCTCTCGCTCGTCGGAGGCGTGATCGGCATCGCGATCGGCTTTGGCCTCGCCTTCCTCGGGAGGTGGACGTTCGGGCTCTACACCGCCGTGCCGATCTGGGCCGTGGTTCTCTCAGTCGTCATGTCGAGCGGAGTCGGCCTGCTCTTTGGGATCTACCCGGCAGCGCGCGCGGCGAAGCTCGACCCCATCGAGGCGATGCGCGCGGAATAACCACGGTCTTCGAGGGCAGGGGCCCTTGCACTCCGCGGGCGTTTGGGGTGTTAGCGCCCCGTGAAGACTCTCCGCCTTTTCGCGCTCTCCGTCCTCCCGCTGTTCGCGCTGTCCCTCGTGGCGTGTTCGCCTCCGGTCGCCAAGTGCGACTCGTTGTCGTGTGCGGGCGGGTGCTGCGACGCCACGGGCCAATGTCGGCAAGGCGGTGAAGCGACCGCGTGCGGCACCGGCGGCAACCTCTGCACGCAGTGTTTCCCCGGCCAGACCTGCAGCCTCGGTCTGTGTCAGTCGGGTCAGGGCGGTGGCGGCGGCGGCATGGGCGGCGGGCAGGGCGGCGGCGGCGGCCAGGGCGGTGGTGGCGGCGGCGGTGTGCTCCAGTGCGCGCCGGGCAAGACGTCCTGCAGCGGCTCGTGCGTCGACACGCTGACCAGCGAACGCAACTGCGGCAACTGCGGCACGCTCTGCAACAGCAACCAGTTCTGCAACAACGGTATGTGCACCCTGCTCCCGCAGAACTGCACGATGGCCGCGTGCCCGACCGGTTACTTCTGCGCGGGTACGTCGTGTCAGCCGGGTTGCAACACCAACTCCGACTGTCCGCAGCCGGGCACGTGCGACCCGATGACGAATCAGTGCAGCTGCGTCACCGGCTACCACCAGTGCGGAGAGAGCTGCGACGCCGACAACAACGTCAGCTCGTGCGGCCCCTCGTGCGCGAACTGCGGAGGCATCGCCAACGCCGTCCCCGCGTGCACCAACAACGCGTGCGACTTCACGTGCAACACCGGCTTCCACCGCTGCGGCAACGAGTGCAAAGACAACAACCAGATCAGCAACTGCGGCACGAGCTGCACGCCGTGCACGCCGCCCGCGAACTCGGTCGCGATCTGCACCGGCCAGGCGTGTGACTTCGTGTGCAACACCGGCTTCCACAAGTGCGGCACGCAGTGCGTCGACAACAACTCGATCAACACGTGCGGTGGAACGTCGTGCACGCCGTGCAGTCCGCCGGCGAACGCGACCGCGACCTGCAACGGCGTGGCGTGCGACTTCACCTGCAACGCCGGCTTCCATCGCTGTGGCAACGCGTGCGTGGCGAACAACTCGACGAGCGGCTGCGGAACATCGTGCTCGCCGTGTCAGCCTCCCGCGGGCAGCACCGCGACGTGTGACGGCACGAGCTGTGGTTTCTCGTGCAACACGGCG
>JAEUJS010000185.1 GCA_016792935.1 Archangium sp. | reverse complement strand
GCGTTCCGCGCGGGTGGTTCATCTGAATCAACGCGTTCGGATCACGCGCACGAATGCCGACGTACATCTGATCGAGGCGCAGACTCGGTCCGTCGCCGCCGGCCCAGTCGAACGCTCCACCCGCCAGCACATCGGCGCGTGAGAGCGGGAAGCTGTTGTGGTGCCCGTAGTCGAACGGAGTCACCTCGCACCCGATCATCGACGCCATCTGCGAACCCAGCTGCAGCTGCTCGATGATCGGCGCGTAGTCGGTGATGAAGTCGTGATCGGTCGAGACCAGCACGTCCACGCCCTCGGCCGCGAAGCTCAGCGCGCGCGTCGGGTTGCCCACCGCGCTGTCCGGAGAGTTCATGCCGTGCACGTGAAGGTCCGCGCTCATCCACCCCGTGCTGTCGACGACCTTCGCGAGCGTCGCGTCGATGGTCACGTCCGCGGTGCGGAGATCAGCGGCGGCGCCAGTCACCGGGTACGTGTCGGGGAACGCCGAGTACTCCATGCCGCGCGTCACCAGCACCTGGTACTCGCCCGGAGGCACCGGAATCGTCACGCGCCCGTCGGCTCCGGCGAACACCGTGGCCTGCAGATCAGACGGCTGCGATTCCACGTCGAAGAATGGCCGGTAGTTGATCAGCTGATCGACACACGGCGGGTTCGTGCAGCGCACCATCACCTTGGCGGTGATCGGAGCTCCGAACGGATCGCGAACGTTCACGGTCAGCGTGCGCGTCGCGCCCTGATGCACCGTGAGCTGGGCATCTCCTCCTGAGGGAACGCTCAAAGCCGTGAACGCCTCGAGCTTCGTGCCGCGCGCCGCCGACGCGACGAGGTAGTTGCCGGGACTGAGATCTCCCTTCGCGATGCCCTGATCATCCGCGACGAGCACCGTCACCATGCGGCCCGTCTCGGCGACCTTCACCGCGACGCGCGCGCCCGGAGCAGGGGAATTGTCCGCCTTCTGCACCGTCACCGTGAGCCGTGACTTGGCGGCCGCGTCGATGGCCAGCATCGTCGACTTGATCTCTCCGAGGTCGCGCCCGACGAAGAAGTCACGCAGGAAGGTGCGCTTGTCTCCGGTGAGCACGCCGAAAGATCCGGGGCGACGCGTGGCCGTGGCATCGACCCACGAGAGCAGGCCCTGCTGGTTCTCTCCGTCGGCGAGCACCGCGCCGATGCCCGCGATGTAGAGCAGCGCGTTGTTCCCCGGCGTGCGCGTGTCGGCGAACTTGTACGTGCGGTACCCGTACGCGACTTGATCGGCCTGGTAGCCGAACCACGACATCGGATCGACGAGGCAGTCCTTGGTGCCGAACCCGTTCATGCAGCCGTCGGGGTTGAAGACCTCGGTCACGCCGCCCTGCTCGAGGAGATCGCCGACCTGAATCGACACCGTCTCCTTGCCGCCGTTGCAGAACGCCGAGAGCACGCGGACGCGCGACTCGCCGGGCGAGAGCACGTAATAGGTCGTCACCGTGAACGGGATCTCCACGTCGGGATCGCGCACCAACTGCACGTTGCCGAGGAAGTCGGCGATCACGTTCTTCACGTTCACGTAGTCGACCACCGCGTCGGTTCCGCTCGCCGCGATCACCGCGTAACCACCGCGCGAGCCGTCGTTGAGCACCTCGACCTTGTTCACGTTCACCGTGCGGCCGAAGGCATAGATGGGGCCCATCTTTCCGAACTCGTCGCGCCCGCTGCCGGTGGCGCGTTGGAGATCGGCGTCGATGATCGTGCCGCCGTAGGGAATCGGGCCGATGGTGCGCGTCGGCTGCTGGATGATCACCTTGATGCGATCGTTCTGGAGCAGGAAGTCACCGATGCGCCCCTGCGCGTAGTTGCCGCCGATCAGCTCGCTCGTCGCTTCGATCTGTTTGGCGCTCACGCCGGTGCCCACGGTCGCGAAGTGGTTGAGCGTCGCGAAGTCGAGATCACAGCGACCCGTCGGTTCCGGCTCGGGAATTGGCTTCTTCGGAGGAGGGCAGGCCGACAGCGACAGCATCAACGCAGCAAGAGGAGCGACGATCCGCATGGCGCCGGCTTGTATCGAAATGGTGACGGAACGGTCACGACGCATTTCGTCACATTCTCCGCGAGAGGCGGGCGGGGAAATTTGCGTCGTTGCGGGCGGTGGTACCGTCGCCGCCGATGGGCGTCGCGAGAACGCCAGATGAGCTGCGCGCGGCGGTCGACTCGATGTTCCGCATTCGCGCGGTCGAGTCTCCACCCGATGCGAGCGGGCTGAAGAAGGTGTGGCACCGCGGCGCCCGCCACGCCGAATTGATCTCGGAGATCGACACCACCGGCCGCGTCGCGCGCCACGAGTTCTCGCTCTTCGACGACGTGCTGGTGTGGGAACGCGGTCGTGGCTTCGTCACGGGAGCCACGCAGGTCGAAGGCAGCACCCGCGGCGCCGCGAAGGTGGCCTTCGATCTGACGACCGACCCCGATCGCATGTCGCGGGTCTCGGCGGCGCTCGCTCCGTACCAGGGGCGCGATCGCATCATTCACCACCTGCGCGAGCTGGTCGTGAATCAGAAGGAAGGCACGCAGCCCGTCGAAGATCTCGGGCAGGTCACCGGGAGCAACCCGACGCTCGCCGCACAG
Organism: Archangium sp.; assembly: GCA_016792935.1. Lineage (GTDB taxonomy): Bacteria > Myxococcota > Myxococcia > Myxococcales > Myxococcaceae > Archangium_A. The sequence continues at coordinate 4,231 of JAEUJS010000185.1, read as the reverse complement.
GCACCGATGCACAAGACGGCCGCGCCCGCTCCACCTGCGCGGAAATCGATGGCGCTGTTGTGGGTCGGCATCGGGCTGATGGTCATCGCCATCGCGCTCGCGGTGATCGCCCTGTCCAGCAACAGCTAGAGCTTCACCTCGCGGACCGAGCCGGTGCGCACGTCGTAGACGAAGCCGCGCACGGGAATGTCCTGACGCACCAACGCCGACGCCTGGTACGCGCGCAGATCGGCCCGAACGCTCTCGTCGAGATCGCCGAACGGGAGGAACGCGACGTGATCGGCGTCGACCTTGCGGTCCTTCTTCAGCTGCTCGCGGATCGTCAGGTCGGTGAAGGTCAACATGCCGCAGTCGGTGTGGTGCACGAACGCGACTTCCTCGGTGCCCAGCAGCGTCTGGCTGATCGCCAGGCTGCGCAGCGCGTCGGCGAAGCGCCCACCGGCGTTGCGGATCACGTGCGCGTCACCTTCTTTGAGCCCCAGCGCCTTCGCCGGGTCGATGCGCGCGTCCATGCAGACCACCAGCGCCACCTTGCGCGCCGGCGGCAACGGGAGCGCTCCGTGCTCGAAGCCGTTCGAGTACTTCGAATTCGCTGCGACGAGTTCATCGATCACTGCCATGTCGTTGGTCTCCGATTCAGGTCCGACCGGCCGGCGGACATTCATCCGTTATAACGGACGCGGCGTCGACATGCAACGAGAGTAGGGTTCGCGGCCCATGAGTTCGTTCGAGAGCGCCCGGGTGGCGGGGTTCGGCACGTCGGTCTTCAGTGAAATGTCGCGGCTGGCGGTGCAGCACGGCGCAGTGAATCTGGGGCAGGGCTTCCCCGACTTCGACGGCCCTCCGGAGATCGCGCGCGCAGCCATCGAAGCGATCACTGGCGGCACCAATCAATACGCGGTCGGGCAGGGCAACCCGGTGCTGCGCGCGGCCATCGCGGCCCATGCGAAGCGGTTCTACGGGCAGACGATCGACCCTACGACCGAGGTGGGCATTACCTGCGGCGCGACCGAGGCGATCTTCGCGGCGGTGCAGGCCTTCACGTCACCGGGCGACGAGGTGGTGTTGTTCGAGCCGTTCTACGACTCGTACCTCGCGAGCGTGCAGATGGCGCAGGCGGTGCCGCGCTTCGTTCGTCTCCGCCAGCCCGATGAGATGCACGAGAGCTGGTGGTTCGATTCCAGCGAGCTCGCCGCCGCGTTCTCGTCGAAGACGAAGCTGGTGATCGTCAACACGCCGCACAACCCGACCGGCAAGCTCTACACGCGCGAAGAGCTGACCGAGATCGGTGCGCTGGCGAAGAAGCACGGCGCGATCCTCTTGTCTGACGAGGTGTACGAGCACCTGGTCTTCGACGACGCGAAGCACCTGCGACCCGCGACGTTGCCCGGCTTCTCCGACTTCACGTTGAGCGTCAGCAGCGGCGGCAAATCGTTCTCGTTCACGGGGTGGAAGATCGGCTGGCACCTCGGCCGCAAGGAGCTCGTCACCGCGGTGCAGAAGGCGCATCAGTGGATCACGTTCTGCTCGGCGTCTCCGTTTCAGGCGGCGATCGCCAAAGCGCTCGAACTGCCCGACTCGTACTTCTCTGGCTTCGTCGAGAGCTACACGCAGAAGCGCGACTTCCTCTCGGCCGTCTTGACCGAGACCGGCTTCGACGTGTTGCCCTGCGACGGCACGTATTTCCTCATGGCGCGTACCGACAAGCACCGCCGTGAGACCGAAGACGACGTCGCCTTCTGCAAGCGGCTGTTGATCGATCACGGCGTCGCGTCGATCCCGCCGTCGGTCTTCTATTCGCCCGAGCACGCTTCCGAGGTGCGCGGGCTGGTGCGCTTTGCGTTCTGCAAGACGGTTCCGGTGCTCGAAGCGGCCGCCGCGCGCCTGCTCAAGCTGTAAACACAGCCCGTGAAAAATGAAACGGCCGCTGCCTCCACGAAGGAGACAGCGGCCGCTCACAGCAGAACTTCAGCGATCAGGGCGTGAAGCGCAGGGCGTTCATGGTGCTGATCGACATGGCCGTCTTGAACGAGTGCTGGCTGGCTCCAGTGCCGGTCGCGTTCTCGAGGCCCACCGTCGCTTCGGCGCCAAACACGCGCGCCGCCGGCGCACCCATCGACGTGCCGACGTCGAGCGTGCAGTAGTGGAACTCGACCACGTTGGTCGTCTCGAACAGCTTCTCGCGGAACGTGATGTGCTGCGTGCTGTCGCGAGCCGTCAGGTCGAACCACTCGATGGTGAGCGTGCGGTTGGGAGCCGTGCCCGTCACGACGTAGCGAACCTCGCTGCCCGTGCGCGAGTTGAGGTCGTCCCAGAACGCGGCGACCAACGAGTTCGGAGTGGCGGCAGCCGGCATCGCGACGTTGACGTACGTCGTGGAGCCCGTCGGCAACGTCGGCGTCGCGGTGTTCCACAGCAGCGAGAAGCCGTTGGTGTTGGTCGAGAAGTGCGTGACCGCCCCACCGAACCACGAGAAGGCGAACGGCAACGCGACGACGGCGGAGTTCGAGTCGTCAGAGATCACCGGCGTGGTCGCCGCGCCCTGAATGACGGTCGGCGTGACGAGGGCCGCGCAATCAGGCGTGATCGTCGTCTCGGTGTAGGCGGGCGGCGGGATGGCGGCCGTGCTCGTCGTGAGCTGGAAGTCGCCCACCGACGTCAGGAAGTAGCCGTCGACGAGGATGTAGACAGTCACCGGCGACGCAGTGGCGTTCGTCGCCACGACCGTTTCATTGCCCGTCGAAGAGTCGGCACCGGCGAGGCAGACGATGCCGGTTCCCATGCCCGTGCCGCAGTTCGTCGCGGGCGCTCCGACGACGTTGAGGACCACGTCCCAGCTCGCGATGGTCGAGACCGTCAGGCGCGAGTTGGCCGGAATCGTGGTCTCGAACACCGAGTCGGGTGCCAGCGTGCCCGTCGAGACACCCTGGCAGTTGCCGGTATCGCCGAACGAGAAGTCGTTCATGAGCCCGGTGGTGGTCGAGAGGATGGTCGTGTTGTTTCCGACCATGGCCGGCGCAGCGCAGGTCTCCCCGCCGGGAACGGTCATCGGCGGCATGCTGAACGAGACGCCGAGATCGAACGTGTCGGGGGCCATCGACGTGGACGAGCGATCGACGACGACGAAGACGGTCTTGGCCATCATCGTGTTGTTGTCGAACGTAAGGGTTTCGCTCCCGGTCGACGAGTTGGAGTCGGCCGAAGCGGCGCACACCACGGGGTTCGCCGTGCACGCCGCCGCCATCGTGGAGTCGATCACGCTGATCGCGAGGTTGTTCGTCGTGCTGTTCCCGAGGAGCGTGAGGCGCATGTTCGCCGGCACGGTCACCGCGTAGACGCGATCAGGACCGTTGTTGAACGTGCAGCCCATGTCGTTGGTCGCCGTGGTCCAGTCGTTGCCGAAGGTGGCGAACGACTGGCCGGTGAGCATGGTGCTGGTCGTGATCGGCGCTCCGACGTTCCCGCAGTTGTCGCCCATCGGCGGAGCGGCGGCCGTCACCGTCAACGAGAACGGACCAGCCGACATCGTCGAGCCGTCGACCCAGATGAAGTAGGTGCCGGCAGGCTGATTGCCGATCGAGAGGTCGTGCGGCGTCGACGTGAAGTTCGCCACGCAGCCTGCCTGGCCGGACAAGAGCGGGTCGGCGCACGCGCTGCGTACGTAGACGACCGGCTGGTAGGTCGTAGGCATCGGCGGGCTGGTCGGCGTGACGTTGATGTTCACATTGCTCGCCACCGTCGTGGTGTACGAATAGACGACGTCACGACCGGTCGAGACCGCGCTCGAGCTGCACGAAGGCGAGGTGTCGGTCGACATATTGCTGTTGGTGGCAGCGCTCGTGTCACCGGTGGCCGTAGCGGTCCCCGCGGTGAAGGTCAGAGGAATCACGCCGGCGCAGTCGTCGTTCGCGGGACCAGGCGGGATCATGGAGATCGCCGTGTCGAGCGTGAACGTGCCCTCGCCGGCAGTGCCCGAGACGAAGGAGTCGACGACGATGAGAAGCGAGATCGTCGCCCCGGTCGTGTTTCTGAACTCAGCGGTCTCGGGGTCGCCTTCAATGCCCTCATCGCGACCGCCAACGCACGTCGGCGTCATTGCGCAGTTCGACGCGCCGTTGATGAAGTACAGGCCGAGATCGACGGTCGCCGCGGGCGTCAACGTCGCGTTCAGCCGATTTCCCGCCGGCACGTCGATGACGTAGACACGATCGGCACCGGGCGAGCTGTAGCC
>JAEUJS010000241.1 GCA_016792935.1 Archangium sp. | reverse complement strand
GCTCGCCCTGCAGAAGTGAGCGACGAAAAAGCCAGCCTCGAGAAGCTCTCGAGCGGACAGTTCGGCCTCGTCAGTGAAGCGCAACTCGAGCGCGGCGGATTCACGCGTTCCGCGATTCGGTGGGCAGTGGACGACCGCCGTCTCGTGAAGGTGTTCGGAACGGTGTACCGACTCGTTGGATCTGAGGAGTCCTGGAATCAGCAGGCGCTCACCGCAGTGCTCATCCACGGGAAGGGCGCTGCGCTCACGCACGCGACAGCAGCGATGTTGTGGCGCATCAGTGGCTTCGCCAATTCAAAGGCGATCCATGTCACTCCAGCAGCGCGGATGAACATCAAGCTTCCCAAAGGCGTCGTGCGCCATCGCCTGACCCGCGCATTCCAAATCGTCGAACGCGGAGAACTGCCGACGACGACACTCGCGCGAACGCTCGTCGACATCGCGCCCGACCTCGATGAGGAAGCGCTCGAGATCGCGATCGACTCAGCGCAGTACCGGCGGCCCTTTCTCGAGCAGGAGCTCGAGGAAGACATCGGCACGTCTCGCCGACGGTTCATCCCAGGTGGGCAACGCATCATCGACCTCCTTGATCTGCGGGCTGGCATCACGACCGAGTCGCCGCTCGAAACGAAAGTGCGCCGCGCGCTGCGGAAGCAGAAGGTCTCAGCGCCAGAGCTGCAGTTCGACATCTTCGACAACGGGCGCTTCGTGATCCGCGCCGACTTCGCGTGGCCGAGGCATCGCGTTGTGCTGCATTGCGACGGCTACACGTGGCACGGAAAGAGGAAGCAGTTCGATCTCGACGCCGAGCAACGATCGAAGCTCAGCGCGCTCGATTGGCAGTCGCTTTATGTGACGGACCGCACATTCAAGAGCGGTGAGTGGCTGCACAGTCTGGCGCGAACGCTGAAGCTTCGCGAACCGCAGCTCAAACTGCTTTGAGGTGGGGGGGGGGCGTTTGCGAGAGGCTTCTGCGCGTCGCGAACATGCCCCTCGAGCTTCGAACGACGACCGGGCGCATCGGTCGATCGAAAGCGCTCACCTTGTCACGTGGGTGGCTGTGGGGACGACCACGGGCGTGACAAGGTGGCCCTTTCGCTTCACCAATTCGTGAACTGAACGAATTCCGACCGAAGCCGAGGGGCAAGCGGGCGTCGAGCAGCGCGCCACACCCCAGCCAACACCACCACCCTCAATGCTGTTTTTTCGCTGCACACCAACCGCGACCACCGGGTCAGGCCACCGTCCACTGGAGACACACATGACCCGTCTGTCCATCGTCCTCCCCGCCCTCGTTCTCGCCGCAGCCTGCGCTCAACTCGACAAGCCCACCGCTCCCGGAAGCGAACTGCTCCGCGGTGACACCGAGATCGAGGGCCTCCTCGGCCTCGAGCGCCTGAACGCCAACGGCCCGTACCTCTCCGGCGCGACCGAGCACTTCCGCGCGCACGCCGACGCCACGAAGATCACCCGCGTCTCCTTCTCCGCCACCGACGGCGCGCTCACCACCAGCGGCAACACCGCCGACTGGACGCTCCCCGCGGCCGGCAACGCCGAGCTCACCCTGCGCGTCACGCTCCGCGACGGCACCGAGCAGCTCGTGACGTATTCCTTCCGCGTGACCTCAGCGAACGGCACGACCACCAGCGGCCCGATGACCGCCGAGCAGGCGCTCCTCACCATGCCGATGCCGGTGCTCGACGGAGGCTCGCTCGAGATCTCCGGCGGCGGCTGTGAGGTCCGCTACGAGGGCACGACCGCCAACGTCGCGCTCGCCTTCACCACCGAGACGCACCCCGCGCTCATGTACGGCCGCTGGAACGGCTCGACCTGGGCCCTCGAGGTCGTCGACGCGATGGGCTTCAACACCGGCGGCGTGGTGCGGCCGCTCGTCTCGATGCAGGTCGAAGCCAACGGCACGCCACACATCGTCTACGTCCGCGACAACCAGGTGTTCTACGCCGTGAAGAACGGCGCCGTCTGGACCCGCGAGCGCGTCGACAGCACCGCCACGCCGTACACCACCTCGCAGGCCGGCGACGAAGCGTCAGCTCCGTCGCTCGCGCTCAACGGCACGACGCCCACGGTGCTCTACGCCACCGGCGGCAGCACCAACTCGATTCGCTCGGTCATTTCGGTGCGCACGGGCGTCAACACGTGGACGCAGACCGTGGTCACCATCACCGCCTTCAACACCAGCTACGAGATGACGCCGAAGGGCGAGCTGGTGATCGACTCCGCCGGGCGCCACATCTTCCCGATGTACGGCGTCGACTCGACCTTCAACTACGCCTGGCGGCTCGTCTCGTGGACCGCGCCGAACACCACTGCGTTCATCACGCTCCCCTCGATGACGGGCCGCAGCGACCAGGTGCTCGTCAGCCCGACGCGCTCGCTCATTCGCAACAGCCGCGCGGTGATCGACGTCGCGCTCAACGCCACCTTCTCGGCCTCGACCGCGGTGAACAGCAACGTCGAGTCGACGGGCGGCTCGGACGAAGGCGACCTCGTGTGGAACGCCGTGCAGAGCCGGCCGATCATCCTCCACATGCACGGCTCGTCGCTCGAGCTGGTGACGCCGAACGCCGCGGGCTTCTGGACCTTCCAGCAGCTCGGCTCCGCGTCTGGCTCGTCGGCGGGTCTCGCCGTCAACCCGATGAGCGGCGACGTGAGCATCTGCTACCAGGCCAACAACCGCATCATGTTCCAGTGAGCTGAGGCGAACGTGCGCGTTCCTCTGTTCACCGTCGCGCTCGCCCTCGCGCGCCTGAGCGGCTGCGACTGCGCGGGACGCAAAGGCCAACCGC
>JAEUJS010000136.1 GCA_016792935.1 Archangium sp. | reverse complement strand
TGAAGCACACGCGGCCGTTTCAGACGATCGAGGCAGTGCCGCTCTACGAGTGGTTGATCACCGAGGGCTCGTGGTGGGACCTGGTCGATGAGGTCGCGACGCATCGGTTTGCGCCGTTGCTGAAGACGAATCGCGCCGAGGTCGTGAAGTCGCTGCGCAAGTGGTCGCGCGGGCCGCACCTGTGGCTCCGGCGCACGGCGATCATCGCGCAGGTGTTGTCGCACGAAGACACGGACCTCGAGTTGTTGTTCGAGTTCATCGAGCCGGCGATCGCCGAGAAGGAGTTCTTTCTGCGCAAGGCGATCGGTTGGTCGCTGCGGGCCGCGTCGAAGGAATTTCCGCGCGAGATCCGATCGTACGTGGACGAGAACATCGATCGCTTGAGCGGGTTGTCGCGACGTGAGGCAGAGAAGGGCCTCGCGCGCGTCGAGTAGCGAGACGACGGCGAACTGCACTGAGGTCGAAGGTGGCCGATTGTCTCCGTGCTCGTCCCGTGCAGCTTCGCTCTCCGTGCGATCTGACGACACGCGCCGGTCCACGAAGTGACGATCAGTCAGAACGACCGTGACGGTGCTTTCGTGAACGAGTCGTGCCGACGTTTTCAGGCGTGAAGGGGTCGGCTGCTTCGCGACGACGAGCGAAGTCAGATCAGTGAAGTGCTTGAACTTCGCGCGAAGTGAGGGGCACCGGCGAGGTTGGGCACTGCGCCATCTCACTCGCTCGCTTCGACCTCAGTGCAGCTGTGACTCTCCCTCACCCTGACCTTCTCCCGCAGGGGCGGGAGAGGGATCTTCGCGATGATCACTGCTCACTTCGGGAGGCGGACGCTGGGCGTGTTCTGCGCTCCGTCGACGACGACGTCGGTGCCGCTCACCCAGCTCGCCTTCGGCGAGAGCAGGAACGTCACGACGTTCGCGACTTCCTCGGGCGAGCCCATGCGGCCCCACGGAAATTCGTTCTTCACGAAGCCTGCGATCAGCTCAGGGTGATCCTTCGCGCGCTTCGCCCACGATCCACCGTCGAACAGGATCGAGCCCGGCGACACGGTGTTGACGCGAATGCGGCGCGACGCGAGCTCTCGACCGAGCGACGCCGCGAGTGAGATCTCCGCGGCCTTCGCCGCTCCGTAGTGAGGCCGCGGCCCCGGACGCGAACCCGAGATCGACGAGATGATCACCGCGCTCCCACCGCCCGCACTCTCGAGATGTGGAGCGCCCGCACGAATCAACCGCGCCGCATGAACGAGGTTGGCTTCCAGCGTCCGCACCCAATCCTCCGCGCTGGTTTCCAGAAAATCGCCGCCCCACGACCCGCCGACGTTGGCCACGAGCCCGTCGACGCGACCGAGCGCCTTCGCCGATGCAGCCACGAACTGCTCCACGCCGTCCTTGCTCGACACGTCCACCTGCTCGCCATGCACCTTCACGCCGAGCGCCGACAACGCGGCGACCGCCTTATCCAACGTCTCGCGCGTGCGACCGCAGATGCCGACGCTCGATCCTTCTTCAGCGCAGCGACGCGCGATGGCGTGACCGATGCCCCGCGTGCCACCCGTGATCAGCACCACCTTGCCGCTCAGTTCGAGATTCATGCGTTCGCCTGAGCTACACGCGCGTCATGCGCTTTGCACTCCTCCTGACGTGCCTCGCTTTCCTCGCGTGTCCGAAGCCTGAGACCACGGAGCCCAGCGCTCCGACGGGCCCGAGTCCGACGAAGCCGACTGAGAAGACGACTCCCACTGCGCCGGTTGCAGCGAACGCTGACGACGCCGGCAAAGCAGCGCCGAAGGCCGTTCCGACGACGTACGCCGATGGCTCGCCCATCGCGCCGAAGAAGCCGCACGTGCGCGAGCTCCACGGTGACACGTTCAACGACGAGTATTTCTGGCTTCGCGAGAAGGGGAACAAAGAGGTCGAGGCGTACCTGAACGCCGAAGAGAAGTTCGCGCAGGACAAGCTCCTCGAGCCGCTCGAGCCGTTCATCAAGACGCTCTACGGCGAGATCGTCGCGCACGTCGCCGAAGACGACTCCACGCCGCCGGTGAAAGACGGCGCGTACGAGTACTGGCGCTCGGTCGCCGCCGGCAAGGAACACCCGATCTTCATCCGCCGAAAGCTGCCCAAAGGCGCCGACGAGACGGTGATCGACGTCAACGCGCTCGCCGAAGGAAAGAAGTACCTCAAGGTCGGGGTGGTCGAGATCTCCGACGACGCGAAGCTCGCGCTCTTCTCGACCGACGAGACCGGCTTCCGCGAATACGTGCTGCAGGTGAAGGATCTCGCGACCGGCACCGTGCTCCCCGATCGCCTCGAGCACGCCGAGACCGCGCAGTGGGCCGCCGACAACAAGACCATCTGGTACGCGGTCGAAGACGCCGCGAAGCGCCCGTACAAGGTGCTGCGTCACGTGCTCGGGACGGATCCGAAGAACGACGTCGTCGTCTACGAAGAGAAGGACGAGCGCTTCAATCTCTACGTGACGCGTTCCTCGACGAAGAAGTGGGTCTTCATCACCTCGTCGAGCCAGCTCGCGAGCGAAGTGCGCATTCTCGACGCGGCGAAGCCCGAGGCCGACGCGATCGTCGTCGAGCCGCGCAGCACCGAGCACGAATACGAGCTCGATGACGACGGGAAGGAATTCCTGATTCGCACCAACGACGGTGGCCGCAACTTCCGCATCGCGACCGCTCCGTTCGCCAAGCCGGGCCGGAGCAACTGGAAGCAGCTCGTCGCGCACGATCCCGACGTGATGATCACCTCCGCTTCTGCGTTCAAGGGTCAGCTGGTCCTCGAGGTGCGCCGCAAGGGCCTGAGCGAGCTCGACGTGATCGATCGCCGGTCGAACAAGCGCACCACGATTCCGGTGAGCGAAGCGGTGCACACCATCTGGGTCGACGACAATCCGGAATTCGACAGCAAGACGATGCTCTACAAAGTGACGTCGTTCACCACGCCCGGCACCTGGTACCGCTGGGACTTCGCAAAGAAGAAGTCGACGCTGGTGAAGGAGATGCCCGTACCCGGTGGCTACGACCGCGCGCAGTACGAGACGGCGCGCGTCGAGGCGAAGGCGAAAGACGGCACGCTGATTCCGATCTCCATCGTCTCGAAGAAGGGCACGCCGAAAGAAGCGCCGCTGTGGCTCACCGCGTACGGCTCGTACGGCACGTCGTTCGACACCGAGTTCGATCCCACCCTCTTCCCGCTGCTCGATCGCGGCGTCGTCTACGCCATCGCGCACATTCGCGGCGGCGGAGAGCTCGGCAAGGCGTGGCACGAGAACGGCCGCCTCGCGAAGAAGATGAACAGCTTCACCGACTTCATCGACGCCACGAAGTTCCTCGTCGCGGAGAAGTGGGCGAAGTCGGATCGCGTGCTGATTCAGGGCGCGAGCGCGGGCGGACTCCTGATGGGAGCGGTCACCAACCTCGAGCCGGAGCTCTTCAAGGCGGTGATCTGCGACGTGCCGTTCGTCGACGTGATCAACACCATGAGCGACCCCACGCTCCCGCTCACCGTCACCGAGTTCGAGGAGTGGGGAAATCCCGCGAAGAAGGAAGAGTACGACTGGCTCAAGGCGTACAGCCCGTACGACAACCTCGCGGCCAGGGCGTACCCGACGATGCTGGTGCGCTCGAGCTACAACGACTCGCAGGTGATGTACTTCGAGCCCGCCAAATACGTCGCGCGCCTGCGCTCACTGAAGACCGATGCGAATCCGCTCTACTTCCACATCGAGATGCAGCCCGCGGGACACAGCGGGAAGAGCGGTCGCTACGAGCGCTTCCAGGAAGATGCGCAGGCGCAGGCGTTCGGGCTGACGCAGCTCGGCATCGCGAAGTGATTCACAGGTCGAGGTAGTCGAGCTTCACGCTCGCCTCGGCGCAGGCGTCAATGGTGACGACCACGTCGCCTTCCGGAACGTCGCCGACGAACGAGACGAGGTAGCGCAAGTTGCCCGACTCGACGTAGGCGGTGACGTCGAACGCGTCTCCGGCCCAGGTGATCGAACGCGGCGCTGCCTCGCTCTTCACGTAGTCGAACTGACGCGACTCGAGACCAGAGCCGGCCTGCGGCTGCAGCGTGACGTGCGCCTCGTCGATGAAGCCCAGGTCAGGAGCGCCTTCCGCCGCCGAGATCTTCACCGAGGTGAGCTTCACGTTCGACTTCATCAGTTCCTTCAGCTCGCTCGGCAACTGCGCGGACACGTCGAAGTCGAACGCGCGCGAGACCTCGAAGCCGCGGCGCATCTCGGGCGGCAGCTGCATCAGCTGCGCGCGCACGTCGGCGGGAATGGGGAAGCGCTGATTCTCGAGGTGCTGGCAGACCGACGCGGCCTTCGCGTTCACCTCGAAGGGGTCGTCACAGCCGAACAGCGAGAGGAAGCAGAGAGCGGGGAGGAGGAGGCGACGCATGGGGGAACCTCGGTGTGCGGAAAAAAATGTCTGCTCCGACGCGCCCCGTACGGGGGGAGGGGACGTGAAGAGCGCGCCGGGCAGACGTGGGGAGTCGGTGAAGGGTTAGAAGCAGACGAGAAGGCCGAGTCGCGCCGAGGGAATGACCGCGGTCACCGCGATGCCGCTGATGGTGACCGACGAGTTGGCGCCGGTGCTGACCTCTTGATTCGCGGCGGTCATGCTCACGTACGAGATGCCGGCGCGCAGCGTGAAAGCGACGTGTTTGCTGCCGGCCTCGAAGCCGACCTGGCCGTTGGCGAAGGCGAGATGCACTCCGGAGATCGCGTTGCGGAACGCTGCGTCTTCGATGAGCTGCGGCAACCACGCGCCCGTTCCGGCGAACACGTAGCCGACGTCCACGCCGATGATGGGACGGAAGGCCATCTCGGGGAAGGTGACGATGGTCGCGCCGAAGCGCACGCCGCTGCCGATGCCGTTGTTGAGACCGCCGGCGTGAATGCGGAGGTAGCGGCCAGGATTCACGACGAGGCTGGCGCCGATGCCGTCAGGTGCACCCACATCGACTTGCGCGCCGATGAACGGGACTTCCCAGGGCTTCTTGCCGTCTTCGTCGAGGGTGACACCTTCAGCGGTGACCAGCGGCGGGGCGGCGGCGAGGAGAGCAGTGAGCGCGATGTTCAGCATGGTGCAGCAGGAGTGCAACGGCCCTGCCGCGGTGAGATCTGCCTCGTGCTGGGTGTTTGCGGCCGAGCGGGGGAGGTGGTGCGGGAACCAGCCCCTGGGTCATCGCCCC
>JAEUJS010000123.1 GCA_016792935.1 Archangium sp. | reverse complement strand
AGGCAGATGCCTCGGTCGATTCGATGGGCACGCTCGCGAATCAGATTCACGTCGAGAAGAAGCGCAACGACGTGCAGACGGCGCGGATCAAGGTGCTCGCTGAGGTGGTCGAAGCGACGCTGGTCTCGCTCGGCGCGAGCGGCGCGATGCCGAAGGCGCAGGCCGATGCGCTGCTCGGTGTGCTGCGCAAGGCGATGGAGCCGGTGAAGCTCTGACAATTGGTCGGAGCCTTCGTCACGCCCCACGCCGTTAGAAGCGGAACTTCGAGCCGCGCACTCGGAAGTCGGCCGAACGCGTCGCGATCCACGCTGCGAGCGCCGCTGCCTCTCGACGGCCATCGACCGGGAAACGCGGGAGCACTCCGCTCTCGGTGTTTCGATGCGGGCGCGCCTCGGTCGTCCAGATCGTGAACGAGCCGAGCTCGCGCAGCCAGTCGACGTGCTTCTGCGTGAAGTGATGCCCCGGCGTTCCGAACGGAAACGCGAAGTGTTTCTGCCTGCCGAACAGCCGCTCGAACGCCGCGGTGGAGCGACGGAAGTCTTCGCGCACCACGTCATCAGGGAAGCGAGCGGAGGAGAGGTGCAGGTTGGTGTGATTGCCGAGCTTCACGTTGGGCAGCTTCGCCAATGCGCGCAGTTCCTCGATCGTCGACAGCTCGCCGCTCAACTTCTTCAGCTCTTCGCGCGCGTTCTCCGAGTCGATCTCCGGGACCTTCCACATCAGCTCGTCGGCGTGATCGACACCGCGCTGCTCGACGAGATCCCACCGGAAGCCGGCGCGACGCTCGGCCTTCTCCGGGCACACGAAGAAGATGAACTCCACCGACGGAAACTGCGCAGCGTTCGCCGAGATCCATTCCGCCGCGTCGCGATAGCCGTCGTCGAAGGTCACCGTCACGCGCGCTTCGGCATCGAGCAGCGCATGCGTGAGCTCGCTGATGTTCCGCCCGTTCATGCACAGCGCCGGCTGCCAGTCGGTCGCGCGCGGACGATCGGCGACGCGGTGCAGACACAACGTCACGTGCAGGTCCTTCACCGCGCGCTTCAAGAGCGCCTGGCGCGCGACGGTCGGCAGCGCGTCACCCGCGCGATAGGCGAGGCCATCGATGCCGCCGACCCGCCTCAACGCTCCGCGCACCAGGCCGCGGAGTCGTTCTTCATTGCCTGCCATGCCCCGCGCGTACCATAGGGGCGGCGTGACGGCGAAGCGGCTCACCATCGGCAAAGTTCCCATCGACGTGCTCACGTTCTCCGAAGCGCTGGAGCGCATCGAGGGCCTGGTGAACGCCAGGCAGGGCGGGTTCGTCTTCACGCCCAACGTCGATCACATCGTCACCGTCGAAGATCACCCCGAGTTCGAAGCCGCCTACGCGAAGGCGTCGCTCTCGCTCGCTGATGGAACGCCTGTCGTGTGGTCGTCGCGTCTGCTCGAGCACCGTCTGCCCGAGAAGATCTCTGGGTCGGATCTCGCTGGTCCGCTGCTCGAGCTCGCCGGGCGCAAGAAATGGCGCGTCGCATTTCTCGGAGCAGGCCCCGGTGTCGCGGAGAAGGCGGCGCAGATCGCGCATGAAAAGTGGAAGACCGATGTCGTCTACACCGACGCTCCGATGGTGAAGCTCGATGACGCCGCCCAGCTCGACGACATCGCTCACAAACTGAAGCAGGCGAACGCAGACCTGGTGTTGATGGCGTTCGGCGCTCCGAAGCAGGAGCTGCTGATTCACCGCATTGCAGATCGCGTGAAGCCAGCCGTGCTCCTCGGCATCGGAGCGAGCCTCGACTTCATCGCCGGGACCGTGAAGCGCGCCCCCGTGGTGATGCAGAAGGCCGGGCTGGAGTGGCTTTTCCGCCTCGGGCAGGAGCCGCGCCGGCTCTGGCGCCGCTACCTCGTGAACGATCCGAAGTACCTGCTGATCCTCGCGAAGACGCTTGGCGCTCGCGGGCGCGATCCACGATGAAATCCGACCACCGACGCGCTTCTTCGCTCGTCGCTCCGGCCTGATCGATCAACGGCAGGTCTTTGCGTCCGAAGCCCTCGAGCACGAGTGTTTCGGCGACGAACTCCCACACGTTCGAAAACCCGTGCGCCGTCTTCAGGGCGCCGAGCCGATCGACGACGCTTCGCCACAGCGTGCGTTCGGCCGCGACGTCGCCTCGAATCGCTTCGAGCTCGATCAGAACTTCGCGGCCGAACTGCTTCGTCGCCGTATCGAACGCACGAAGCCGCTTTGCCTGAGCGGTCAGCACTTCAGTCACCAGGCCGCGAGGCGACGAACTTCGAGGCGTCGAGCGTCTTGACGACCTTCGCCGGAACTCCGGCGACGACCGAGAACGGAGGCACGTCTTTGGTCACCACCGCCGCCGTGCCGACGACCGAACCACGACCGATGCGCACGCCCGGCATGATCGACGCCTTCGCGCCGATCCACACGTCGTCTTCGATCACCACCGGCTGCGAGGGCGGGCGTTTGCTGCGATCGAGCAGCTCGTGGAACGCGGTGTCGACGATCATCACGTAGGGGCCGAGCCGGCAGCGAGCTCCGACGCGAATCGATTCGGTGCAGCCGATCGACACGCCGTAGTTGATCGAGCAGTCCGCTCCGATGCTCAGCCGCGCGCCCGCACTGGTGGCGAGCTCGACGGGCACGTTCACGCTCCGCAGCAGCGTGTGCGCGCCGATGGACAAGAAGCCCTGGTTGTCGATGCGCGGCCGCTCGAGCGTGCGCACGCCTTCACCGACTTCCTGCACCCCGCGCAGGAACACCTTCGCGCTGGCGAGCTCAGCGGCGTAACGCGCGCTCTTCGCCGCGACCTCGACGGGAGACTTTCCCGCCTTCAGATCACGCGAGAGCTTCTTCCACGCGTTGCCGAGCGCGCCGAACACGTCAGGGCGCCCGGTAGCACTGGGCGGCGTCGAAGTCGGTCGGCATGGCGACGTTCGACTCGAAGCCCACGTTGTCCCAATCGCGCTCGTCCACGTACGGAGCGTTCTCGAGGTAGTACCGCTGGCCGGTGCGATCGTCGTAGTCGCGGCTGAACTCCAGGCGCTCGGCGGCCGTGTGGTACAGCACCTGGCCGAACGCGACGGCGGCCTCGGGCATCGTGAGCGGTGAGCTCGGGAAGTCGTTGCACAGGCGCTGCTTGCCGTTGACGTAGAGCACCATGCGATCGCGCTTGATGAACGCGTCGAAGCGCGCACGCGGCGAGATGAGCAGCTGATCGTCGAGGATTCCGTCACCCAGCGTGCCGGTCGCGTTCTGCATGCGGAACCAGCTCGGCGCTGCCGCGAACTCGTCGTACTGCGCAGGCGAGACGTTCACCACGTTGTCGCGCATCGGCGCGTTGGGCTTGTTCACCATCACGCGGATGTCGCTCTGCGTGCGCGTGTTGCTCGGCCCCAGCTCGAACGGCGATCCGTCTCGGGGGAAGAACTGCAGGCAGTTCCAATTGTCGGTCGAGGTGTTGAGCCCGTCGGGCTCGTAGAAGAACGAGGTCTGCACGAGGTGGCCCTTGAAGTGCCCCATCGCGTCGAACGTCTGCCCCGCCGTCGGAGCGCCGCAGACGCCGACCCACCAATAGCGCCGCGACGTCGCATCGCTCGCGACCTCGAACGTGAGGTGCAGGTAGCTGGTGTCCGAGAGCTGCGCCGGCTTGCGCGGCACCATCACCACCGTCGAGAACACGTCCTGTTCCCAGTCGGGGAGCGTGACGTGCAACAGCCCGCGCTCCTCGCTGAGCTGCGCCATGTCTTCGTGGTCGTTGTAGATGAAGACGTCCCACTTCGTGTTGTTGAGCCAGCGGCCCTTCTTGTACGCGCGGTCGGCGTCTTCAGCGATGCCCTTGCTGGTGAGCGCGCCGCTGGTGCCGTCGAAGTCGTCGAAGAACTCGCTGGTGCGCGGCGTGGTCTTGCCCGTCGGCGTCACCCGCACCGCCGTGCGCGCGAGGACCTTCGGAGCCGTGGTCGCGCCCTGCATGCCGAGCGTCGGACCCGGGCCGTGACCGTTGAGCACCAGGCTGCCGAAGCGCGTGCGGATCTCATCGGGCGTGAAGAGCGAGAAGCGAATGCGATCGGCGGGAATCACCTCGTCGATGGTGACCTGGATGTTCTGGTGCACCGGAGCCATCGCTCCCGAGTACGGGCACGCCGACTCGATCGCCTCGACCACCAGCGTCGTCGGGCCCTCGAGGTTGGTGACCTCGACCACGCGCAACAGCTCGCGCGTTCCGGTGAACTTGTCGTTGCGCTGCCGGTACCCCGCGCAGTGAATGACGGTGCCGTTCACCTGCTCGCCGGCGCCCATCGCGCTGACGCTCACTCCAGCGGGCACGCGGAAGACGCGGTAGTCGCGCGCGCCCATCACCTCGGGCAGCACGAGGATCACGCTGTCGCGGTTGGCGACGAACTGCACGTCACCCATGGCAGGAGCGGCCGTCCACGCCGGCATCGAGCCGTCTTCGGCGACGGGCTCGACGGACGTGGCCGACTGCTCACCACCACCCAGGTCGGGCGGTGCGCCGGTGACGGGCAGGGGCTCGCTGACGGTTCCGGCGGAGCACGAGAGGACGAGCGAGAGAGATGCGACCGAGAGGAGGGTGTGAGAAAGAGCGCGCATGAAGTGGCTGGGGAACAGGGCGAGCGCGTGTAGCACCGCGATTCTCACCGCTGCAACGGTGCTCTCGGCGTGTGCCGAATGTCCGCGTGTCATCGGCTTGACGGCCTCTCAATGCGAGCAGGTCAGCGCGATGCGCCTGCCGGAAGCGCTGCCTCCGTCCGCCGAAAATCCCGTCGCCGACGATCAAAGCGCGGCGCAATTGGGTCACGTCGTCTTCTTCGACGCGCGCTTCTCGAGCAATCAGCAGGTGCGCTGCGCGACGTGCCACGAGCCCGAGCTGTATTTCACCGACGGCGAAGCGGTCTCGACGGGGCTGGCCGTGGTGACTCGCAACAGCCCCTCGCTGCTGACGTCGGCTTTCATGCAGTGGCAGATGTGGGACGGCCGCGCTGATTCGTTGTGGTCGCAGCCGATGCTCGCGTTCGAGAACGACAAGGAGATGGACTTCACGCGCCTCGAGATCGCGCATCGCGTCGCGCTCAGTCATCGCGAGAAGTACGAAGCGCTCTTCGGCGCGCTGCCCGACTTGCAGGACTCGCAGCGCTTCCCCGCGCGGGGAAAGCCCGGAGACGCCGCGTGGGAAGCGATGGCGCAGGCTGATCGCGTGGCGGTCGACACCGTGGCCGCCAATGTCGGGAAGGCGCTCGAGGCGTACCAACGCAAGTTGGCAGTGCGGCCCGGAAGGCTCGATCAGTTCATCGATGGCGACACGACGAAGCTCAGCGGCTTCGAGCGTGAAGGCCTGCGCGTGTTCGTCGCTGCTGGCTGCGTGGAATGCCATTCAGGGCCGATGTTGAGCGACGGCGCGTTTCATCGGCTCGAGCGCTTCAGTACGAATGATCGCGGGCGCGCCGAGGGACTCGCCGCGCTCATGCAGAGTCACTTCAAGTCGAGCACCGGCACCATTCCGCTGCCGAGCGCAGAAGATGAGTTCGCATTTCGCACGCCGCCCTTGCGCAACGTCTCGCGCACGGCGCCGTATGGACATGACGGCTCGTTCGCGACGCTCGAGGCGGTGGTCGATCTCCATCTCCCTTCGTCCGTGAAGTCCGATGAGCGCGCTGCGTTGCTCGCGTTCTTGAACGCGCTCGTCGCTGGAGATCCCCCCTCGCCGTGGAACAACTGGCCGAATCGATGACCGGCCTCAAGCCGAAGACGCACGCGCAGTTGCTCGTGAGCGGAGTGCTCACGTGGGCCGGCTTCTTCGTCGTGGGGTTGCCCGACTACTACCAGCAGTACTCGACGCTCTTGGTGGCGATCGGCACGGCGCTGCTGGTGCCTCCGACGTTCTGGCTCGGGTGGCGCATCATCGGCCGCCAGAAACCCGAGCGCGCACTCGGCATGGCGATCGCGCTGTCGTTCTATTTCACCGTGCCGTTCGCGCTCCTCGACACGCTGTGGTGCGGAGTGCATCTCGGGCACGGCCACCGTTACCTCGTGCAGTACTGGTACCTCACGGTCTTCTACGTGATCCCGTGGGCGCTCTACGTGCCGATGGGGCTCAAGCGACAGAGCGCGAAGAGCGCTTAGCTCAATGCCACACCGCGGCGCCGGTCCACTCGCCGGGCACGCTGGTGTTGCTCAACGTCGCTCCGGTCTGTGGATCGATGACGATGCGTGTGCCGTGGCCGGTGAAGCCCTCGAGCGAAGCGCCGCGGAAGGTGAGCGCCCACACGTCGTACTCAGCGAGCGGCCCGACGGTCTGAAAAGCGCCGGTGGCGAGATCGAGCGTCGCGAGCGTGTCGGTGTTCCCGCTTCGAATCGTCGCGAACACGCGGCCATCGGGAGCGACCGCAAAGTCGCCCGAGAGCTGCACGCTGCTCGAGAGCACGGTGACGTGTCCAGTCTGCGTGAGGATCGACGCGCCGGTGTTTCCGATCACCATGCGGCCATCGGGGAGCGTGTCGATCGCCGAGGGACTCCCGACGGGGAAGAGCTCCCGCATCCAGCCCGTGGTGGGATCGACCTCGAACAGCCAGCCGGCGATCGCCACGAGTCGGCCATCGGGCAGAACGGCGAGGTCTCGCACCGGAACGCCGCGTCCCGTCTCCGCATCGCGAAACGGGCCGACGCGCTGCGCGGTCTGGTCGTTCGGCCCGATGCGGAAGAGCGCGTCGAAGGTGCTCAGGTAGATCGTGTCGCGCTCGACGGTGGGGCACGTGCGCGTCTCGCTCGGGCAGAGCGGCGCCGACGTTCCGTTGAGCAGCACGCGGAACGGCTCACCGACGAAGCGAGGCGTCGCCTTGATCGTCAGCTCGCCGAACGACTGCGTGCCCCACTCGGTGGGACGGAACTCGACCGACACGGAGCCACCGACATTTCGAACGGAAAACGGTCCTGCGTCAGGCAGCTCGAACTCCAGCTGACAGCGCGCGTCGTTTCTGAAGATGGGGATCGACTGGCTCGCGACGCCGCCGGGCGCGACACCTCCGAACGTCGCGAACATCGGAGAGGGTGGCCCCACCACGGCGCACTCGAGCGGGTCGGGCATGCCCGGCATCGTGGGGTCGGGGAAGACCGGATTCGAGACGATGGGGGGAAACGTCACGCGCGCGGTGCCGACCGACGAGCCGCTGGTGATTCGCAGCTGCATGATCTTCAGCTCGAAGAAGCAGCGCGGGCGAATGCTGGCGAGCTCTCCAGGACCGAGCTCGAACTCCGTGAGCGGGTTGCAGGCGCTGGTGCCCTGCGTGACCTCGGGAACGATCGCGCGTGCCTTCGGCCCGTTGTTTCGCAGCGACACGAAGCCCAGCGGCGCCTCGACGTTGGCGTTGGCGAGGAGCAGCCAGCCGTCCTTGCCGAGGATCTCGAGCGCATCGACCTCGGGCTCAGGCATCGGCGGCTGTGCACACGCGGCGAGCACCACCACCGAGATGACCGCCGCCCGCGTCGTCACGTCTCACTTCGTAGCGCGCTTCCACGCGTGAGCGCCAAGCTCGGACAGCGCTTTCACCGCGCTCCCCGCTTCCGTTCTGACGCCACGGAAATACTCGAGGCCGTAGCTCAGCGTCGCTCCTGCGATGGCCACGCGTTCGGCGAGCGGAACGAGAGTGCGCGCTTCTCCCACCACCTCGGCGGTCTTGTACGCGACGCGCGAGAGCAGCCCGCCCACACGCGGAGAGGCGATCGACGCCATCAACACCGCACGCGAGACGGGATTGACGAGGAACCAGAAGTGCCACGGATCTGCGTCGAGGCGATCGGGGTGCTTGTGGTGGATGCGCGAGTCGTACACGCCGTAGTTGAAGTTCCGCTTCATCCACACTTCGAGATCGGTGTGCTCGCTGCGATGCGTGCAGCGCGCGGCTTCGGCGAAGTACAGCTTCGCTCCCTGCTTCTGGAGCCGCACGCCGAGCTCGCGATCTTCACTGCGGCCCAGCGAGCGATCGAAGCCGCCGACGTTCAGATATTCCGAGCGACGGAACGAGACGTTGCCGGTGCACACCATCACTCCGCGCACGGCCGTCGGGTTGTCTCTGAAGCGCGCCACGAAGCGCGCGAGCTGATCAGCGTGGAAGCGTTCGAAGAGCGGCTTGTGGCCGAGTGACTCGTCGGCGCCGATGTGACCCAGCACCAGCGTGTTCCCCGCGTCGTGGGCCTTCAGGTGCTCCGCGAGGAACTCAGCGGGCACGAGCATGTCGTCGTCGGTGATGACCACGATCTCGCCGCGAGCGCTCTGGATGCCCGCGTCGCGCGCGGCGGCGGCTCCGGCGTTGGCCTGCGAGATGACAGTGAGGCGAAAAGGATCGTTGCGCTTGCTGAGGATCGGCTCAACCGCCTCACGTGAGCCGTCGTCGACGACCACCACCTCGTACATCGATGCAGAGATCGTCTGTCGCCCGAGCGCGTCGAGCAGCTCCAGCAACATCGGGAGGCGATTGAACGTCGAGACGACGACCGAGAGGCGGAGTGGCATGACGCGTGAAAACTGTCATACACCATGAGCAACGATGCCCAACCCACTCCTCACCTGGGCGAAGTCAGTGCGCGCCGATTACGCGTCGGTGCAGCGCTACCGCTCGAAGTACCACGGCGATGAGCGCCCGCTGATTCGCCTGCCGATCGACGCCGTCACCAAGATCGGTTTTCAGATGAGCCTCGCGATGCGCACCATGGCGCTGTTTCGCGACGCCGGCATTCCGCTGCTCCCGCAGGTCGCGAGCCGGTTGATTCGTCATCTCTACGGCGCCGAAGTGCACTGGAACACCACCATTCACCATGGCATCTCGATCGTTCACGGCACGGGCCTCGTGCTCAGCCACCGCGCGGTCGTCGGAGAGGGCTGCATCCTCTTTCACAACGTCACGCTCGGAGAGGGCGTCGACCCCGAGACGAAGGAAACGGGAGCCCCGACGCTGGGACGCGACGTGCACGTCGGCCCCGGAGCGACGTTGCTCGGCCCGATTCACGTGGGAGACGGCTCGAAGATCATGGCGGGCGCGGTGCTGACGCGCTCGGTGCCGGCGAACTCGCTGGTGCGGCCCGCGGAATCGGTCATCACCGAGCGCGCCGCGGCGCCTCGGCCCAAGGTGGTCAAGTGACGCTCAGCGTTCGCGAGCTGAAGGAACTGACTGCGCGTCTCGACGAGGCGGCGCTCGAGAAGCAGCTCGGCGCGTTCGTGCTCGTGCAGCGTCCATTGCCGGCGGGCGTTCGCACCGAGACGTTGTCCACCCGGCCCATCGCGGATCCTTCGAAGCCTGCGAAGCCCAAAGGCGTGTTCGACTTCGAAGACCTGTGGGTGGCGACGCTGCCTCCGCTGAGTTCGCTCGACAGCTTCGTGATCGGTCGCTCGGTCGACTGCGACGTGATCATCGACGAGCCGACGGTGTCCAAGCGCCACGCCAAGCTGCACTGGGTCGGCGGTAACGCCACCATCGAAGATCTCGGCGCGGCGAACGGCGTGTTCGTCAACTCGGTGCGCGTGAAGGGTCACCTGCCGGTGAAGGACAACGATCTCCTGGCGCTCGGCACCACCCACATGTTCTTCATGCTCGTCGGCACGCTGCGACGGCGCATGGGCATCAACCGCTCGGGTTGATTCCGAACGGAGCGACGAGCTTCTCGAGCGCTTCATCGGATTCGACCGGAAGACGGCATGAGAAGTGTTGGCAGAGGAAGGCGCCGCTTCCTCCGCGCTGAGCGAGCAGCTCGTCGAGGACGGCAGGCGCTCTTGCTCCACGCGCATGCGCGACGACGGAGAGCGTCGGCAGCCAGTATTTCGCGAGTCGTGTGCGCCAGGCGGTGAGTCGCTCTGGATCCGCGATCAATGTGAGCTCGGCTGAGCCGTCGACGAGGAGATCGGCGGCGATCAAGAGATGACCGAAGCCGAGCGGATTTCGCAGCGCCTCTTCACGCATGCGCTCGAGGTAGATGCGCGCGCGCTCGAGGTGACGAGGCCGGCCGGTGAGGGCGGTGAGGGCGACCTGCGCTTCGGTGAGCGTCGAGGCACCTGAAGGGAACGCGTTGTCGTGCACTGCGTACGGCGTGACGACGAGATCTGACGCGTCTTTCGGAGCTGCTCGCCAGGCGGACTTCTGCGCGTCCCAGAAGGTGTCGTAGGCAGTGTCGGCGAGCTCTTCTGCGCGCGCGAGCCAACGGGCGTCCTGGGTTCGCTGGAAGAGGGCGACGAGACCGCTGATCAGATCTCCGTAGTCTTCGAGCATCGCGGTCAGCGGTTGGGTCACTCCCTCACCCCAGCCCTCTCCCGCAGGGGCGTTCGCGGGAGACACCGCGCTGGGCGCCGACTGTGCGATCGATGCGGCGTTCGCGCGAGACATCGCGCTGGGCGCCGACTGTCCGATCGATGAGACCGGCGTGCGCTTCAGCGTTCCGGTCGCGAAGGCTTCGGCAGCGCGTGCTGCGAGCTGCGCCCAGTCGTCGCGCTCGAACGCGGTGGCCGCCATCGCGAGACCGCGAATCGTGAGGCCGTTCCACCCCGCCAGGACCTTGTCGTCGAGGCCGGGGGCGATTCGTTTTCTGCGCGCTTCGAACAACTTCACGCGCAGCGCCTCGATGCGTGCGTCTCCGATGCGCGCGTCGCTCACGCTCAGCACGCTCGAGCTCGATTCCTCGAAATTGCCGGCGGGCGTGACGTCGAAGTACTGACAGATCAGCTCCGCATCGGCGTCGTTCCCGAGCGCGGTGCGGATCTCTGCAGGCGTCCACACGAAGAACTTTCCCTCTTCACCTTCGCTGTCCGCGTCTTGCGCCGCGAAGAACGTGCCCTCACTCGACGTCATCTCGCGCGTGAGCCATTCGACGAGCCGCTCGGCGGTCTGCTTCCACAGCGGTCGCGGCGCGATGAGCCACGCTTCGGCGAGCAGGTGGAGCAGCTGCGCGTTGTCGTAGAGCATCTTCTCG
>JAEUJS010000078.1 GCA_016792935.1 Archangium sp. | reverse complement strand
GCGCCCTTGAAGATGAACACCGCTCCACCCGAAGGCCGCGTGAGGTCATTTTCCGGAACGCCGAGCGCGACGTCTTCGATGCCGTCGCCGTCGAAGTCGCCCTTCACCAGCGTCGCGACGTCGGTGCGACGACCCTGCGCGACGATTCCCGGGCGCTCGAGCTCGGTGAGCACGCGCAGCGAGACGGTGGCGTTGGTGTTGAGCAGCTCGTCGTGCGCCTGCAGCGTCACGGTCGGATTCGAAGGAGGCGACGCCGGCGCGACGTACACCGCTCCCGTGGGCCGCAACTCGATGGTGCCGACTGCCGGCATCGAGGTGATGGACCACGTCACCACGCCGGTGCCGTCGAGCGTCTCGAGCGGAATGAACGTGCCCGTCGGCAACGCGAGCCGCGCTGAACCGGGCCGGAAGTTCGCGCTCGGAGAGACGGTGATGACGACCGCCGCCTGATCTCCAGTTTGCGAATCGCGCACCAGGACCACGTCGGTGCCCTGGCCTGCGCCCGCGGTGTACACGCCCGCCGCGGTGATGCTGCCGCCCGACAGCAACGAGCCGCCCTGCGCGGTGAACGTCGGCGTTCCACGCGCCCCCATGACGCGAATCGTGAAGCTGGTGTTCGGAGCGACGGCTGCACGCTCAGGCTGCACTTCGAACGCGGCAGTCACTTCGACCGAGATGGTCGCGAAGTTTCCGCAGTCATCAGAGGCGGTGATGGTGTCGGTGCCGAGCGCGAGTCCAGCGACGAAGCGCGAGCCGGACAGGGTGCCCGCAGGCATGGCGTTGCTGATGGCGTACGAGTAGCGGCCGCTGCCTCCGGAGGCGGTGACCGTCGCGGCTCCGTTCACGCGAATCGTGTCGGGGACGATGATGGCGCTCATCGGCGGGAGCCCGATGCAGGGATCGACGGGAGGCGGGGGTTTGGGAGGCGCCGTGATGGTGGCGTCGCAGCCCACGAGCACGAACGCGAGGACGAGAACTGCGTGACGCCAGAACGTCTTCACGGCTGTGCTCCTCCGTTGACCCAGCGCACGATGGCGGCGATGCCCGCGGAATCGAGCGGACCATCGGCGGGCATGCGCGACTCGCGAACCGCCGCTGCGATGAGCGCCGCGTTGGTGCGCCACTGGTCGTAGGTGATGAGTTCCGGCGTGGTGCCCGTCGCGTGGCACTTGCTGCACCGCGCGACCCCCAATTCCCGAATGTCGCGATCCCAGCTCACGACCGAGTTCTCCGCGCCGCGGAACTCGAAGTGGAGTTTGCGCACCAGCGGTTGATCGTCCACCGTCGCGGTCACCGTCAGCGTGTGCCACCCGTCCTCGAGCGTGGCGAACGACACGGGCTTGAGCACGCCGCTCACTTCCGCGCCGCCGAGCGAGAAGAAGCGCAAATCGGCCGTTGGCCCCGCGCCCACCGTTCCCTTCGTGAGATCGAGCTCGTGCACGGTGACGCCATCGAGCGTCCAGTTCACCGAGCTCGGCGTCACGCTCACCGGCAGCGAGGTCTCGAGCACCAGCTGACCGTCGAACACCCGCGCGCCCTGGTAGAGGCCACGCACGCGTGGGAGGTTGCTCGCAGCGATGCTGATCATCTGCGTATCGACGCGCACCCACGCGTTGCCCGCAGCGTCGACCGCGACCAGCGTGGGGCTCGACGCGAGGCCCTTCGCTTCCGACCACGAGCGGCGATCTCCGTCGTAGCGGTACACCGCGTCGCCCGCCTCGAGCCACGCGTAGCGGCCCGCGCCCATGATGCGGCGCGGAGAGAACGGCAGCGTGTATTCACGCCACGACGTGCCCGTGTAGAGCAGCAGCGAGCGATTGGTGATGGCCCACAGCTCTCCGCCGCTGTCCTTCGCGGGAGCGATGCCGACCAGCCCGAGCACTCCTCCGGCGAGCGTGTCATTGCTCAGACCCGAGTCGCGCACGCGGTACTCGGTCACGCTGGTCTTCGAGGCGGCGAACAGCTTCCCATCGCGCGCGAACCAGATGCCCGGCGAAGCGTCGAGCGTGGGAGCCGAAGCGATGGCCGTGATGCCGGTGAGCGACGCGTCGGCGAGCTTGAACTCTTTCAGCGCGCCGCGTTCGAGGCGGAACAAGCCCGTGTCGTGAACGATCCACGCCACGCCGTCTCCATCGAGCGCAGTGGCCTTCACGCCTTCAGCAGGGAGCTGCCACGGCGGCGTGATGAGCCAGCCTTGATCGGCGACGAACAGCCCGCGCGACGTGGCGACCAGCGAGTTGGACGGCCCGAGCGCCCACACGCCGAACGCAGGCCCCGGGAGAATCTGATTGCTGGGGTGCGCCTCGATGACGCCGCGATCTCCATTGGGACGAACGCGAACCACGCGGCCGGCGAGATCGACGAACACGCCGCCGCCGCGCTCATCGGCGAACGCCGGCGCGGCCGACAATTCGAGCATCGTGGTGAGCTGAACCGCGTCGAACGAATCAGGGTTCAGCGGCTCGAGCGTGGTGACTTCTTCACACCCAAACAGCACGAGCACGACGGACAAGACGAGACCGCGAGAGGAACGCATGCGCACCCGCGAAGTGTAGCTCCGCCGTCGGCCGGGCAAAGCCCCCTGGGCGACGCCGTTGCGTCAGGCCAGCAGACCCGCCAGCGGCTCGACGCGCGTGATCGAGTAATCGATGTTCGCCGCCTTCATGACGGTGGCGATGACGTGGTCGGGGAGGATCTGCTCACCGGTCGCGCTCGGCGCGCCGGTGCGGTGATCGATGACGCCCGCTGAGAGGCCGACGTCGCCGCTCTTGCCGAACACCGTGTTGTGCTTGATGCCCTTGCCGAGCAGCATGCACGAGTTGGTGATGTGGTGATCGCGGCCGCCCGACGCGTTGATCAACGGAGTGCGTGAGAACTCCGAGAAGATCAGGATCGTCGTGTGCTCCATGAACGTGCCGCCTGACGGATGCGGCGACGCCTTGAGGTCGGTGACGAGATCGGCGAGCGCGTTCCAACCCGTGCGCTGGTTCTGCGCGTGGGTCAGCTGCGTGCCGAAGTGCGTGTCGAGACCGCCGGTGATGTTCATCGAAACGCACTGCGAGACGCCACGCTTCAAGGCCGTCGCCACGAGCGCCGCGCGAGCCGCCGCCGAGGTGCGTGGATCGTTGCCGCCTTCCGGACGCAGGCCGTACAGCGTGCGCAGGGCCGCCTTCTCAGCGCGCATCGCCGCCGTATCCGCCGTGTTGTCTTCGAAGCGGAAGTAGCGATCGAGCTGCGCCGAGAGCACCGTCTGCATTTGCGCCTGGCTCTCGCGGTACTGCTTCACGAGGCCGCGGCTGTCGTACAGATCGGCTTCGCACGAGATGCGGCGGCCGTGCATGTCGACCAGTTCGCGTTCGATCTCCGAGTCGAGCGCAGTCGGCGACGGAGCGAGCGTCAGCAACAGATCGTTGCTCGACGAGACGCGCAGCGCGTTCGCGTAGCCGGGGTACCGATCGTTGTAGGTCTCGATGTTGTACGCGACGTTCGGCACCGGAACGCTCGGCTTCAACTGGCCGACGATCTCGGTCGCGGTGGAAGACGCGCGCGCCGCCGAGCCGTTGGGCTCCTTGCCGGTGAGGAAGTACCGGAAGCCCACTTCGTGAGCGACGGTGTTCATGTTCACGCCGCGGACGATCGCCATCTGATCGAAGTGGTTCGCCATGCGACCGATGGCAGGACCGAAGTCGATGTTGCTGCCCTGCGGCCGCACGACGTTCGTCGGGAAGGACGCGTCGTTCGACAACAGCGAGTAGCCGGGGAGGATGCGCGTCTCGCTGATGCGCTCCGGCGTGAAGACCGCCGGGTCACGCGGGTCGAGTGAGAGCAACACGTCCCACCCGCCGTTGAAGTACGCGAAGACGAAGCAGTGGTCAGCGGGCGCGAGTGACGACATCTGCGCGAACGCCTTGAACGTGACGCCACCGAAGAGCGTGGTGCCGGCGAAGCCAGCAGCCGCCTTCATGAAGGTGCGTCGCGCCAAAGCTCCCTGGAGCGACGGCGATTGGTCTTTTTTCATGGGCTCAGGTCCTCAGCTCAGTAGGTGATGAAGCGCGGGTCGGTCATCATCGCCACGCAGATGGAGCCCCACGCTTGCTCGGGGCGGTTGGCCGTCTTGGCGCGGGCAGCGACCTTCTTGAACGTCTCGGTCCACGCGGTGATCTCGGCGTCATCGAACGGCGAGCCCCAGAAGCGAATCGACATCGTCTTCAAGTTGTTGCCGATGGTCGTGTCGTCGAGCGTCGTGAAGTCACGCGGAGCGCCCGGCACGTCGGGCCACAACACGCGGGTGTCGGGCGTCATCTTCGCCAGGTCGTCGCGAGCGGCGTTGAGGCAGACCTCGCGCGCGCCGTCTTCGAGGAACTTGGCGAACACCAGGTTGGGCTCCGTCGCGTCGCTCACCGTGATGGCGTAGTCGGCCTGGCCGAGCGAGCTGGCGAGGTTGTCGATCTGCGACCACTGGCGACCAGTGACGGTGATGATGCTGGTCTTCAGCTGCGCGACCGAGATGCGACGCGGAGCGCGGCCAGCGTGACCACCGTTCATCTCCGGGTCAGGCAGAGGGTTGATGTTCGGGTGGTCGGTGGGCAGCTCGACTGGCGTGAGCGAGCCGGGCTGCTCAGAGCCCGTCGGCGCCTTCGTACAGGCGCTGATGGCGACGACCGCGAGCGCGGACAACAAGAAGCGCGAGTTCATCAGTCGACCCTCCGGTACGCGTCGGTCTGGATGATGGTGATCATGAGGTGCTTGAAGTTGTGGTTGCTCATCGCGAACTGGTCGACGAGCTTGCTCATGTAGAGGTGCTCTTCCTCGGTCGTCATCGGACGGCCCAGGAGGTGGTTCCACGCGTTCTTCACCGCGCACTTCTCGAGATCGCCCGTCTGCATCATGCGCTCGACGAGGAGCCTGGGGCCGCCCGCGATGTTCGGCTCTTCATCTTCCGTGCGGTACAGGTACGTGCGGAGCAAGCCGAGCGACTGCGCGCCTTCTCCGTCGAACGCCTGCATCACGTAGTTGCCGCACTCGTTGTCGCAGGTGGTGTTGCCCGCCAGCGCGCAGTCGCGGCACTTGGCCGACACGCGCGGGAAGACGTTGGGGTCGAGGAACGTCGCGTTGCGCTCACCGAAGCGGCCCCAGTGCGCGCCCACCGGCTCGATGGTGGCGTGGCAGTACGAGCAGCCGCAGCGCGTGGCGAGGTTGTTGTCTCGGTTGCAGCTGTCTTCCGGAGCGGGAACCGCGGCTCCAGCGGGAGGCGCGAAGCTCTTGCAGAGGAAGGTGTTCCAGAACTGATTCACGCGCGAGCGCTGCGTGGGGAAGCGGTAGAGCCACGACGCGGTGGTGAGGACGCCCGACGCGTATTCGTCGCGCGTGTACTCGGCCCAGGTGGTGGTGTCGTTGAGCGCCACGTCCGGAACGAGCGAGGGCTGCGTGGGGCTGGTCGTCGCCCACACCGTCGGGCTCTGCGTCTGGCGATACAGCTGCGAGAGCGTGCCGTTCACGAAGCTGCGGCGCGTGGTGAGAACGTTGAAGTAGTTCTCGTCGCGGCGGAGCACGGAGTCGATGAGCTGCAGCGGCTCTTCGTTGATGGCCGCGATGCGGGCGTTGTGAAGCGCGCCCGAACCCGGTTCGCAGCGACGCGAGCTGAAGCCGCAGCCGCAGGAACGATCGCCGAGGAAGCGGCCCGTCTCGCAGCTCTCCATCGTCCACGGGTTCACGTCGCGGGTCTGCGCTTCGATGGCGCACATGGTGACGGTGGCGGCCGTGTCCCAGAAGGGAGCGGCGGTGGTGACGACACCCTCTTTCTGCACGCAGCCGGTCTGCGTCGCGTAACGGCCGCGCACACCGCCGGTCAGCGAGAGATCGAGCGAGCAGCGATCCAACCGCGACAGCTGGCCTGACGGCGCCATCGGGTTGCGGAACGCGATGATGCGGCCGTTGGTGTCGAGCACCTCTTCCGTCAGCGCCGCGGTGATGGGGTTGCCCGACTGCGGCAAGCACAAGAACGGAGCGAGCACGCCCATCGTCCCCGTGCGGCGCATGTCACAGAAGTAGAGCTGCTTGTCGAGAATGGCGCCCTGCGTGACGGCCACGTTGCAGTCGGTGACCGCGGTGTTCGTCGTGTTGAGCTGCGTGCAGGTGTAGTTGTCGGTCGAGTAGTCGAACGAGACTGGCATCGGGACACCGAGCGTGTCGCGGCAGGTCTTCACCGCCGGCTCCGCGTGCGGGTCTTCCTGGAACGCGTTGCAGTTGTCCTGCTCGATGAAGTGGTCACAGCCCGCGCCGTTGCGGCCACGGAGCGCACGCGAAGGGTTGCCGCGAATCTCGAGCGGACGCAGGCCTTCGGTCACCACCTGCAGTCGTTGATCGCCGTTGGTGGTGATCGACTGGCTGATGTTCGAGCGCAGCAGCGCGCGGTGGTAGCCCTTGAGCCGGGTGTACGCCTCATCGCGCGACATCAATTCCTTGATGTCTTCCTCGAGGATGGCGCCCTTGCTCTGCGTGAAGCGGTACTCCGCCATCGTCGGCGGGCGACCGAGCAGGTCGAGATAGAGCTGACGCAGCTGCCGCTCGAGCGACACTTGCGATGGTGTGATGGAGCACGTCGGCCCGGACTGCGCCCAGCTGACGCCAGAGCAAATGACCGCGGCCAGAAGAAGCTGTTTCGCGATCGATCGCCGTCGCCCCAGGGGGCTTTGGTCGAGCTTCATTCGCGCACCTCGTTGACAGGAGAAGGGGAACGCGAACTTTGCGCCGAGAGTGGTGATGGATCAATGTAGTTGCGCGCATCACCTTTGATTCCGCTGTGGGTATTGCGCGAGCGGCGAAACACGGTAGAGGCGCGGCCATGTCCAGCACGACGGCGACGGCTCCATCGGATCGCTCGTTCTTCATCTTCAACGCTGTGCTCTCGACTCTCGCCCTCTCGGGACTCGCGTGGTTGTTGCTCGCCCATCGCGGCACGGAAGGCGAAGGCGGCCCCGATTTGCGCTTCATGCCGGGCGTGAACGCGATGCTGAATGGCTCGGCCGCGCTGCTGCTCATCGCCGGGCGCGTCGCGGTCATCCGCAAACAGCTGGTGTTGCACCGCTACTTGATGGTCAGCGCGTTCGTCTGCAGCGCGCTCTTCCTCATCGGCTACGTCGCGTACCACGCGGTGCACGGCGACACGAAGTTCGGAGGCACCGGCGCGCTGCGCACCGTCTACCTGGTGATTCTCGCCTCGCACGTGGTGCTCAGCATCGGCATCGTGCCGATGTGCCTCGCGGCGTTGTGGTTCGCATGGAAGAAGGAATTCACCCGCCACACGCGCGTGACGCGCTGGCTGCACCCCATCTGGCTCTACGTGTCCGTCACCGGCGTCGTGGTCTTCCTGATGCTGAGACCGTATTACTAGGACGCACAGGGCGGCCTTGGCGACTCTCTTCACAGCGGCGGCGGGCTACATCGACGGCAAGCTGGTGCGCGACGTGCAGCTGTGCGTCGGCGATGCGGGTGAGGTGCTCGCTGGTCCGCTCGCAGGAGCGACGCGCGTCGACCTCGGTCGCAAGGTGCTCCTCCCGGGCTTCGTGAACGGCCACTCACACGCGTTTCAGCGCGCGATTCGAGGACGCACCGAGTTCCTCGCTCCCGGTCACGAGCGCGACGACTTCTGGAGCTGGCGCGAGGCGATGTACGCCACCGCCACCGCCCTCGACCCCGAGCAGCTGTACGCGGTGAGCAAGCAGGCGTTCCTCGAGATGGCGCTCGCGGGAGTCACCACCGTCGGCGAGTTCCACTACCTGCAGCACCACAGCGACGGCACGCCGTACGACGACGACTCGCTGCTCGCGAAGCAGGTGATTCGCGCGGCGCGCGACGTCGGGCTGCGCATCGTGCTCCTGCGTGTGGGGTACGCGCGCGCCGGGCATCAGGTGGACCCGAACCCGCGCCAGCGCCGCTTCATCGATTCGGACGTCTCGGTGTACCTGCGTCGCGCTGATGCGCTGCGCACCGCGGTGAAGGGTGACGCGATGGTGAGCGTCGGCCTCGCTCCGCACTCGGTGCGCGCAGTGCCGAAGAGCTGGCTCGAGGAGATCGTGAAGAGCCGCGCGTTCGAACGTGCTCCGTTGCACATGCACGTCGCCGAGCAGCCCGGAGAAATTCGCGCCTGCATGGCCGAGTACGCGATGCACCCCGTGCAGTTGCTCGACTCGGTGGGAATGCTGAGCGACCGCTTCACCGCCGTGCATGGCGTGCATCTCGAGCGGCAGGAAGTCGCGCGCCTCGGAGCGACCGGCACCACCATCTGCGCCTGTCCTTCCACCGAGCGAAATCTCGGCGACGGCATCGTGCACGCTGATTCGCTGCTCACCGCGGGTTCTCCGATTTCGCTCGGCTCCGACAGTCAGGCGCACATCGATCTGCTCGGTGAAGCGCAGCAGCTCGAAGGACATCTGCGGCTGGCGCGGTTGCGGCGCAACGTGCTCGACCCGGTCGCTCCCCGGCTGCTCGAGGCGCTGACGCATGCGGGCTCCCGCTCCCTCGGTGTGCAGCCGCAGACGCTCGGCGCGGGGAGCTCGGCCGACTTCGTGGCGATCGATCTCGATCATCCTTCACTCGCCGGAGCGGACGCGGGCACTGGCGACGCGCAGCTGCTCGCGAGTGTGGTGATGGGTGCGTCCAGCGCCGCCATCACTGACGTCTTCGTCGCGGGACGTGGCATCGTTCGCGGCGCGCAACATGTCGAGGCCGAGTCGACCGCGCGCGCCTTCTCCGCCGTGATGCAGCAGTTGCGGTGTTAGCGTTCGCGTCTTCTTGCCTGCTTCTTCCTGTCGTCTGGAGAACTTCATGCACCTGCGGAACACGTGGTCCCTCGCTGGAGCGTTCGTCCTCATCGCTTTCTCTGCTTGTGGTCCCGCGGGCACGCTGACGGGGAAGGTCACCGTCGAAGGTGGCTCCGCCGCCGGCATCGCGGTGATCGCCTACGGCCCGACGAGTGGCGCGGCGGTGACCAAAGACGACGGCACGTTCACGGTCGATCGGCTCCCCGACGGCGCGTACGTGGTGCGCGCCACGCTGCGCGGCGCCGAGGTGGAAGAGCTCTCGACCTCCGTCACCATCACACAGGGCAAGTCGAGCGAGGCGGTGCTGAACTTCAAGCTCGCCACCTCGAAGATCACCGGCCGCGTCTCGTTCACCGACGGGAGCAACCCGCAGGGCCTCACCGTCAACGCGGTCGGGCCGATGACGGCCGGCGCGCGCACCGAAGCGAACGGCTCGTTCAGCTTCGACAACCTGAAGAGCGGCGCGTATCTCGTCAGCGTCGAGGGCCCCGACACGAAGGAAGGACGCGTGGCGATCGGCGTGTTCGCCTCCGGCGCCATCGACACCGGTGAGCTGAAGCTCACGCCGGTCGGCAAGGTCGCGGGCACGGTCAGCTACATGACGATGCCGCTCGCGGGCGTGACCGTCTCGATTCCCGGCACGGGCATCAGCGCGGTGACTGACGACGTCGGCCACTTCGCGCTCGATACGATTCCCGCCGGAGCGCAGACCGTGCTCGCGCGCATCGGCACCGCGCCGTTCTTCCGCTCGGCCACGGTGATGACGATGATCGCCCGCGGCGCGAACCCCGACCTCGCCATCACCATCACCGACGAGATGCCAGCGACCGGGCAGGTGACGGGCGTCATCACCTTCCACGGTTCGCGCACGCCACGCGACATCACCGTCTCGGCTCCGGGCACTGGCGTGATGGCGAACCCGGCGGTCAACGGTGCCTACGCGCTCGCGCTGCCGGAAGGTGTCTGGGACATCGTCGCCAACGCCCCTTCGCACCCGCAGATGACGCTGGGCCGCGTGCAGATCTCCGCGGGCCGCGTCGTGAATCTCCCCGGTCAGGAACTGAGCTGGTGGAAGCCGATCTGGAGCTCCAGCACTCCCATCACTGGCCTCTCGCAACTGAACACGACGGCTGCTGACGCGACGCACCCCTGGTCGTTGGTGCTCGTGAACGACGTGACGCAGCGGCGACTCGCATTGGTGAACGCCACCACCTTCGAGTTCCGCGTCGTCGCAGTCGGAGCGGTCGGCACGGCGCGCATCTCGCGCAACGCCCGGTACGCGGGTTGGGTGATTCAGAACATGGCCTTCGTGTACGAAATCATGACCGGCACGCTGCAGACCTTCACCGCGCAGGCGAACATTCAGGATCTCCAGTTCTCTTCGGACGAGTCGACGCTCTTCATCGTCCGCGGCGGTCCCACGCTGACGCGCATCGCGTTCGCGACGCCCAACGCGCCCACCATCTTCCCGGGGGGCGGCATGAACGCCACGGCGATCCACATGCAGACCGTCGATCGCTGGTTCGTGCAGCGCGGCACGGAGGTCGATCTCGTGCCGGTCACCGGCGCGGCCGTCACCAACGTGTTCGTCAATGTGAACGGCCCGCTCGCGGTGCAGCCGACGGCGTGGGCGCTCACCAACTGCGCGGCGACGTGTCAGCTGCGCGTGCTCGCTCCCGCGGCGACGCAGAACGTTCAAGATCAGGCCGTCAATGCGCTCCCTGGCTCCGTCCTGGCGTTCAACAGCGGCAGCCTCGGGAGCCGCGCCGACTTCCCGTGCTTCATTCAGGGCGGCACGTCCGCGTATTGCGTCGACGCCGCGAACGGAACGCACGTCGCGCTTGCGGGCGTGCCTTCGCAGTTCCGACTCAACGATGCGGGCTCACGCGTCATCTGGGTGTTCAACCCCGGCAGCGGCAACGTGATTCGTGAAGAGCCGTTCCCGCCCTCGATGACCACCACGAACCTCGCGGCGAGCGCGAACACGTGGGGCGTCGGCTGGTTGTCGTCGACGCGCGCCTACGCGTTCGAGAAGACGGGTGCCGCGCGGGTGCTGCACCTCGTCACCAGCGGCGTCGACATGCTCGAGACTGACGTCGGAAATCAGGGGTGGGCCGAAGGGCCTCCGCTGCTCGTGCTCCCGCAGACCTCGACCTCGCGGTGGCGCGCCTGGCTTGGCAACAACACGCCGAAGCAGATCGACGTGTCGACCACCATCCCCATCATCAGTTTCGGCGTGCGTTCGTACGGCAGTTCGATTCCGAGCATTCCGGCGGGTACGCGGTTCGCGGGCGTCTCGTTCGACGGCACGGCGACCTACGTCGTCGATGACACGACGGTTCGCGTGGTGCCGGGCGGCTACGTCGGTGGCGGCGGTCGCGCGGGTGCGATCGAATACACGACCTTCTTCCGCACCGGCGCCGCGCGCGATGCGTATTTGTTCTTCAACAACCTCACCCTCGTCGAGCCCTTCGACGACGTGAACTTCACGACGACCATCGGCACCATTCCCACCGCGGCGGCGCTCGGCTTGTCGAACGACCAGCTCACCGTTCACGGCGGGCTGTTCTCGCTCTAAGCGGGGCGTCGATCAGCTAAGCAGTGCACCATGGCTGCTGCAGATCTGGTGCCCTTGCTGCGCGAGCTGGTGGCGGTGGACTCGACGTCCACCAGGCCCAACGCGCCGATGATCGACGTGCTCGAGCGCCGGCTCTCTGCGGGCGGCTTCCGCTGCGAGCGCCAGCGGTACGTCGATGACGCCGGCGTCGAGAAGCAGAACCTGCTCGCGCGCCTCGGTGGTGACGGCCTGCCCGAGCTCTCGCTGGTCGGCCATTCCGACTGCGTGCCCTTCGACGCGAAGTGGGCCGAGGCCCTCACGCTGACCGAGCGCGACGGCAAGCTCTTTGGCCGCGGCTCGTGTGACACCAAGTCGTTCATCGCGTGCGCGGTGATCAGCGCCGAGCGCGCGAAGAGCCATTTGAAGAAGCCGCTGCAGCTGATCTTCACGGCCGATGAAGAGCTGGGCTGCGTGGGCGCGAAGAAGCTCCTCGAGGCGGGCATCGGCAAGACGAAGCGCGCCATCATCGGAGAGCCGACCTCGCTGCGGCCCATTCGCGCCAACAAGGGCTACTGCCTCGCGGAGATCGAGGTCGAAGGCAAAGAGGGCCACTCCGCGTACCCAGACACCGGAGCGTCGGCCATCTTCCGCGCCGCGCGCCTGCTGACGAAGTTGGAGAAGTACGCCAACGGTCCCTTACGCGCCGAGACGCACCCTGATTTTCAGCCGGGCTTCGGCACGGTGAACGTCGGCATGGCGAGCGGCGGCAAGGCGAAGAACGTCATTCCCGGCCAGATGAAGCTGACGCTCGAGTGGCGGCCGCTGCCGGGGCAGCACACCGACATGGTCTTGAAGGCGGTCGAGGCGCTCATCGCCGAGTGCGTGGCCGAAGAGCCCGCATTCCGCGCGACGGTGAAGCCACTGCGCATGGACCGCGGCTACGACACGGCCCTCGACGCCGACGTGGTGCAGTTCCTCGCGAAGCAGTCGGGCAAGTCTCCCGACACGGTCTCGTTCGGCACTGAAGGGCCGCAGCTCTCGGCGATGGGCGCGGTGCCCGTGGTGTTCGGCGCAGGAGACATCACGGTGGCGCACCAGACCGGCGAATACGTGCCGGTGGCCGAGCTGCACCGCGCGCAGGAAATCCTCGAAGCCGCGGTGCTCCACTTCTGCGGATGATCGAGCGGGCTCAGGACTATGCTCGCGCTCCGATGATCCGGGTTGGCTCCCTGCTCGCTGTGTCGCTGTTGGCGCTCGCGCTCACGGGCTGCCCCGCGCCCGAGCCCACGCCCGACGCGTCGATGATGATGGTCGAGATGGACGCGGGCGTGGTGGAGCCGCCGGTGCCGTGCGACTCGCCTGAAGACTGCCGTTCGACCAATCGCGTGTGTCGCCAGGGCTTCTGCGCCGACGACGTGCCGTGTGGCGACGATCTGGAGTGCGGCCTCGGAGAGCGCTGCGTCGGCCAGCAGTGCCGCTTCCGTGGTTGCACCGCCGCGGCCGATTGCGACACCGGCTACTGCGACACGGCGACGTTCTCGTGCTCGGAGTGCGCCGAGAGCAACGACTGCCCTGCCGAGCGCCCGGTGTGTGACGTCGCGCTTCGCCAGTGCGTGCAGTGCACGCGCGACGCCGAATGTGAGCCGCCCGGCCCCGCGCACTGTGCGAGCTCGGGTCGCTGCGTCGGCTGCCTGACCAACGAGCACTGCCCCAACGGTCTGCAGTGCAGCACCGGCAATACGTG
Organism: Archangium sp.; assembly: GCA_016792935.1. Lineage (GTDB taxonomy): Bacteria > Myxococcota > Myxococcia > Myxococcales > Myxococcaceae > Archangium_A. The sequence goes on along the minus strand of JAEUJS010000078.1, from coordinate 1,795 downwards.
CGTTGGAGCGGCGATGAACGCTCCGTGTCCCGAAGGTGTGTCGTGCGGCGCCGGCCTGGTGTGCGTGACGTTGAACGGCAACAACGTGTGCCTGCAGGCGTGTTCGCTGTACCGCCCGATGTGCGCGACGGGCGACATCTGCTTCCAGCTCACGTACTCGTCGAGCAGCTCGCACGTGTTCGAGGCCGAGGGGCCGATCGGCGTGTGTTTCCAACCGCAATCGGGTCTGCGTGGTCCACGTGAGCCGTGCGCGCGCACCATGACGGGCTCGAACTGTCAGCCGAACCTGCAGTGCATGCCAGAGACCGCGACGCTGTCGTTGTGCCGCCCGTACTGCGATCCGTTCACTTCGGGGATGTGCCAGGCCGGAGAGGTGTGCACCTCGTTCGTCGGCGACTTCAATGGCCGCGAGTACGGCGTCTGCATGCCTGACACCGGCTTCGGCGCGAAGTGCGTGGGCGATCGCACCTGTCGGCCCGCGTTGACCTGTCAGCCGTGGGACGACCCATCGGACCTCGATGAGGTCGGCACCATCTGCCAGTTCAACCTCGGAGATGGTGGGTTCGGTGCGCCGTGCGCCGACGTGAACTTGAGCGACGGTGGCGTGATCGCGGCTGATCGTGCGTGCAAGAGCGGCATCTGCACCAATGATCCGGTCGTCTTCCCTGCGGTCGCTCCGTATTTCTGCTTCGGCGCGTGCGCGACCGATGGCGACTGCGCTGACGCGGGCGTGTGCGACGCGGACTTCCTGCTCGAGACGACGAGTGGAACGTTCGGCTACGTGCGGGGCTGTCGGCCGTCGTGCCGCGACGAGGGCGAGTGCGGTCGGTACGACGCGGGCGTGACGTGTCGCGTGCGGCTCAACACGTCGTCGGTGTCTCCGGCGTTCTCGCAGACGTGCGCGCCCTCGGCGGGGTTGTTGCCGAGTGGTGCTGCGTGTTCGACCAACGGTCAGTGCCGCAGTCAGTTCTGCCAGCTCGACGATGCGCGCGGCGTGCGACGGGGTGGGGTGTGCGCGGCGCCGTGCATCGACTCGACGACGTGTGTGGCTGATGGTGGCTTCCCCATCGCGTGCCACCCGACGACGGTGCTCGTGAGCCGCGGGCCTGATGGCCTGGCGCAGACGGCGGACGACAAGTTGTTCACCCCGCGGCTGTGCTCGGGTGCTTCGTGCGCGCAGAACTCCGACTGCTCGGCTGATGGCGGCGTGGTGTGCGTGCCCGAGGGAGATCCTTCGATGCCGCTCACGCAGGCCTCACTGCGGTGCCAGACCGTGACGACGGGAGCGTTGGTCGCGGGTGACACGTGCAGCATCGACGCGCAGTGCCGCAGTGGCGTGTGCGGCACGTTGCAGCCGCCGTCGATGGGTACGGGCCGTGCGTGCTTCGAGGCGTGCACTGGTACGACGACGTGCCCGGGTGCGACGACGTGTCGTGTCGGCGGCATGCTCGTGCGTATGTCGTCGACCTCGGTGGTGGTCGACAGCTGCGCGCCGTAGTCAGCCCCCGTCCGCTCCGCCCATCTCCGCGTTCAACGTCCGCTCCGTCGGCGCGCGCCTGCGCTCGTCGTCCGGAACGCACGAACGATGGGCGTTGTCCGCCCTCGGCCGCGTGTCGTGCGCGCGTCGCCCCGCATGTCGTCCGGGGACGCACGATGGGGGCGTTGTCCACCCTCGGCCGCGTGTGTCGTGCGCGCGTCGCCCGGATGTCGTCCGCTCGTCTGCTCGTCGCTCGTCGTCCGCACTCGGTCGCGCACGTCGTCTGCTCGTCGCCCGTCGTCCGCGCAGTTCACGCAC
>JAEUJS010000064.1 GCA_016792935.1 Archangium sp. | reverse complement strand
CGAACACGCGCAGCACGCTCGTGACGTCAGCGTTCACGAATTCGAAGCTCACGCGCTTCGGCGAACCAGCAGCGAGAGCAGGCAGCGACAACACCACGGCAGCAAGAACGAGTGAGCGCATGCAGGAACGGTACAGCGCTCGCCGCGAACGATTCCACGCGCGATCGGTGACAAAGATTGTCAGGCGTACATCACCCTCTATCGTCTGCGGCGCATGCGATGGCGGTCCGACACCGTGAAGCTCCCCGGAGTCGAAGCTCCGGTTCGCCACCCAACGGCGTCGCCCCAGGGGGCTCTGCCGCTCGCGGGCATCTGCGCGGCGTCGAGTGCAGATCGCGTGCGGATCTTCACCGCCACACACGACGGCGCGATTCGTGGTGTCGATCTCGAGACGCAGGAAGTCTTCTTCAGCGCCCAGCTCGACTTCGAGCTCCCCTCACGAGAGCGCCAGCTCGCCGAACACTTCGGAGTGCGTGATGCCGCGACGTTGGTCGCCTCATCCGATGGGCGCTTCCTCGCCGTCGTGCAGCGCTTCGGGTTGCAGGGAGCGCTCTTCGACGTGCAAACGCAGAAGCTGCTCAAGCCGCTGGTGCGCGACGACTACCACGCTGAAGTTTCGGCCTGGTGCATCGCCATCGTGGACGACGTGCTGGTGTACGCGTCGGCGTGGAATCGCATCGAGGCGTGGTCCATCTCACGGCTCGAGCGCATCGCGCCGACCGACGCCGAGACGACGCTCAACTACTTCTGGGGCCATGCGAGCGTTTCTCCGAGCGGCCGGTACCTCGCGAGCTTCGGTTGGCACTGGCATCCCATCGGCGTGGTGCGGTTGATCGATCTCCACGCATGGCTCCGCGAGGGCGGCGAGCCGAAGCCCGAGCCAATCGACGTCGCCGCTGACTGGTGGGACGACGAGCTGTGCTGGATCGATGAAGACACGCTCGTGCTCGCGGGCGACGAGCGCGATGACGAGTCGTACTTCGACAAACAGACCGGGCTCGCGTTCATCTCGCGTTCCGATTCGAAGATGGTGCGCTTCATCAAGGACCTCGTGCCGCGTGCGCTCGGCGTCCACGGCGCGCGGCTCGTCGCGCTCGGCAAGGAGACGCAGGTCGTCGATCACGACGCGACGCTCCTGCACGAGACGCACTTCTGGCATCCCGGCGCGCGTGTCGCGTTGACGTTTCATGCGCACGGATCCGAACTCGTGATGCACCGGCTGCTCGGCGTCGATGCGCGCGGAGATCTTCCAGCGCAACCGACTCGCGAGAATTTGCTCGTGCTCGCTGATGCGCTCGAGGCTCGTGGCGCTTCCGCTGATGCGATCGCGCACTGTCGCGCTGGTGAGGCGCATGCCTCGCGCTGTTGGGTGCTCGACGCGTGCGCTGAGTGAAGGCGCGCTCCCCCACCCTGACCCTCTCCCGCAGGGGCGGGAGAGGGGATCTTCGCGCTCTCGTCGATCCCGTCCTCCGGAGGCTGTGCTACGCGGCTGAGGCGTGACACCTCTTCTCCTGCTGCTCCTGACGCAAGCGCCGATGCCGCCGGGACATCCCCCGTCGGGTGGCAAGGCCGCTCCGAGCGCCGACGAGCTGATTCAGAAGCTCGATCAAACCGCCGGCCTCAAGGACCGCGAGAAGCCGTTCGAGATCGCCGCTTCACTCGGCCGCCTCTACTTCGGTCAGGGCCGCTACCTCGACGCGCAGGTCTTCTACGGCCAGGCCATCAAGCAGACCGAAGACGCGCGCGCGCTCTTCGTCGCGCAGAAGAAGCTCGCCGGCACCAGGCCGCTCCCTGCGCCGAACACGCTCGGCTGTGAGCCCACCGCCGATTCCACGCTTTTGAAGCTGGTCGACAAGGCGAAGGAACAGATCACCGCCAAGAACGCTCCGGGCGCCGTGTCGTGTCTCAAGGCCGCGCTCGCTCCGGTGATGGAAGTCGACGTCATGTACGGCAACGCGCAGTTCCTCCTCGGAGACACCGGCGGCGCCGTCGCTACCTACACGCGCGCGCTCGACACCTTCGAGTCGAACGCCGACGCCCGCTACGCCCGCGCTGCCGTCACCCTCGACGCGTACGGAGACGACGTCGCCGCGCTCGGCCGCGCCAAGGCCGACTTCGAGAAGTTCCTCGCCGACGTGCCGACTTCTCCTCGGGCGGCAAACGCGAAGCGGCTGCTGACGCGCACCAACGACGCGCTCACCGCGGGTGGTCTCTCGAAGCTCAACATCACCGCCGAGCAGGTCGCGGCCATCACTCCGCAGCCGGTCGCGAACGCGCCGCGCCAACCCGGTCAGCCGCCGCAGCTGACGCCGGAAATGATCAACGCGTTCAACGACGCGCCGCGCACGCCGGAGATGCAAGACAACTTCAAGAAGCTCATCTCCGACGCGGAAGAGCACCTCGCGCGCGGCCGCTTCCAGGAAGCGCTCGACGCGTACAAGCAGGTGATGCCGTACCAGCCCGACAACGCACGGCTGCGTGCCGGCATGGCGTGGACCATGGTGAAGCTCAACCGCCAGCCGATGGCCGACAACGTGTGGCGCGTGGCGACGCAGAATCCCGACGCGGTCGCCGAGCTCGGAGACGCACTGAAGGCCAAGGGCGACGTCGATGGCGCGAAGGCGTTGTGGACGCGTCTGCGCGACACCGTGCCTGCGTACGCTCCGAAGCTGGAGGGTCGTTTGTGAACAAGCTGTCGTTCCTGGTGCTCCCGATGTTGCTCGCGCTCGCGTGCACGCCGCCGAACATGGTGAAGAACACCAACCGCGGAGAGCTCCACGTCACCGTTGACGGCACCGACACGCCGGCCGCGCTCAACGTGAGCTTCGACGTCGGCTCGGTTGCGGTCGGGTCGACGCGCGCCATCACCGTGGTCGCCACCAACGTCGGCGCTGATCCGATGGACGTGATCGGCGTCTCGCTCGGCTCGGTCGGCAACGGCTCGTGGTTCGTGCGCGACGTGAACGGCAAGCTCGCACCTGGCGCATCGCTGACCTCGATGGTCACGTTCGCCCCGATCGGCGCTGGGGCGCAGGCAACCCAGGTGACCTTCTCGCACGACGCCGACGCCGCGTTCCCCTCGGTCCAACTCACCGGAACCGGGACCTGAGCCACGACCGCCGCGCTGCTCGGCGAAAGGTGCAGCGCTTGCACTCATCGTCCGCATGGGTGTGCGCGTCGTAAGTGTGACGAGCGGCAAAGGCGGCGTGGGCAAGTCCCACCTCGCCATCAACGTCGCCATGGTGTGTGCGCGGCAGGGCCACCGCGTGCTGTTGATGGATGCCGATGGCGGCTTGTCGAACCTCGACGTCTTGCTCGGCGTGAACGCGGTCGCGCACCTCGGCGATCTCCTCGCGGGCAAGCCCCTCGACGAGGTCGTGCAGCCGGTGAAGCAGGGCGTGTGGTTGCTCGCCGGTGCACCCGGAGAGCGGAAGCTCGCCACGCTCGACGATGAGACGCGCGCGCAGTTGCTGCACGCCTGGTCGCAGCTGGTGCCGCGCTTCGACGTGGTGGTGGTCGACGTCGGGCCGGGCGCGGGTGATGACGTGCTCTTCTTCGCCTCGGCGGGGGAACAGCCGGTGCTCGTGTTGACCGACGAGCCGACCTCGCTCGCCGACGCGGTGGTGCTGATTCGCGCGCTCGAGCGTCAGAGCTCCGTGCGCTCGATGCACGTGGTGGTCAATGGCGTGCGCACGTCGCGTTCAGCGCAGGCGGTCTTCGCGCGGCTGCTCGAGGCCGTTCCCGATGCGTCACTGCGACTGCAGCTCGCTCCGCACATTCCCGATGATCAGAACGTGCGCCGCGCGGCGATGCTGCAGAAGCCGCTCGTCGAGCTCGCGCCGACCTCTCCCGCGAGCCGCGCGTTCGAGCGGCTCACCACCGTGCTGCTCGAGTCGTCGACTTCCGCGCACGGTGGGCCGTGGTTGACCGAGACGCAGCTCCAAAGCTGAGCTCAACTGCGAGAGATGAAGAGAATGAACGTCAAGGAACGAGCTCGCCGTTCAGCGCAGCAGCACGCACGCGACCGCAAGGCCGCGAACCGCGAGCGCGCGAAGCAACAGGAAGCGAAGGGCGAGGCGCGGCGTCGCGAAGAGGCAGCGCGGCCTGAAGTCGGGAGCCCGGACGCAGCTGCGAAGTCGAAGTGAAACTGCTGATCAGAACGTGCCGCAGCCCGTGATGGGTGGACTCATCGCGTTCATCGGCGCGCAGTTGAAGCGCACGACGCCGTGAGTCGAGTCATTCGAGGGTCCGGGGACGAACTGCTCGAGCCTGAACCGGTGACCAGGTGAAGCGGAACAGTCGCGCATCAGCGACGCCCACTGCAGGCGGTACACCATGCCGTTGCCCACCATTCCGGTCGTGAAGAGTGTGTCGCCGGTGAGGTCCATGCCGTTCGGCGCGGCCAGCGACAGCAAGATGAGCGGCTCGATGCGACCGCCCCCGCTGAATTCCATGAAGTTGCAGCCGCTCGTGGTGCACGCGAATTGGATCCCCCGGACCATGGGTTCATCCACCACGGGGACCGTCATCTCAGTGCCTTCGTAGAGGAAGATGCGGCCCTGCGTCGGAGGGCAGGGCGGCGTGGGGAAGGGGTTGCCACCACCACCACCGCCGCCGCCGGCCCCGCCGCCCGTCTGCGTCGCAGAGCTGACCACGCCGTTCGCTTCGGTCAGCACCTCGGCCTTGTCGACCACCCACGTCGCCGAGAAGGTGACGGTGCCCATGCACGCCGGCTCCGTGGCGCGGTTGCAGGTGAAGACGGTCTTCGCAGTGCCGAAGGTGTCGAGGGTGAGGGTCTCGCCGCCCTGCAGCGAGCCGAAGCTCGAGGTGATGCGAACGGTGCCGCGGCCGATCTCACCCTTGGCCGTGGTGGCCGTGACGCGCACGACGGCTTCGCGCCCATCGTCGGGAATCGTGCGGGGAATCACCTGAAGGTCGAGCTCCGCCATCCCCATGGGTCCACATGACACGGCGGCGAGAACGGCGAGCACTCCGACTTTGCGCATGCGCCGAGGTTACCCGGAATTCGGCGCTCTTCAGCGCGCGATGATCGAGGGAGCCAGCCGCGCCGTCGGCACCGTCCCCGTTCCGTCGTGCAGCCGCGTCCACACTCCGCTCGCGGGGTCGAACTTCCACAGGTCGGAGTACGTGGTGGGCGTACCGCCGGTGGTGTTGCCGCCCGAGTAGACGAACATCACGCCGTCACGCACCGTCGAGCCCGCGTTGAAGCGCGCGTCGGGCTGCGTGAGCGCGCCGGGGAACGGCGGCGACCAAGGCGTCATCGCCGTCACGTCGAGCGAGCGCAGATCCTGCGGGAACGACGAGGGCGCGGTGAGCAGCGAGACGACGCCGCTGAACAGGTGCACGGGGTGGCCATCGACGAACG
>JAEUJS010000667.1 GCA_016792935.1 Archangium sp. | reverse complement strand
GATTGGGCTATCGGCGCGCGCGCGTGGACGAGCTCAACAGACTCGAGAAATCGCTCCTGCAAAACGTCGGCAAGGCCGTCGCTGATTTCTCTCTGATCGAAGACGGAGACCGCATCATGGTCGCCATCTCCGGAGGGAAGGACTCGTACACGATGCTTCACCTGCTCCGCGTGCTGCAAAAGCGCGCGCCGGTGAAGTTCGACCTCATCGCGGTGAACCTCGATCAAGGTCACCCCGGCTTCCCCGCCGACATGTTGCGCGGCTGGCTCGAGAAGAACGGCTACGAGCACCGGCTGCTCAAAGAAGACACGTATTCCATCGTGCTCGAGAAGCTGAAGCCGGGCGTCACGCAGTGCTCGCTGTGCTCCCGGTTGCGCCGCGGAATTCTCTACACTGCCGCGGTGGACATGGGCTGCACCAAGATCGCGCTCGGCCACCACCGCGACGATCTGATCCACACGTTCCTCTTGAATCAGTTCTTCGCGGGCACGACGGCCACCATGCCGCCCAGGCTGCGCAGCAACGACGGGCGCAATACCGTGATTCGTCCGCTGGCGTACGCGGCAGAGACGGAGATCGCGCGCTTCGCCGAGCTGATGCAGTTCCCGATCATTCCGTGCGACCTGTGCGGCTCGCAGGAGAATTTGCAGCGCAAGAAGGTGAAGCGTCTGGTCGACGAGCTGTCGAAGGACGTGCCGATGGTGCGCAACTCGCTGTTGTCGGCGATGGGCAACCTGCACCCCTCGCACTTGTTGGATCGCAAGCTGTGGACCGAAGCGGTTGACGCGCAAAGCCCCTTGGGGGGCGACGCCGACAGGGGAATGAAACTGCCGGTTGTCGAGCGCACGTCTGGAGGAGCCTCCGATGCCGCGTGACTCGCTCGCTCAGCAGCGCACTGATCGCAACGCCGCGTTGCTCGACGCGATGGTGTTGGCTGCTTCCGCCGACGGGAAGATCGTCCCTGAGGAAATGCAGCACCTGCTCCAGCGCATCATCGAGCGGCCCGAGTTCGAGGGCGTCGAAGCGGAGCAGATGTCGGCGATGGTCGAGAGCTCCGTGCGGCGGCTGTCTTCCGCGCGGACCCTCGAAGACATCCTCCACGGTCTGAAAGATCGCCTCACCGATCACCGCAACCGCCTGCTCGCGTTTGGTCTGGCGACGTCGGTGGCGCTCGCCGATGAGAAGGCGACGCGCGAAGAGCTCGGCGTGCTGAAGAGCATGCAGAAGGCGCTGGGGCTCTCCGAGGAAGAGGTCTCGCGCGCGTTCGAGCTCGTGCAGTCCGGAGCGTCACTCGCGGAAGTCCTCGGGGAGCCGCTCGAGCAGCTGTACGCCGAGACGATGGTGTTGGTGTCGGCGGCTGACGGCAAGGTGAAGCCTGACGAGCTGCAGACGATGCTCGAGAACCTCGCCGGAGATCCCGTCTTCAAGGAGGTCTCGCTCGAGGCCGCGCAGAAGTACCTGCGTGACGCGATCGAAAATCTCACCAGCGAAGGTCTGCCGCAGCGCCTCACCGCGCTCGCGCAGGGCCTCAACACGCACCTGCAGCGCACGCGCGCGTTCCGTCTCGCGGTTCGAGTCGCGTACGCGAGCGGCAAGCCGACGCAGCAGGAATTGCGCGTGCTCGACTTGCTGCAGGCGACGTTCGGCCTCGCTGATCACGAAGTGGCTCGCATCACGGTGGAGAGCTGACGTGACGAAGCCCGCCCGCACCAACGTTCGCTTTGCCCTGCCTGCTTCGCTCGGGCCCGACACCCAGGCGCGCGCAGTTCAGCTGCAGGCGCATCTGACGTCGGCGCTCGGGAAGGAGACCGAGGTCACTGTTGCTCCGACCTACGAGCAGCTGGCGCGCGAGCTGTTGTCGGGGAAGGTCGATGCGGCGTGGGCGCCTCCGTTCGTGTGCGCACGAATCGAGGCGATGGGCGTGCGCGTGCTGGTGCGCGGTGTTCGCAATGGCGCGTCGGTGTACCGGGCGGCCCTGGTGACGAAGGCGAACTCCAACGTCACGCTCGAGACGTTGAAGGGCACGACGGCAGCGTGGAGCGATCGCGATTCGGTGGGCGGCTACCTGCTCCCGATGGCGTGGCTGCGCGAGAAGGGCCTCGATCCTGCGAAGACGTTCCACGCGCAGGATTTCGTGGGGAATTACCGCGCGGCGTTGGAGGCGGTGTTCAACGGGAAGGCTGACGTCACGAGCGTGTTCGCGCCTGCGGGCGACGGCAACGAGACCGGCGTTTCCGAAGTGTGGCCGGAGCAGAAGGCTGCGTTCCGGGTGCTCGGCTTCTCGGAAGAGGCGCCCAACGATGGCGTGGCCGTCGCGATGGGTGTCGCTCCGGCGATCGTGAGCGAGCTCGAGAAGACGCTGCTGGGGTTGGCGCAGTCGGCGCCGGGAATTCTCAAGGACTGCTTCCACGCCGAGAAGTTCGAGCTCGCGCCTCGCATGGGCTACCGCGCGCTGTATCGCGTGGCGCTCGCGTCGCTCTGAATCTGAAACTGCTTTGAGGGTGGTGGCGGCTCCACCAGGGCCTACTGCGTCGCGAGCTGGCGGAGGAACTTCTCGGCGTAGTCGATGCTCGAGTTCAGTTCCTTCTCGTCGATGTTCGTCCAGGTGTCCGTGACCGAGTGGTAGTTGCGCGGCGCGCCGATGATCGGGTCGATGCACGACAAGCAGACCGTGTTCCACCCGCGCACCAGGAACGGCAGCGAGTCGCTCGCACCGCTCGGCACCACGAACTTCGTCGCCTTGATCTCGCTCTTCGCGTTCACCGCTTCGATCGCAGTGAGCATCGGCGCGGGCACGTCCATCGCCCACATCTCGCCTTCCTCGAGGTAACGCAGCGTTCCCGCGCACAACGTGTCGAGGCCAATGACGAAGGTGTCTTCCTTCTTCCACTCGCCGGACTTCTCGACCTGCTGCGCAAGGCGAACTGCTCCACCGGTGCCGGCTTCTTCGCTGCCGGAGATCACGATGACGAGCTCCACGTCGTCAGGAAGTGGCTGTGCTGCGACGCGGGCCGCGAGCTCGATGCTCGCCGTGCAGCCGGAGAGATTGTCCGCCGCTCCGGGGACGACGCGGTCGCGGATGACGACGTCGAGGTTGAGCAGGAACGTGATGGTGGTCGGCAGCCCGAGGACGATGAAGAGCCAGTACGGCGCGCCCCAGACTCCGAGCCCCGCGAGCAGCGAGAGAATGGAGAGAATCGCGAGCGAGGCCGTCGCGACGCCGAGCTGTTTGCCGAACCAACGCAACGCGTGGGGAGGCGGCTTCGTCGCGATCTTGATCACCGTCGGGTTGAAGAGCACTCCGGTGAAAGCAGCGTCGCAGTGCGCGATCGTCACCAGCCGGCGGCGCATCGTCTTCTTCGCCGGGAGCCGCGCGATCAGGTTCTGCGAGTGGATCTTCGGAAAGAGCCCGCGGAGCAGCAGGGCCTTGCGCATCGACTCGAAGAAGTACGAGACAGCGGCGAAGGCGAGACAGCCAGCGCCGATGAGGGGCTGGCCGTAGAGCGTCAGCGCGACTCCGAGGGTGCCGAGCCCGAAGTGCATCATCAGGCCCATGTAGATCGAGCGGGTCCAGGTGTGCGGACGCCACTCGAGTGAGAAGCCCAGCGCCTGCAACTCAGCTCCCAACTTCTCTTGCGCCTGCTTCTCGAGCGGCGTGCCCGTCAGACGGCGCGGGCCCATCTCTTCGAGTGCTCTGAGGCGTTCCAGCGGCGTCGGTCGTGCGGATGAGCCGTCCATGCCGCGCGCTGTAGCACGCTCGGCCCCTCACCCCGACCTCTCCCCGCTTTCGCAGGGAGAGGGAGTCATTACGCGTGGGCCTGCGCCCAGGTCAGCGCCTTGGTCGCGACTTCTTCCCAGCCCGGCTCGAGCGCGATGGAGTGATCGCGATCAGGCATCTGCAGGAACTCGACGGTGCCCGTCTGGTACTTGCCTGCGTTCGCCCGAGCGACCGCCGGCGGCATGATGTGGTCGTGTTCGCCGGTGATGAAGAACAACGGCGCGCGTCCCTCTTTCTTGAAGTCGACCTTCGCAGCTGCACGCGGATCGAAGTTCAGCGCCGCAGCCTCGAACACGATGTGCCCCGGAGCCGCCACCGCGTACCGCTCGAACGCGAACTTGGTGCTCTCCGCATCGAGGGTGTTGGTGAACGCGTAGTTGAACTGCTTCTCGTCGAACGCCACCGCGCGGTTGAAGTTCGCCGGGTTCTTCAAGACCGGAAGCAGTGAGCGAATCTGCGAGACCGGCAACGTGTACACGCCCTTCACCGGAGCGCTGCCGATGACGACGCCTGCAGCTCCGAGGCCGCGATCGAGGAGCAGCTGCACCAGCGTTCCGCCGAACGAGTGACCGATGAGGATCGGCTTGCTCGGCAGCGCCTCGACGAACTTCGCGAGGTGATCGACCACCTTCTGCACCGTCAGCGCCGCGATGGGCGAGGCATCAGCGCGCAGGTTCTCCACTTCGCCTTCCATGCCCGGATACGTCGGAGCGAGCACCTTGAAGCCCTTCGCCTCGTAGAACTTCACCCAGTGCTCCCAGCTGCGCGGGGTCATCCAGAGGCCGTGAATCAGGACGATGGTGTCGGGGGTGTTGGTGGTCTTCATGGTGCGTCTCCTTGTTCAGCAGCAGCGTGGCTGCTGATTTGGTTTCGAGCAGTGCGGGATGCGCTGCATCGATGGACACACAATGCGCCTTCGCCGTTGTTCCAAGTAGTCACATATTTGTCGAATCACCTTCAACCGTTGGTTAAAGATGCATTCCATGGACCTGGTGAGCCTCGAAGCGTTCGTGCGCAGCGCGGAGTCGGGCAGTTTCTCTTCCGCAGCGCGCAAGTTGGCGGTGACTCCGGCGGCGGTCAGCAAGAGCGTCGCGAAGCTCGAGGACTCGCTCGGCGTACGACTCTTTCAGCGCACCACTCGGAAGATCACGCTCACCGAAGCTGGAGAGCATTTTCTGAGCGACGCCTCGAAGGGACTCACCACGCTGCAGGAGGCGTTCGAGCGCACCACCGGTCAACGCCAGGAACCGAGCGGAACGCTCAAGGTCAGCGTCGCTCCGGGGTTTGGGCGGCAGTACGTGTTGCCGGTGCTGACGCCGTATCTGGCGCGGTGTCCGAAGGTGACTCCGGAGTGGCACTTCGAAAACCGGCAGGTCGATCTCATCGCCGAGGGGTACGACGTCGCGGTCGGTGTCGGGCTCGAGCTCTCAGCGGGCCTCGTCGCGCGGGAGCTCGCTCACATCCACATCGTCGCGGTGTCGTCGAAGGCGTACGTGAAGAAGCACGGCGCTCCAAAGCACCCGGATGAGCTGGCCGAACATCAGATCATCGCGTTTCGATCTTCACGCACGGGCAAGCGGCGCGCGTGGTCGATGCAGAACAAGAAGGGGCAGGAGCTGGTCGTCGACCCACCTGCTCGCGTGCTGCTCAGCGACGTCGAGGCGATGGAGTCGATGGTTGCGAGCGGTGCGGGCATCGCGCTGATTCCGACTTCGCAGGTCTTGGACAAGCTCGAGCGCGGGAATCTGGTGCGGGTGGTGCCCGACTGGCATGCCGACGGTGGGCCGTTGTTCGTCTATTTCTCGAGCGCTCGGTTGCTTCCGATGCGGACGAGAGTTTTCGTCGACATGCTGGTGGAGCACTTCAAGCGAGAGAAGCTCATCGAGCGCTTTCGGGCGGACTGACTTGCCCTCTCCCCAACCTCTCAGCGCGAGGCGATGAAGCTCGCCGGCACCGGCTGGCTGCACGAGAAGCCAACACCGCTCGGCAACTTCGAGCACGGCTCGCCTTCATCGAGGATCAACGTCGGCGACATCAGCGCGTCGGTCTCGAAGACCTCATCCATCGCGCGGGTCGGAGAGAGCGCGTTGCGTTGCGCGGCTCCACCGCCGAGGCCCACGACGAGCGCGAGCACTGCGGCGGCAGCCATCGCGACCAGCACACGCGTCCACGGCCGGCTCTCGTTCAAGCCTCGCTTGTTCGCGACTCCGGCCCACAGGTGCGCGACCTCATCGCGGCCTGCGCGCTGGCGGAACAACGAGCTCTCGCTCTCGAGCCAATTGAGTTCATGCCGGCACACGGCGCACGACTTCGCATGCGACCGCAAATCCATCGCGACGGGGCCCGGCACTTCCCCGCGCACGAGAGCTTCAAGCTGTGAAGTTCGTCCGCATCGGCTCATGGACGATTCCTCCCTTTTGTGGCGTCGCCCCCGAGGGCTTTGCCTCCTGTGAGGTGAGGCAACAAATGGGTGCGCAGCTTCAACCGCGCGCGGTGAATCTCATTCTTCACCGTCGGCAACGACCAGTCGAATGCCTCGGCGATCTCCTCGTACGAGAGACCGTGGTCGAGGCGCATCAAGAGCGCAGCGCGCCGATGCTCCGACAAATGCGAGAGCGCTTCCGTGAAGTGCTTCTCGAGTTCCGCATCGAGGAGCACCGCTTCGGGATCAGGAGACGGAATCACCGCGGCCGGAATGCCGTCGTCCTCGTCGTCGATCGGATCGTACGTGCGAACGCGACGCGCTTCGAACGCGACGTTGCGCGCGATGCCGAGAATCCACGGCTTGAAGCGATCGTGATCGCCCAGCTTCTGCAGCTGCGCGTGCGCGCGGGTGAACGTCTCCTGGGTCGCGTCATCAGCCATGTCGCCCTGCCGCAACAAGTCGCGAAGGAACCGACGCACCGACACCACGTGCCGCTCGAACAACGCCCGAAACGCCGCCGACTCGCCCGCCTGGGCACGACGCACCAGTGACTCGTCGGGAGTCTCCGGTGTGATCGGCTCGGTTCGTTTGAGGAGGCGAAGCACTCGGACACAACATGCGCCCGGAAGCCCCTGAGTTTCAAGCCAACCAGCACCTTCGAACGACCCGAATTACCTGAATGAAATCAGGTAGTCCGCGAGGGCCTGAGCGCGGGAAACGAGGGTCGCGACCTCGATGTACTCGTCGTGGGTGTGGAAGCCCTTTCCACGCGGCCCCAGCGCATCGATGGTGGGGATACCCATGGCCGAGGTGGTGTTGCCGTCGCTGCCTCCACCCTGCCGCGGCGCTTCTTCGCGACCCAGTCCATGCGCGTGCGCGCAGGCGCCGTAGCCCTTCACCATTTCAGCAACGCCCGGCTGCTTCTCCATCGGAGCGCGGCCCGTTCCATTCTCGAGTCTGATCTCCGCAGCCGCCGCGGTCGCGAGCGCATCACGCAACGCGCTCTCCGCAGCCGCGGTTGGAAAACGAAGATCGAGCTCAGCGTGCGCTTCAGCCGGCACCGTGTTCTTCGAAGTGCCTCCGCTGATCAGCCCGACGTTCACGGTGACGCCAGCGTGCTTGTCGCTCAGCTGCTGCGCGCGATCGACGAAGCGACTCAATTTCCAGATCGCGTTGTCGCCTTCCCAATACGCGTTGCCGGCGTGCGCCGCCTTTCCGCTCGCGTGCGCGGTGAGATTTCCGACGCCCTTTCGCTCGGTGACGATGGCGTCGTTCGCGCGGCCTGACTCGAACACCAGCGCGGCTCGAGCGCCCTGCACTTCATGTCTGATCAGCGGAGCGCCCTCGGGAGAACCGACCTCTTCATCGCTGACGATTACGACTCGCAGCGGCGGAAGCGCGTTCAGGTCGGAAGTCACCGCGATCGCTTTGAGCGCCCACGCGATGACGACCAGCCCGCCCTTCATGTCGAGCACGCCCGGACCACGTCGAAGCGAGCCATCGACGCGATAGCCCTCGAACGTGCCCGGCGGGAACACCGTGTCGAGGTGACCAATCAACGCGATGGGCGCAACGCTTGCGCGCCCCGTCGTTCTGAACACCAGATGATCCGCGAATCGATCGCTCCCGATGCGCGACGCTTCGAGGCCCGGCATCGCGAACACGTCTTCCAACAACCGCACGACGCGCTGCCCACCGTCGCGGTTCGTGCTGAACGAGTTGTGATCGACCAGCGCCGCGAGCGCGCCTTCCATCGCTGGAAGCTGCTCCGAGAGCCACGTTGAAGCGTCCGTCATCGCGGCGCATTGTTGAGTTGTTTCAGCAAGTTAGCAACCCTCCGACCATCCTCAGGTAGCCCAATGTGGGTGCGTCAGGTAAAGGCGAGCGCATGCTGCTGCTTCGCGACGTGGCCAGGGGGGACCTCGGCGGGCTGAAAAAGCTCGCGGCGACGCTCAACAGCGTGAACCTCCCGAACAACGCGAAGGTGCTCTCGAGCCTCATCGACAAGTCGGTGAAGAGCTTCGCGGGAAAAATCGAAGACCCGTTCGAGCGCGAGTACCTCTTCGTGCTCGAGGACCTGCGCAACAAGACCATCATCGGCACGTCGATGATCATCGCGCAGCACGGCACGAAAGACGCGCCGCACATCTACTTCCAGGTCACCGAGGCGGAGCACTACTCCGCGACCATCGACAAGCACTTCCGGCACAAGGTGTTGTCGATTGGCTACAACTACGACGGCCCGACGGAGATCGGCGGCCTGGTGGTCGACCCTCCGTACCGCAGCGGAACCGAGAAGCCCGGCAAGCAGCTCTCGTACGTGCGCTTCTTGTTCATGGCGATGCACCGCGCGCTCTTCCGCGATCGCGTGCTGGCCGAGCTGCTCCCGCCGCTGATGAAGGACGGCCGCTCGCTCCTCTGGGAATCGATCGGCAAGAAGTTCACCGGCCTCGACTACGTGGAAGCCGACAAGGCCTCGCGCGTGAACAAGGAATTCATCAAGGAACTGTTTCCTTCGTCCGACATCTACGCGTCGCTGTTTCCCGCGAAGGCGCAGAAGTTGATCGGTGAGGTTGGCGAACACACGCGCGGCGTGCAGCGCATGCTCGAGCGCATCGGCTTCCGCTACAGCAACCACATCGACCCGTTCGACGGCGGCCCGCACTACGAGGCGAACTTGAGCGAGGTCTCGCTGGTTCGTCACTTCCGCACCGCGGTGGTCGGCAAGGAGCCGTGGGAGCTCGAGGCGCAAGACGTGCTGGTCGGCATCTCGCGCGGCAAAGGCACCAATCGCTTCCGCGCGGTGCGCACGCAGGTGCGCTTCGATGATCAGGTCGTCTACTTCCCGAAGGCAGCGCGCGAGCTGATCAAGGTGAAGCCCGGCGAGAAGGTGTCGATCATCCCCTTCGAGGGGCCGGCCGGCGGGGCCTGAGCGAATCAGTAACGCAGGTAGATGTACGGCTGCGATTCGATGCTCGAGAACTGATGCGTCGCCAGACCGATCGCGAGCAGCAGAAGCGCGCGCACGAGGATCGGGCTCTTGATGAACAGCACCTGGCTCTTCTCGAAAACCGGCCTGGGCAACACGTAGAAGACGATGCAGGCCACGAGCGAGAACCACGCGAGGCCTGAGACGCGCGCCATGTTTCCGGTGAGCGTTCCCAGTTGTTTGAACATGTCGAGCGCGAGGCTCATCGTCTCCGCGCGGAAGAAGATGCGGGCGAAGATCACCGCGTTGATCATCACGAACCAGCCGCCGAGTTTTCGCGCGAAGCCGACCTCGGCCTTCTTTGGTTTGCCCGCCGCCCACCAGTACGCGCGCCACATGCACAAGAACAGTCCGTGCAGCGCGCCCCAGATCAAGAAGCGCCAGTCGGCTCCGTGCCACAGGCCGCCGAGTGACATGACGATCATCGTGTTGCGCAGCGTCTGCCACTTGCTGCCCTGATTTCCTCCGAGCGGCCGGTACAAGTAGTCGCGCAGCCACGTCGAGAGCGTGAGGTGCCAGCGGTTCCAGAAATCGAACAAGTTGGTCGCGTGGTACGGCTTGTCGAAGTTCTCGGGGAACTTGAAGCCGAGCAGTCCCGCGATGCCGATCGCGATGTCGGAATAGCCGCTGAAGTCGAAGTAGAGCTGCAGTGTGTACGCGGTCGCGGCGAGCACACATTCCGCGGCCGAGTAGCCGGTGGGGTTGGCGAACACCGGGTTGACCAGCGAGCCACCGAGCACGTCGGCGAGGAGCAACTTCTTCGCGAGCCCCTGCGCGATGCGGAAGAGCGCCTGTGCTCCATCGGCAGCAGGAAGCGTCGGTCCACTCGGCGTGATGACGCCCGGAGGCGTGTCGAACTCGTCGATGAGCTGATGCGCGCGAAGAATCGGACCCGAGACGACGCGGGGAAAGAACGTCGCGAACAGCAGGTGGTGCAGCAGGCTGCGCTTTCCGCTCGTCTGCTTGCGGTAGACGTCGACGATGTAGCCGACCGCCTGGAACGTGAGGAACGAGAGCCCGAGCGGATGGATGAGGCCGAGATCGGGCGGCGTCCATTCGATGTGGAGCCAGCCCGCAATGCTCCCCGCGCTCTTCAAGAAGAGCTGCAGGTACTTCGAAGTCACGAGCACGCCGACGTGAATGCAGACGGCGACGATCATCACGTTCTTGCGAACGCGCTCGTCCTTGGCCCGCATCGCGCGAGAGGCGGAGCGGTGCGTCGGCCGCTCCATCATCGGCCCGGCGATGGCGTTCACCGCCGCGCTGAAGAGGTAGAGCAGCAGCGGCACCGGGTTCCACGCCGCGTAGAAGCCGAGCGAGGCGAGCAGCAGCACCCACAGCCGCGCGAGACGCCACCTCGCGACGAGCCAGTAGAGCGTGAGCACTCCACCGAAGAGCACGAGGAAGTTGATCTGGTGGAAGCTCATCGGCGCGTTCATGGAGGCACGCCTCCGTCCGCTCCGCCGGCGCTCCAGGCGTCGTAGGCCTCGAGCACGTCACCCATCATCGCGTTCGCGAGCTTGCGGTAGCCCGCGGGCGTCAGATGCACGAGGTCGCGATTGGCGAGCAGATCTTTGCGCCACTTCACGATCGATCCGCGCCCGCCCATGAAGTCGCGCGTCGCCCAGAACGCACAGCCGTTCTGCTCGGCGATCGTCTTCATCTCGGCGATCACCTCGTTGATCGACTCGGGCTCCCTGGGGCGTTTGCCTTTGCGCAGGATGACCTGATCAGTCGGAGACAAAATCAGACACGCCGCATCCGGAGCCGCCATCCGCAACGTGCGGAAGATGGTCGGGTAGCTCTGGCGCATCTGCTCGATGTGTGGCGCCGACAGCCGACTCTCGTTGGTGCCGAAGAAGAGAACGAACAAGTCCGGCTGACGCACCGCGATCTGCTGCGCGAGCGCGACCTGGTCGTATTCCGCGAACACGCTCGCGGTGGACCCGAAGAGGCCGACCGAGTCGTAGATGATCCCCGGCTGCATCAGCTCGTGCGACATGCCGAAGAACGCCATGTTCTCGGTGCTCACGTTGCGCGCGATGACCTCGTGTCGCGAGCCCGGCGCCGCGAAGTCGAGCACGCGCACTCCCGCATCCGGACCCGAGTACTCGACGATCGGAATCACGGTGCCGTCGATCGTCACCTCCGGAGCGGGTTGGTTGTCTCCCTTCCAGTAGTAGAGCTGCAGCCGCGAGGTGGCGTCGTTGCTGCTCGGCGATTCTTCGAACGTCATCACCAGCTGCGCGCCCGGCCCGCCTTCTGCGCGAATGCCCGTCAGGCCCCACGGGAAGCCCGAGATGCGTTGTTGCATCGCATCGTCCACCCTCCACGGGCCGACGAGCCGACGGCCAATACCGGCCGCCTCGAGCCTCGGGAGCGGCTTTCCTGCAGCGAGATAGCCGCGCCCCAGAGAGCCAAAACGTGTTCCCAGGATGCGGCGAGCCTCATCCGTGAACCAGTTCGCCGCGGTGTGCGACGCGCCGAGTTGCATCACCGCCACGCGACCCGAGCGCGACGTCTCGAGGGCCTTGAGCTTGGTGAAGAAGCCGGAAAGCGACTCGGAGCCGGTGAGGTAGTCCTTGTCGACTTCGACGCCGGCATCGGCGACCGCCACAGGACGCTCCGCGACGACCGGACGCGCGACCGCCGGGCCTTTCTGGCCCTGCTCGCGTCGCTGTGCCGCGCGCTTCTTTCGGAAGTCGGTGCGCGCGTCTTCGAGCGCTGATTCGAAGAGGTACCCGAGCACGTCGCCACCGAGCGCGTACGGGTGCACCAGATCGCGATTCATGAGGCCGGCTTCCCACCACCTGGTGACGGCGCCCTCTCCGCCCATCGCGCTCTGCATGTCCCACACGGCGCAGCCGTTCTCCTTCGCCAGCTCGCGCATGAACTTCGCGACCTGCACGGTCTGCGCGCGCGGAGTGATGGTCTCGTCCATGCGCCAGCTGCCCGCGTCCGGCGGGGAAGCGAGCAGACACGCCGCACCGGGCGCCGCTTTCTTCACGCGATCGATCGCCTGCTGGCCCCACGCGCGCGCCTGCTTCAAGTCGTAGCGATTGAGCGAGATGTCGAACGCGTCGTTGCCGCCGATCATCAGCACCACCAGCGTCGGCCCGCGCGCGTGGAGCTGCTCTTCGAAGAGCTCGGGCTTCTCACGCAACATCACCTGCGCGGTGAGCCCCGGAAGGCCGAGCGAGTCGAGCACCACGCCGGGCTGCTCGGTCTCCAGCGTCACGCCATCGAGCCGGACTGGCCCCCCTTTGGTGCGCAGCGACACCTCACGCAGGCCCGTCGGGAGCTCGAGATCGGGGAACGACAACTGCCGTCTCTTGAAGTTGGTGTCGAAGCGGGCGAGCAGATCTCCGTCGCCGAGCACTTCGATCTCTCCGCCGCCCGGCTGGTGCATCAAGAACAGCTCGAGCTTGCGCGCGCCGTTCACGTTGAAGCGCGTGCTCTGCGGAGTGATCGCCGTGAACGAAACGCCCGCGAAGCCCGCTTCACCAAACGGTGGATTGTCGGTGACCTTCTCGATGTTCCAGCCCTCGGTCGCGGTGCCGGTGCGCACGGTGCGACCTGCGTTGCGCGTGGGGCGATCGACGAACATGAAGCCCAGCCCACCGCTCCCGTGGCGGATCTGCAGCAGGCGGCGCGCGGTGTCGGTGATGTGATCGCTGGCGATGAGCGACGTGCCGATCACCACCACGCGCACGTTCTCTGGAGCGTTGCCGCGATCGAGCGCGTCGAGCGCGTCGTACCAGGGAGAGAGCGCCGTGCTGCGGCATTGCTCGTCACGGCAGAAATCGACGATGGGCACGCGCTGCGCTCCGACTTTGCGGATGACCGCGTCCCACTTGCGACGTTCGGCTTCCTGCTCGAGCGTGAAGCGCAGCGGCTTGGGCTCGATCGGCTTGGCCGGCAGCTGCAGGCCTTCGTCGGTGAGATCGAGCGCGTCGAAGACCATCTCGGTGTTCTTCGCTTCGGCATCCCAGTCGACTTCCACCGCTACGTTCTTCCTGGGCAGGCGCGGACGCACCAACGCGACGAGCGTCTCCTTCGGCTCTTCGCGCAACTTCGGCAAAGGGCGAAGAGCGTCGGGCAGCGGCAAGATCGACAGCGCCAGACCCAGCGCAGCCGTCGTCACCAGCGTCCAACCGACGTGCCTCTCCATCGCGGCGAAGAATCGCATCGATGTCGGCCAATGCCTACATTCCGGCCTGCCATGAGCTGATCAATGCTCCGGGCTCTTCATCATGTCGGTGGCACTCGTCCTCAGTCTGGTGTTGGCCCAAAGCGCTCCCTCGCTCGCGACTGGGCGCGCCAACGTGAAGCTCATCCGTTCTGGCGACGTGGTGAAGGCGTGGAACAAGTCGCTCGGCATGGTGCCCGGTCAGCAGTTCACCTCGGCGGCGGCGCTGCACCGCTTCGCGATGGGCGTTCGCAGCTACGGCGAAGAGACCAAGCTCGTCAGCGAAGGGCTGGGCGTCAAAGACGGACTCTATATTTATAGACGCGTCTCCGGCGTCTCGAACTGGGCGCGCGGCTTCGTGCTCGAGCTGACGATGGACGAGAAGGGCCGACTGCTCGCCGCGTCGATGAGCCTGCCGAACGACGAAGCGCCGACCACCTACGGCGCATACAAGGCACTCGTGAAGCTGCGCTTGCCGCTCGAAGACACGTGGCACGTGCTGTGGGGCGGTCGGAGCTGGGAAGACAACCGCCACGCTTCGGTCAGCGACATGCGTTTCGCGCTCGATCTGCTGCAGCGCGAAAAGGGCACCAGCGCGCGCGGCAAGGGGCTCGAGAACGACGACTACTTCGCGTGGAACCAGCCGGTGGTCGCTCCGGCGGATGGCGTGATTGTGGTGGCTGAAGACGGCATCGCCGACAACGTGCCCAACAAAGCGCCGGGCGGAAACCTGTACGGCAACTTGCTGGTCATCGATCACGGCACCGACGAGTTCACGCTGCTGGGCCACTTGAAGAAGGGCTCGCTCAGCGTGCGCGTTGGAGATCGCGTGACGAAGGGCCAGCGCATCGCGCGCGTCGGC
The DNA here is from genome assembly GCA_016792935.1 of Archangium sp. Taxonomy (GTDB): domain Bacteria; phylum Myxococcota; class Myxococcia; order Myxococcales; family Myxococcaceae; genus Archangium_A. The sequence goes on along the minus strand of JAEUJS010000667.1, from coordinate 9,974 downwards.
AACAGCGGCATGAGCACCGAGCCGCATCTGCACTTCCAGTTGATGGACACGAAGGACTGGCGCACCGCACACGGCTTGCCGCTGGTCATCGTCGATTTCGTGCGCAACGGAACGCTCGTCGATCGGGGCGAACCGCGACGTGGAGACATCATCTCCCCCGTTGTCGGCGTTGGCGCTCGCGATTAATTCCCCGCTCGCAAGTTGCAGCTCACTCGCCGGAGGGGATTCCCATGAAGCGTCTGCTGATCTCGTCGTGCCTCGTGTTGTCGTCGCTGGTGTTCGCGCAGCCGAAGGATGGTGGAGCCGCTGCTCCCGCCAGGCCCGCTGAGCCGCCGAAGCCTGCCGCTGCGTTGACGGTGAAGGACATGTCGACGCCGGAATCGGTGCTCTACGACGCCGAGACCGACACGTACCTGGTGTCGAACATCAACGGCGCTCCGACCGACAAGGACAACAACGGCTTCATCGCGGAGATCGGTGCTGACGGCACGGTCGTGAACGCGAAGTTGATCGAAGGCGGCCAGAAGAAGGTCACCCTCAACGCGCCCAAGGGCTCGGCGATCCACAAGGGCCTGCTCTACGTCGCAGACATCGACACCGTGCGCGTGTTCGATCGCAAGACCGGCGAGCCGAAGGGTGAAGTCGCGCTCAAGGGAGCCACGTTTGCAAACGACGTCGCGCTCGGTCCGGATGGGTTGATCTACGTGAGCGACTCGGGGCTCTCTCCGAAGTTCGAGGGCACCGGCACCGACGCGATCTGGGTGGTGACGCCGGGCAAGAAGCCGACCGCGAAGGCGCTCATCAAGAGCAAGGACCTGCACGGCCCCAATGGCTTGCTGGTGACGAAGGACGCGATCCACGTGGTGTGCTTCGGCGCGCCTGAGCTGCAGACCTACGACTTGAAGGGAAAGAAGAAGGGCGACTTCGCCACGCTGCCCAACGGAGCGCTCGACGGCATCATCGCGGTCGGTGACGACGTGCTCGTGTCGAGCTGGGGCGCGAAGTCGATCTACCGCGGCAAGCCGGGCGGCGAGTGGAAGGTCGCGTTCTCTGATTTGGAAGCGCCGGCCGACATCGGGTTCGATTCCAAGCGCAACCGCGTCCTCGTTCCGCGCTTCCAGGGCAACATCGTCGAGGCGTGGGAACTCAAGTAACGCTGCTGGCGATCGTTCGGACCGACTCGACCTTCGAGAAGGTCCGCACGCGCGATGGCAGCTTCGTGTGGCAGGGGAAGTGTCTGCACTGCAACACGAAGCTCGTCGTCGAGCTCGATGGGAGCGCCGTCAAACGCGTCACCATCGAGCACATCGTTCCGCAGTCTGCGGGCGGGTCGAATGATCTGCTCAACCTCGCGCTGGCCTGTTCGCGGTGCAACAACCGCAAGGGTCGACAGCACGATCACAAGGGCCTCTCTGACGCGCGCGCGGCCGAGCTGATCGAGAAACTGCTCGAGAAGCGCCGTGCGCGGTGGCGCGACGATTCTGACGCGTGAGACTCTCGAGACGCTCGGCTGTCTTGGGTTGAAGGCCCTTTCAGAACGGGGTTATTTGCCCATGTGGATCAAACAGCTGCGGAGCGCTTCGCCGCGCGAGCTCGTGAAGCGTGGGGGTTCGCTCCAGCCATCGACGTGTTGCGTGAGTGGGTGGCGCCGATGAACGCGTCGGCCGAGTCGCTCGATCCCGGCGTCGCGCTGGCGTGCGGGCTCTTCAAGCAGATGCCCGAAGCGCGTGTCGCGTTCGAGAAGCACGTCGTGCCGAAGGTGCGGCAGGGCCTGCAGCGCGCGGGAGCGACCGGCTTCGAGCTCGATGAACTCGTGCAGGACGCGTTGACGCGCGTGCTCGTCGAGAACGGTGGCGAGCGGCTCAAGCAGTTCCGCGGCCAGGGCACGTTCGCGGCGTTCGTCGTGACGGTGGCGATGCGGTTGTTCAGCACGCGGCGCGGGAAGACCTCGCGCGAGGCTGGCGGTGAAGGCCTCGATGCGCTGCCGCTCGCGCTCGATCTCGAGAAGCACCTGTCGCGGCATCAGAACCGCACGCACTTCGCCGAGGCGTTTCGGAGCGCGTTGGAAGCGCTCGATCCGCGGCAGCGCACGTTGCTCAAGCTCTCGCTGGTGAATGGTGCGTCGATCGATGAGCTGGCGCCGATGTACCAGGTGAGTCGCGCGAGCGTGGCGCGGTGGCTGGTGCAGGCGCGCGAGCAGCTGCGTGCGGAGACCCTCGAGCGCCTCGCAGGAACGACGCGACTCGAACGTGGCGACCTCGAAGGTCTGATGGCGAGTCTCGAGAGCGGGTTCGATGTGAGCCTGCGCCGCTTCATCGCTGAAGCGACTCCGTCCATCGGTGAAAAGTGAAAGAGGTGCTCCCTCACCCTGACGAAGCGACGCTGGCCGAGCTCGCACAAGGCACGCTGAGCGACACGGAGCGCCCGGCCATCGAGAAACACCTCGAAGCCTGCGCCGAGTGCCGAGAAGTCGTCGCCTCGGTCCTCCGCGCCCTGAGCCCCGAAGAAACGGCCGGCCCCCGCCGCGGACAAGTCGTCGGCCGCTTCGTGGTGCTCGAGCCCATCGGCGCCGGAGCGATCGGCGAGGTCTTCTCCGCCTGGGACTCGGTGCTCGAACGCGCCGTCGCGCTCAAGTGGCTCTACCCCGCGCTCGTCGGCAGCGAAGGAAGTCAGCTCCGCGAACGACTGCTCGCCGAAGCGCGCGCGCTCGCCAAGGTGCAACACCCGAACACCGTCGCGGTCTTCGACGTCGTCGAGTGGGGCGCGACGCACGTCATCGTGATGGAGCTGGTGCCGCACGCCCGCACGCTCCGTCAGGCCGTCGTCGACAAGAGCTGGCGCGACATCACCCTGCTCTACGCCGACGCCGCACGAGGCCTCGCCGCCGCCCACGTCGCGCGCGTGATTCACGGCGACTTCAAGCCCGACAACGTGCTCCTCGGAGATGGCCGCGTGCGCGTGTGCGACTTCGGTCTCTCACGCGCGATGCCGGTCGCTGCGAACGCCACCGCCGATTCCCGCCGCAGCTCGGTGTCTGGAACGCCCGCCTACCTCTCACCCGAACGCTGGAACGGCGCGCCCGCGGAAGTCGCTACCGACGCCTGGGCGTTCTGCGTCTCGCTCTACGAAGCCCTCGCGGGCCAGCTCCCGTTCGTCGAGCGTGATGTCGAAGGGCGCCTCGCCGAAGTGAAGAAGGGCCCGCCGGCGATCGCCACGGCGAGGCGTGTCCCTCCGGCGCTCGTGGCGCTGCTCCAGCGTGGACTCTCGTTGGAACCGTCAGCGCGCTTCGCCTCGATGGACGAGCTGGTGCACGCGCTCGACGCCATCACGGTTCCTCCGCGCACGTGGTCCAACGCCATGCTCGCGGTGTTCGGTGGAGCCGCGCTCCTCGTGCTCGGCGCCGTCGGGCTCGGCGTGCAGCAGTATCGCGCACGATGCGACGACGCGGGACAGCCCGTGGCGAACGTCTGGAAGAGCGAACGTCGCGACGCGCTCAAAGCCGCGTTCCTCAAAACACAACATCCAGCCGCCGAATCCGTGAGCGCGCTGGTGCTCGCGAAGCTCGACGGCATCGCGGCGAAGCTGACCCAGACGCGCAAAGACGCGTGCGTGGCGACGACGTTTCGCGGTGACTCCGACGCGCTGCTGACGCTTCGCAACGTGTGCGTCGCGCGTCGCCTGTCCGATCTCGATGCCCTCGCGCATGTCCTGGAAACGGCCGACGCGAAGACGGTGGAACGCGCGCCCTCGGCCGTCGAGTCGCTCAGCAATGCGCAGGGCTGTTTCGACGCGGCGATCCTGGGCTCGCTCGAGGCGCCTCCGGCCAACAAGCGCGCCGACGTCGAGGCCGCGACGAAGTTGGTGTCCGAAGTGCGCGCGCTGCGCGTGACGGGACGCACCAAAGAGAGCGCTGAAGCTGGAGCGGCAGCAGTCGCCGCCGCCGAGAAAGCCGAATGGCCTCCTGTGCTCGCCGACGCGCTCAACGAGTGGTCGAACAGCCTCGAGCGCATCGGAAAGTTCGACGACGCGCGCACGCACGGGCTGCGTGGCCTCACCGTGGCGTTCGAAGCGAACGACTTCACCCTCGCCTTCGCGGCCGCCGTGGGCCTCGGTTTTCTCGACGGGTACGACCTCGGAAAGAAGGACGCCGCCGAGGCCTGGCTGATGCTCGCGCGCGGTCTGCTCAAGCCCGCGAAGCTCACGGGCACCAGCGAAGAGCTCCGCGCCGACAACATCGAAGCGACGCTGCTCACCAAGGCCGGAAATCACGCCGGCGCCGCCGAGCGCTGGAAGCGAATCCTCACCGCGTTCGGAGACAAACCGAGCATCAACCTCGCGCGCGTCGCCAGCAACTACGGCTCGGCGCTCCGCGAATCCGGCAAAGCGGAAGAGGGTCTGCCGTGGCTCGAGAAATCGGTCCGCATGTTCGAAACGCTCGAGGGCCCCAGGCATCCCGACGTCGCCGCCGCGTCGAACAACCTCGGCGGTGCGCTCGGCGATCTCGGTCGCTTCGCGGAAGCACGCCCGTGGTTCGAGAAGAGCCTCGAGATTCGGGAACAGCTGTTCGGCAAAGACGCTCCTCCGCTCGCCACCAGCATCTTCAACCTGGGAGAGCTCGCGCTGCGCACGGGCGACTACCAGGCCGCGCTGAAGAACTATTCCCGCTCACGCGCGATCCTCGACGAGGCCGCACCGGGCACCGACGACGTGTGGGAAGCGCGCCTCGGCGAAGGCCTCTCGCAGATGAAGCTCGAGCGCTGGGAAGACACCGCGACCACGCTGGGCCTCGTCGCGCCTGAGCTCGAGAAACGAAAGTTTCCCGCGCATCACCTCGCGGAAGCAAAGCTCGGTCTCGCGCTGGCGCTGAAGAAGCTCGGCCGCGAGCCGCAGCAGGTGAAGCAGCTCGCGACCGAAGTGAAGGCGCTCCCCGGCGACGAGCTCGCAGATCAACGAGCCCGCGCCGAAGAGCTGCTCAAGCCGTAGTCACTGGCAGTAGCGGCAGAACGTGTCGCACTTGTCGGTGGTGCACTGCGAGTCGTTCGGGTTGCAGCACGACGAGTCCTTCTTCGGGCCCTCGGTGCACTTGCAGCTACCGTTGAGGCAGTCGTACTTCTGGGTGCAGGTCTGCGAGCTCGAAGACGACGTCATCTCCGGGCCACAGCCGGCGAGAACGCCGAAGGTGAACGAAAGAGCGAAAGCGATCAGGACGTTGCGAAGCATGGATGTTCCTCGTGAGTGTTGGTGACTGACTTCGCCACCTAGACACGCCGGGAATTTCCAGGTCTCACTCAATCCACCAGATCATGAAAACGCCCAGTCCGAGGACGGCGGCGAACACCGCCACCCAGAACACGTTCTCGACCAGCGAGAGCTTCGAGAACGGCTTCAAGCGATCGAGCCACGGCCGGTCTTCCGAGATCGACGGAGGGTCGGTCTTCGCCAGCAAAGCCCCCTGGGGCGACGACGTTGGGGAGCGAAGCGGCGGCGTCACGGTGTCCGCAGCAGCCAGCGCCTGACCTGCGGTCTCCGTCACCTCGCTCTGTTCGCCCAACCACCAGCGCGTGCGCCGGTCCTTCTCGAGGAGCGACTGCAGCTCGGCGCGCGTCTCGTCGGCGCTCGGCCTCCACGTGGGATTGACGCTCAACAGCCGCTGCGTCAATCGCTCGAGCTCCGCCGGAACCTCAGGCCGCACTTGCCGCAGCGGAGCGAACGCTTCATTGCTCTTCTGCAGCATCAGCTCGTTCCACGTCTGACCGGCGTAGGGCACGCCTCCCGCGAGCGTCTCGTAGAGCATCACGCCGACCGCGAAGAGATCGAGCGCGGGGCTCGAGCTGTCCTTCCCCATCATCTGCTCGGGCGCCATGTAGAGCGGCGTGCCCATGCGCGAACCCGGAGCAGTCAGCCCCGACACGCCGAGCGAAGGGCTGAAGCGCGACAACCCGAAGTCGAGCACCTTGAGGAACAACGTGTCGGTGGTGTCGAGGACGAAGACGTTCTCCGGCTTGAGATCGCGATGCACCACGCCGACCGCGTGCGTCTTGCCGAGGATTCCCGTGAGCTCGATGCAGAGGTGAATCGCGTCGGGCACGCGCAGCCGCGGAGTGAACCGCAGACACGCACCGAGGCTCTGGCCGTCGAGCATCTCCATCAGCAGCCATGGGATGTCGCCGTGCATGCCTGCGTCGAGCGACTGCACGATGTGTTCGCTCTGAATCACGCCGGCCGCCATGGCCTCGCGCAGGAAGCGCTTCACCGTCTCGGGGTCGTGGCGCAGCTCGGGGTGCAGCACCTTCAGCGCGCGCTTGTGACGCGTGAAGAGATGTTCGACCTCGTAGACGCTCCCGATCCCGCCAGCGCCGAGCGGGCGAATGATGCGGAACTTGTCGGCGAACACCTGACCGGGCGCGAACTCGCTCACGGTGCGCTCACGAGGACGCGAGCCAGATCTCTTCGAACCGCACCTGCGGAGGCGTCTGGTGCAACCGCAGGCCCTGCAGCTCACGGCTCGCGGCCGCATGGAAACGCTCGTGGTACAGCGGAACGATCACGCAGTCCTCGCGCACCAGGCTCTCGGCCTTGCGGTACAGCTGCTCGCGCAGACCGGGGTCGATCGACACGCGCGCTTCGTCGGTGAGGCGATCGAACTCGGCGTTCTTGTAACCGACGCCGTAGTAGCTCTGCGCCTTCGAGTTCAGCAGCACGTAGAGGAAGTTGTCGGGGTCGGCGACGTCGGCGATCCAGTTGCCGCGGTACACGGCGAGTCGGCCGTCGCGCACCTTCTCCCAGAAGTCCTTGGTCTCGACGTGTTCCAGCTCGACCAGGCCCGCGTCGGTGAGCGGGCGGAAGAGCGCTTTGTCTTCTTCACGCGTGTCGCGATCAGGCGCGTAGTTGAGCGTCACTCGAACACGCGAGTGACCAGCCTCGGTGAGCAAGCGTCGAGCGAGCGAGACGTCGGTGCGCGGCTCGTGCACACGATCACTCTCGAGCAACGCGGGAGGCGTCAGTGAACGCGCGACACGCGCGCCGGGGTGGAAGCCATCGACCAGCGCGCGCACGTCGAGCCCCGCACGAATCGCACGCCGCACGCGAATGTCGTCGAACGGAGCGCTCTGCGCGTGGAACGCGAGGAACCACACCGACGGCGTGTTCACCGTGAGCGCCTCGGCGGGGTCGAGCCCGGCTTCCTTCAAGTTTTCCGCGTGCAGATAGCTGACGACCTGCACCTGGCCCTTGCTGAACGCCTCGAGCGCGCTGCGTCGCGACGGGAAGAGCTGGAACTCGAGCCGCGCGAGCTGCGGCAGGCCCGGCATGTAGAAGGTCGGGTTTCGCTCGAGCGCGACGCGATCCAGCGTGGTCGATGCGAGCCGGAAGGGCCCGGTGCCCATCAAGCGGCCACCTTCACTCCGCGTGATGCCGGTGGAAGGCAACGCGAGCAACCGCAGGAAGAACGCGCGCGGCTCATCGAGGCGGAACTCGATGGTGTGCTCATCGAGCACCTCGATGCCGGGCACCGCCGTGGTTTCGCCCGCCATGTATTTGCTGGCGCCGGTGATGTCCTTGAAGAGCACCGCGTCGGGAGCGCCCACCTTCGGATCCAACAACCGCTCGAAGTGCACCTTCACGTGCTGCGCGTTGAGCGCCACGCCGTCGGGGAACGTCACGCCCTTGCGCATCGAGAACCGGTAGCGACGCGCGGTGCGATCGGCTTCCCACGACTCGGCGAGATCCGGCACGAGGATGCCGTCTTCGTAGCGAACGAGGGTCGAGTAGAGCGCCGCGGACATCTCGGTGATCTGCAAGTCGATCGTGAAGAGCGGATCGAGGCCACGCGTTTCATCGATCGACAGCGCGCGGTGCAGACCGACCTGCAGCGTTCCACCCGCGCGCGGCTGCGGGAGCTTGAAGCGGAACACTTCGTTCCCGAGCGTGTCGGCTTCGTGCGCGAGCTGTTCGACCGTGCGGCTGAGCGTGTCGCCGATGCGCACCACGCGCTGCGCGTCTTCCTTCACCTCGGCCACTTCTTCGGAGATCGCCGCGTCGCCCTGCTTCAACCCCGCCTGCGCGCCGCGGATCTCGTCGATGGCGGCGGTCAACCGCAGCACGGAGTCGGACAGCTCGCGACCCGTGTTCACCTGCACGCCCGCGCGCGTCGACGCTTCACGCGCGGTGCGCGACATGTCCTGCATCTGCTTCACCAGCTCGCGGCCGAGCGAGGCCTGATCTCCCGCGAGTCGCATCACCTCGTCGACGTGATCGGTGACCTGCTGGCTCACTTCGACCAGCGCGACACCTTGCGTCTCCAGGCGCGCCGCTTCCGACTGCGTGCTCTCGACCGCTGAGAGTGCACGCTGCGACGTGCTCTGAATCGTGCGCAGTGATTCGGCCGCGCGCTCACCGAGCATCACGCCCGCGGCCGCTTCTTCACGCGAGCGGCTCACCAGCTCGACCGCGCGCTCGACGCCTTCACGCACCGCCTTCACCTTGCTGGCGATCTCACGCGTCGAGCGGCCCGTCTTCTCGGCGAGGTTGCGCACCTCAGCCGCGACGACGGCGAAGGCCTTGCCGCTCTCTCCGGCTTGCGACGCGATGATCGCGGCGTTCAACGCGAGGAGGTTGGTCTGATCTGCGATCTCCTGAATCACGTCGACGACGCGGCCGATCTCGAGCGACGAGACACCGAGCGCATCGACCAGCCGCGCGGCGCGATCGACCGACTCGTCGATGCGGCGCAGACCCTTCAACGCGTCGCCCACCAGCTGCGCGCCCTGCGTCGCGGTGGCCGTCACTTCGCGCGAGAGCTCGCCGGTCTCGTCGCTGCGGCGGCGCACGGCATCGATGCTGTTCTCCGCGGCCGACACCGCTTCACGCGACTGCACGGTGAGGCGCGCCACGGCAGATCCCGCTTCGACGACCAACTGCGAACGCTGCGAGATCGCATCGACGCGACTCGAGGTCTTCTCGCTCGCCTGATTGAGCTGCGTGAGCGCCTGCGCGACCTGCTCGATGCTCTCCGTCATCTCGGTGAGCGATGCCGTCGTCTCGCGCGCGAACGACTCGAGCTGGTGCACGCGCTTCTGACTGCCCTCGAGGCTCTCGCCCATGCCGGTGACGGCTTTTTCACTGCGCTCCACGGCTGCGCCCTGACGGCGAGCGGCCTCGAGCACGGAACGCGCCTGCTCTTCGACGTCACGCGCGGTGCGATGCAAAGAGCTGGTCACCCGCTGCACCTGCCACAGCGCTCGACGCAGCGAGAGCGCGAGCTTCTGGAGCTCGGCGTCGTCGTCCGCGCGCGCTCCGGGGAGCACCGTGAGATCGCCCTCAGCGAAGCGCTGAATGAGATCCGACCGGCGCTGCGAGCGGCGGTACCCCATCTGGTAGAACGTGAGCCACGCGCCACCAGTGAACATCGCCATGGTGGTGAGGCAGAGCGCGAACCAGCCGCCGAACGTCGAGGGCTGACCCGTCACCGCGAGGAGCACCAGCCCGGCGACCAACCCCGACGCGAGTCCACCGAGGGGCCCGAACAGCACGAGGTACCAGCGGTTCTCCATCGCGGCGGCGGACTATTTCACCGGTCGTCCTTTGAGGCGAGACTTGCGGTCAGCCATGTCGATCCTCGTGTTGGCGGTGCTCGCAGCTGCTCCTCAGACCTCGCGCTTCGTGCTCGAAGTCGCCGAACTCCCGGTCGCCGAGCTGCGCGTCACGGTCGATGGAGATCGCTACGTCTACGCGTCGCGTCGCTTCTTCGACGAAGACGCAGGAGAGAAGGCGCGCACGTTCTCACTCGGAAAACTGCCCGCGAAGCCCGAGGTGTTGTCGCTGCTGACGATGCCGCAGATCGGCTGTCGCGACGTCTACGAAGAGCGGGAAGGTCGGCTCGAGAAGCTGTGCGTCCTGATCGTCGACGATGGCTTCGCGAGCGGAACGATCGACGGCACCGGTTTCGACGCGCACTACGACGGCAACGGCGCCCT
>JAEUJS010000611.1 GCA_016792935.1 Archangium sp. | reverse complement strand
ATCGACCTTGCCCATCGCGAGGTACGTCAGCGCGAGGCCACGGTACGCATCTGAAGTGCGGCGCACGTCGTTCAACTTGCGCAGCTGCAGGAAGCCGGAGTTCTTCTTCTCCTCTTCCTCGACCGACGCGATGGCCTTCTTGAACGCCTCGAGCGCGCGGTCCTTTTTGCCCTGCTTCAAATAGAGCGTGCCCAGCTGCACGTACGGTCCCGAAGAGGCCGGCTCGAGCTTGAGCGCCTGCTCGAACGCCTTCGTCGCCTGCTGCGGCTGGTTCAACTTCATGTAGCTCATGCCCTGATTGAAGAAGGGCTCAGCGAAGGTCGGGTCGGCGATGGTCGCCTTCTTGAAGTACTCGAGCGCCTTTTTGGTGTCGGCGCGCGCATCCCACGCCACGCCGAGGTTGTTGAGCGCCTGCGCGTGCTTCGGGTTGATCGCCAGCGTGCGCTCGAAGGCCGTGGTGGCCTGACCGATCGCGCCTTCCCGCATGTAGATGACGCCCAGGTTGTAGTGGGCCTCGGAGTCGACCAGCGTGTCCCTGGTCGCGGCCGAGAGCATCTCCTTCGCCTCGCCGAACAACCCCTTCTCTGCGAGTGCCTTGCCGAGGTTGACGCGCGCCTGCGTGAGCTCGGGCTTCATCGACAGCACCTTCTTGTAGGTGGCGATGCTGTCTTCGAGGTTGCGGTTGGCCTGCTGCGCCTCACCGAGGTTGAAGAGCAGATCAGCGTCTTCCGGAGAGAGCTCGACCGCCTTCTTGTAGTTCTTCACCGCTCCGATGTTGTCGTCGGTCGCGCGCGCCAGCTGCCCACGCTCTGCACGCAGCGTCGAGTCATCGGGGAACTGCACGATGGCGGCTTCGAGCAACGACTTGGCCTTGTCGATCTCTCCCGCGCCTCGGTACGCGCGCGCCAGGAGCAGCTTGCCGTCGATCGACTCGGGGTCGGCCTTCACCAACGTTTCGAGCGGCTTGATGGCCTTCTTCGCTTCGCCGAGCGAGAGGTGCGCGAGTCCCAGGCGGTAGAGCGCTTCCGTGTCGTCCGGCGATTTCTCGACGTTGGCCGATTCCACGGCCACCGTGCGCTTCAAGGCCTCGGGGTCGACCGGCTGCTGGGCGAGGGCGAGGGTGAGGGCGAAGGTCAGCATCATCACTCCACGAACGGACTGGCGCGGGCGTCGAAGGTCTTCTTGGCGAGCGCGGAACGGGCCTGGTCCCAGTCCTGCCGCATGGTCTCAGCCTCGGCGCTCGTCTCCTTCGTCTTCTCCTTGAGCTCCGCGTAGTCGGCTTCACAGTCTTTGAGCTGATCGTCGAAGCGCGCAGGGTCGAGCTCCTCGCTGCCTTCGAGCTTCGCCTTGCGAGCGGCCGCCAATCGCGCGACCTCGTACCGCGCCTCGGCGCAGGTGAAGTTCTTCTCGGCGAGCTCTTCTTCGCGCAGGTTGACCTGCTGCTTGGCGCGCAGCCACTCCACGCGCTTGTCGGCTTCGATCACCGCGAGCTCAGCCACTTCACGGCTCTGCGCGTCGGCGGCTTCGCTCACTTCACTGCGCGCGGCCGAATAGCGATCGCGGCCACGGCGAATCTGATCACGCGCGCGCGCCACTTCGGCGTGCGCCTCGTCGAGGCGATCGACGGCGAGCGCGAGATCGTTCTCGGCCTCGAGCAGCTCGATCTTCGCCTCGTACGGGAGCTTGTCGAGCACGTCGAGCGGCACACGCTTGATGCCGCAGCCCGACGCACACAGAACCATCGCACTGAGAAGCAGGAGTCGGTTCATCATTGGACCTTCGCCGTGTAATCCGAGAACACCGTGCGGCCGCTGGCCACTTCGGCGCCGTTCTCGAACGTGATGTGGAAATCGCCAGAGATGGTGATCGACGCCGGCGCGACCGGCTTGTCGAATGAGATCGTCCCCCGCACGATGGCGGGGAAGGTGTTGCGCGGATCTCCCTGCACGTTGCGCGAGAACACGCCGCGCTGGCCGTTGCCGAGCGGCTCTGCGAGATCGATCCGGCCTCCCTGCGGAGGCGGATCGCCGTTGAGGATGTACGCAATCTTGAGCGGGTAGTCCTCGGAGAAGCCCTGCATCGCCGAACCGCCGTCGGCGTCGAGCGACTCGAGCTTCTTGATGCGCACGAACTGCAACGACACGTCGTTGGGCGCGATGAGAATGCGGGCCTCGTCGTAGTTGAGGTCCATCACCTGCGTGAGGCTGCCCTCGAGGCGGAACTTGGGCGGCATCTTCGACGGGTCGCCACACGCCGAGCCCAGCACCGCGAGGGCGCTGACGAGCAGGACGTGACGTGGTGATGCCGGACGGGAGTACCGTGCGGCAGCGCGCACGACCGCCAGCGGCAGCCTCACCAGTCCCGTCGCGGTCACTTGCACGACCTCCACTCGGGGTCGACGTCGGGGCCGGCGGTGCTCGCCGCGTCCTTCACCACGCCGGCTTCGCGCTTGGCGCCCTCGACGTCGAGGTAGCGGCACTTGAGGCCCGCGAGGTTCGCGCGTGCCTTGTCGAACGTCGGGTCGGCCTCGAGCGCGCGGCCGTATTCACCACGCGCCGCCGCCGAATCTCCGTTGAGCAGGAACGCGTAGCCGAGCGCGGAGTGCGCCGACGCACGCGCGTCGTCGATCTCGATCGCGCGGTTCAGGTTGAGGATCGCGTTGTTGACCTGGCCCGCACCGAGGTACGCCAGACCGAGCGCTTCGAAGTCCTGCGCGGCCTGCGTCGTCTCGGCCTTCTTCTGCAGATCTTCCGTCGCGATCTGCTTCTCGGGAGGCCCACCCTTGAGCGGAGAGCTCGCCTCGTCGACCTTCTTGCGGCAACCGATGGCGGCCGGAGAGAAGACCTCGAGCGATTCAGCGCGCGCGATGCACGTGTCGAACGCGCCGTCGGCGTTCTGTCGCAGCGGCTCGACCTGGCCCTTCACCGCAGCGCGGAACTGCTCGATCTCCGCCGGCTTCAACCCCGCGGGCACCGGAGTCGCCTCGACCACGTCGACGATGTGCTGCAGACCGTTGCCGATGCGCCACAGCGAGGCCACGGCCCACTCGGCGCTGCCCATCGCGGCCGCCTGCGAGAACACGCCCTGCAGCTGCTGGAGCGCGGCGATCTTGTCTTCGATCTTGTCGCTCGGGATCGCCTTGAACTGGCGATACAGCATGTCGCCGACGTACCAGAGGCCCTTGGCGGCATCGTCTCCGACGCCGTTGGGCGAGTTGGTCACCGTGGTCATCATCGCGATGAGCGGCTCGATCTTTTCGCCCGGGTTGCCCGCCGCGACTTCGGCCACGATGGCCGCCGCTGCTGCGTTGGTCTTGTCCACTTTCAGCGCCTGCTCGGCCGTCGCGCGGCCCTTCGAGGGCGACTTCATCTTCATGTACGTCTGCGCGAGCAGCACCAGCACCTCGGCCTTGCGCGCGCCCGCCTGCTCGACCGTCGTCTCGAGAACTTTGATCGCGCCCGGGAAGTCACCCATCGCCGTGCGCAGCCGCGCCGACGCCAGCATCGAGTCGAGACCCGTGGAGTCACCGGCGAACTGCCGACCCATCTGCTCGAAGTACGCCGCCGCATCCTGGAAGCGGCCCGCTTCCGCCGCGTGACGGCCGAGCGTGAGCATGACGTCGGAGATGAACTGCGACTTGGCGTATTCCTTCACGAAGCGATCGCCGATCTCACGTTCCTTGCGCAGGTCGCGCTTTTCGCGAGCGGCAGCGAACGCGCCGTAGAGCGCCTTCTCACCGATCTCCTGACCCTTGTTCTCGTCGGCCACCTTCAAGAGGCCGGTGATGACGTCGCCAGTCTCTTCAGACGACTTGAGGGCCAACTCACCGAGCGCCTCGCTCTTGCTGGTGGTGAGGATCTTCTGCACGTCGGCCTTGAACGCCGCCGGCAGGTTCGCCGCGAGGAACGCCTTGCCGTATTCCTCGATGGCCTTGAAGTCGTTGAGCTGGCGCAGCGAGTCGAAGGCGAGCTGACCGGCGACCGACGCGTCCTTGTGATCGAAGTGGTTGAGCGCGAACTCTTTGAAGAGCTCGGCCGACTTCTTGTACTCGCCGTCTTCGTAATAGGCGCGCGCGATGTTGAACTTCACTTCCAGCGCGTGCTCGCTCTTGGGGTAGCGGCCCAGGTACACGCCGCCGAGCAGCTTCAGCGCCTGCCGCGCGTCGGACACTTCGAACGCGTTCATGCGCTCGACTTCGCCCGGCTTGAGTGAGGAGTAGTGCGACAGGAGCGCGCCGTAGAGCGCTTCCTCGTGCGTCTTCATTTCGCCGCCGATGGTCTTGGTGCCGACGTTGCTCGCCACCGAGGCGATGGCCGCGCTCTTGGCGTCCTTTGGCTTCTCTTCCTTCTTCGCGCCGTCGGGCTTGGGCGCTGCGGGATCCTTGCTCACGTCGAGCTTGTTCGGATCGTCGGGAGCCTTCTTGTCTTCGCCCTTCTTGGTGGAGTCGAGATATCGCGCGAGCTCTTCGAACTGACGCGCCGCTTCGGGGAACCGCTTGGCCGCGAACAACGCATCGGCGCGGTTCTGCATCATCACCGTGGCGTACTGCTTGGGGCGGAACAGCGAGAGGTACCGCTCGTAGGCCCCCGCCGCTTCCAGGTAGAGCGCCTTGTCTTCCTTCTTCTGCGCCTGCACGTGGATCGACGTCGACAGGTCGCGCGCCATCTCTTCGAGCTCGACCAGCACCTTCTTGCGGCTCACCTCGTCACGCGCCGGGTCGGTCTTGATCTGCACCGCCGCGCGCACGAGGTACATCACGTCTTCCGGCTTGGGCTGCACCTTGCCCTTGGACAGCTTGATCGAGTCGTAGAGCTTCTCGACGCGCTCCACCTCGAGCTCGGGGTCGGGCTGAATCTCGAGCAGCTTGCGCAGCGCTGGAATCGCAAACTCGAACTGCTGCTTGATGAAGTAGCGGTTGCCGAGCTTGTCGAGGGCCAGGCTGAAGGTCGCTCGGGAATCCGACAACTTCTCGAAGTACTGAATCGCGCCCTTCGCCGGTCGCGCCTCGGTGTACGAGTAGACGAGGTCGAGCAGCGCCTCGCGTTTGACGGAAAGCGCCTTGGCGACATCGACGCCGGGCAGGGGAGCCGAAGCCGCCGCCGCCTCGAAGAACGTCACCGCCTCACCGTGGTTCTGCTGGTTGATGCGAATCCAGCCCATCTTGTAGCGGGCGAGGTCGTGCACCGGAGAGGGCGGCGCATCGAGGATCGCGCGGTAGTGCTCTTCGGCCTGCTTCAGGTCGGCCTTGTCGAACCAGTAGTCACCCAGAATCTGCTCGGCGTCGAGGCGCAGCGGCGATGACGGGTACTTCTTGATCAGATCGCCCTGGGTTTTCAGCATCGAGTCGAACTCACCCAACTCGCGCTGCTCGTGCGCCAGGTAGAACGTCACCTTGTCCGCGTCCTTGAAGTCGGGGAACTCGCGGAGGATGCGGTTGTAGATCTGAATCGCCTTCTGCTTGAGCAGCTTGGTTTCCGGAGAAACCATCGCGCCCTTCTGACCCTCGGGCCGCGTCTCGGCCTGCAGGTAGTACACGTAGCGCGACTTCTCGACGTAGAGCTCCGCGAGCCGGAACTGCAGGTCGGGCAAGTACGGCGCGTTGCGGCTCTTGGCGATCAGCTTGTCGGTCTCACCGATCGAGCGATCGACCTTGAAGATGTCGCGACGCAGCTTCTCGATGAGCTCCTGCTTCTCACGCTGCTTGGTGACGAGCGGGTTCTCGAGCTTGGAATTGGGAGCGCCCTGAGCGAGCGCCACCGCCAATACGACGTGGAGGGCGATCATTGCGCCGTCTCCTCGATGCAGCGTGATTTGAGAGAGAACCGGTAATCGCGCAGCTCGTCGTTCCAGTACTCGTTGACGAACTTGAAGGCGACCTGGTTGTCCGCGAGCTTCTCTTCTTCGAGCAACGCGACGAGCTTGCTGCCGCGCTTCACGCGCTCGTAGAGCTTGAGACCCACTTCGTATTCCATGAGGCGCACCTGCTCGGCGGCACGAAGGAGCTTGTCGGCTTCGACGCGCACCGATTCCGCCAGGCGCTGGTCGTAGACGCGCTGTGACTCGGCGCGCGCCAGATCGTAGAGCCGCGTCATGTACCCGAACATGCGCTCGCCGAACGTGCCGGCGTAGCGGCCCAGCTGTTCACCTTCGAGCTCGACCGACTCGAGGAACTTGCGCGCACGTTTGGTGGTGCCGCGAGCCGAAGCCGCGCGGAGCAACCGCTGATCTTTCGACAGCTCCTCGCGCTCACGCACCGCTTCGAGCGAGTCGGCGTACTTCCGCGTCAGTTCCTTCGCGGCGCGTTTGGCCGGCAGGTAGTGACAGAGGTCGCGGTAGATGAGCGCTTTGAGCAGATACTTGTCGGGCAGGAATTCCTCGCGGAACGACGGCGCGTCGAGCGTGGTGAGAATGCCCATCGCGGCGTGCACCTGACCGAGCTGGTACCGCGTCCACGCTTCTTCGAGGTAGAGCGTCGCGCGGCCCGGGTCGAGCGCGGGGAGCTTCACGAGATCGTACGCCTCGAGCGCCCCCTTGTACTCGGCCTGCTCGTAGCGAAGCCGGGCCACGGCGAGCATCGCGTCGTTGCGCGCGTCCTGTGTCAGCTTCTCGTCCTTCCCGAGCTCGAAGAACTGGTCGATCATCTCCTTGGGGAGATCGCGCTTCGCGCTGCGAAGCCGCGTGACGAGCATGGCGTACTTCGCGCGGCTCGCTTCCGGAGAGGTCTCGGGCAGCTTCGCGAAGTGCGTGGTCGCCCAGCGCTCGTTGCCGACGCGCAGGTCCACGAGGCCCTGCTGGTAGTGCGCGTAGCCGGCGACTTCCTCGGGCAAGAAGCCGAGATCGAGCGCGCCGAACACCTGCTCGTCGATCATCACCTCGTCGTGCGGCAGGTCGGTGAGCTTCTGCAGTTCCTCGAGCGCCTTGGGCAGCACCGCGGGGTTCGAACGCTCACGCGCGATGCGCGCCAGGTACACCGCGCCGGCGTGACGGAGGTTCAGCTCGATGAGCGACTTGGCGAGGAAGAACTGCGCCCACGCGTAGTTCTCGTCGGTCGAGGGCAGGTTCTCGGTGTAGTCGAACAGCTTGGGCGCCGCGTCCTTCGGGCGACCCTGGAAGTAGTCGTTGAGCGCCTGGTCGAAGATCTTGGGGTCGATCTTCTTGGGCTGCGGCGCGTTCGGGGTCGCGGGTGCGGCGCCGGTCGGTGCTGAAGCGGCGGCAGCGGCGGCCGCAGCGTCACCGACTCCGGCGTCGGCGAGCGCGTTGGCGGCGTTCGTCTGTGCGAGCGCAGCGGCTGAGAGAAGGAGACAGGCGAGAGCGAGCGTCTTCACTCGGAAGCTCCGATGTTGATGCCCAGAGAGAGCGACATGGTCATGATGTTCGAGGGCTTCGCGTCACGCAGCGAGAGCACGACGTGGTCGTCGAGGCCGATGCGCACGCTCAAGACCTGGTTCAGATAGATGCGAGCGTGAACGCCGAGCGTCGGCCCGATGCGGAAGTCGGTCGCCGCCGAGAACTTGAAGAACGAGCCGCCGATCGAGAAGAACAACTCGGCGTGCACCAGCCAGGTGTTGGCCACCGAGAGCTTTCCGTAGAGCGGCTTCAAGAGCAGCGCCGTGCCCGCGTAGATCTGCGGAGAGTCGAACGCC
>JAEUJS010000209.1 GCA_016792935.1 Archangium sp. | reverse complement strand
GTCTTCGGTGGGGCTCGTGCGGTAGAGCGGCATGTGAAACAGGTTCATCCCCACTTCGAGCCAGCGGAGAATTCCCAGCTCGATGGTGGTGTTCACCTCACCGCCATGTGGAGTGCCCGTCAGCTGCACTTGCCCGAAGAGGCGACCCTTCACGGTCTCCTGCGTCGAAGGCACGTTGAACAAGCTCTGCTGCGCGAAGGCGTTCCCTGCGCTGAGCACCACGATGACGAAGGCGAACCGCATCGAGGCAGATTGACCCAGCGCGCGCGAACCCCAAAGCACATACGGTGCGCGCCGATGACAGCGCCTTCACGAGTTCGAGTCGGTGAGATGGCAACTGCGAGTTGCCATCTGCTCGGCACGGGGCGCGCGAGATGACGGTGGCTTCCCCGCTCCGTGGGCGCGCGGCGCTCAGCACGGTGCGCTCGGTGCTCGGCGCCCTGGTGCTGGTCGCCTTGTTCGGTTCGCTCGCCGCGTTGCTCTCGTATCGAGCCGACGTGACCGAAGCGCGGCGGCAGGTGCGCGAGCGCGTGGCGCAGCAGGGCCGGCTGTACGCCGACTCGCTCGGTCTGCACTTCGACGTCATCCGCGCCGAGCTGCAGCGACTGGCCGATCGCGGCTTCAGCTCGCTGTCTGCGCGTGACGAATCGGTCCTCGCCGGCATCCGCGAAGACCGCACGCTGTTCTCGGAAGGCGTGGTGCTCTTCGACCTGCAGGGCCGCGTGGTGTGGAGTGAACCCCCAACGCTCAAGTTCCCCCAGCCCGCCTCTCAGCCGTGGTTCACGTTGCTGCTCGGCGTCGAGCGACCGACCATCGACGAGTTCGTCGGTGATGACACTTCGCGACTCGCGGTCGCCTTGCCGGTGCGTGAGAACGGCAAGCTCGCCGGCGCGCTCGTCGGACTCGTCGGCGCGAGCGACCGACTGCTCTACGGCGTCGAAGGCCCAGGCGAGCAGTTGATGTTGTTGTCGTCACGCGAGCGCGTGCTCGTGCCGTTGACCGAGCCGCAGTGGAGTCACGCGCCGGGCTTCGACGCACAGGTCGAAGTGTTGCGTGCGACCGGTGGTGACGCGACGTGGACGCTCGAGGGGCACGAGGTGATGGCCGAGGCGTTCCCGGTGAAGAACACGTCGCTGCAGGTGCTGGCCCTGGAGAGTGAGGAGACCTCGGTCGCTCCGATTCGACGGCGGCTGAACGTACAGCTCGCGTTCCTGCTCGTCGTTCAGCTCGTGGCGCTCGGAGCGTTCGTCGTCTTCCTGCGACGGACGTGGCGCACCTTCCTCGACGCGGAGCTGCGCTTCGCCGAGCAGGAGAAGATGGCCGCGCTCGGTTCGGCCGCCAGCCTCATCGCGCACGAGGTGAAGAACTCGCTCAACGGGTTGCAGGCGGCGACGTCGCTCCTCGAGACGGGCGGAGAGGCGGCGCTGGTCACGCGCACGGTGAAGGGTCAGGTCGAGCGGCTCGGCCACCTCGCGCGCTCACTGTTGTCGTTCAGCAAGCCGAGCGAGCTGCGGCGTGTGCCCGTCGAGCTCGACGCGCTCACCAGTGAAACGGTGCAGGCGCTGAGCGCGCTGCCGGAGTGGCCCGAGGCGAAGGTCTCGCTCGAGCTCGAGCCCCGCGTGGCGTTGGACAGTGACCCGCTGTTGCTGACCACCGCCATCGACAACCTGGTGCGCAACGCGATCGAAGCCGTCGTCGCCGCGAAAGACGTCGGGAAGGTGAGCGTTCCGACGGTGGTGGTGCGCGTGAAGCGCGACGGAACGAGCGCACGCGTCGAGGTCGAAGACAACGCGGGCGGCGCTCCGGCGGAGCTCGAGGAGAAGTTGGGCACGCCATTCTTCACGACGAAGCCGCGCGGCATCGGGCTGGGCCTCGCGATGACGCAGCGTGCGGTCGAGCAGTTGGGCGGAACGTTGCGCTTCGAGCGACTCGCCTCCGGGACGCGCTTCACCCTCTCGCTTCGGTCTCTGCGCTGAGCGCAATGACTCCCTCTCCCGCCCCTGCGCGAGAGGGTTGGGGTGAGGGAGAGTCGCGCAGTCGGCGTCACGTGAAGCCGCCGCTCGCACGCGCCAAGACGCTGAGCGCGGACAGTCGCGCAGTTTGGCGTCACGCGAAGCCGCCGCTCGCCAGGACGCTGAGCGCGTCGCTCGAGAGATGAGTCCGCCCTTCCCGCGATCCTCGTGAGGCGTCGCGCAGAGCACTTCGTTAAGTTTCGCGCGTGCTGACGACACTCCTCATCGACGACGACCGCGCGTTCTCCTCGGTCGCGGCGGCCGCGCTGCAGCGCGAGGGACTTCCCGTCACTGTCGCTCACTCGCTCCACGAGGCGCGACAGCAGGTCTCATCGAAGAGCTTCGACCTCGTGGTGCTCGATCGCCGGCTGCCCGACGGAGATGGACTGCAAGTGCTCCCGGAGCTGCGCACGCAACTCCCGGGCGCCGTCATCATGATGGTCACCGCACACGGCGACATCGCGAGCGCGGTCGAAGCGATTCGGCTGGGCGCAGCCGACTACCTCGCCAAACCCGTCGAGCTGAGCGACCTCGTCTTCAAAGCGCGCCGCGCCGCCGACGACATTCGTCTGAGAGATCGCCTCGAGCACGCCGAGACGACGCTCTCCACCCGACGCGGCCTCGTCACGCCTCGCAGCGCCACGATGAAGTCTGTCGTCGAAACGCTCGAGCGCATCGCGACACAGAGCCCGCGCAGCCCCGTCGTTCTCCTCGGAGAAACCGGCAGCGGCAAAGAAGCGCTCGCCTGGCATCTGCACCAGCGCAGCTTCGGCGCCGCGATGCCGTTCATTCAGCTCAACTGCGCCGCGCTCCCCGAGTCGATGGCCGAGAGCGAACTGTTCGGCCACGAGCGCGGAGCCTTCACCGACGCCAAGGCGACGCGCCGTGGACTCGTCGAGCTCGCCGCGCGCGGCACCTTGTTCCTCGATGAAGTCGGAGAGTTGAGCGCACCGCTCCAGGCCAAGCTGCTCACCTTCCTCGATGGTGGGCGTTTCCGCCGGCTCGGTGGCTCGACGGAGCTGACGAGCGCGACACGCGTGGTCGCCGCGACGAATCGAAATCTCGAAGCGCAGGTGAAGGCCGGCACGTTCCGCGAGGACTTGTGGTTTCGCCTCTCGGTGTTCCGCATCGACGTGCCTCCACTCAGAGACCGGCGAGAAGACATCGCGCCGCTCGCGCAGGAACTTCTGCACCGCGTCGCGCGGGAGCAGGGGCGGCGTGAAGTGCCGACGCTCAGCTCCGACGCGCTCGCGCTGCTGCAGCGCTACCGCTTTCCGGGAAACGTGCGCGAGCTGCGCAACATTCTCGAGCGCGCGCTGGCGCTCGAATCGGGTCCCGAGCTGAAGCTCGACTGGGTCGTGGTGAGTAACTCGAGCGGCGCCGGCTTCACCTCGAACGGAGTCGAAGAACTCGACGCGCTCGAGCGCCGCTACGCGAAGTGGGCGCTCGATCAGCTGGGCGGAAAGAAGCTCGAGACCGCCAAAGCGCTCGGCATCTCGCACCCAACGTTCAGCAAGCTCGTGCGCGATGAATGACCGCCTGAAGTTCCTTTCAGCGGGCGCTGCAGGAATTTTTCAGTGCTCTGCACGGCGTTGAGTTGATCCGCACGGTTGCGGCTGGCGTGCATCGTGGATTGCGCGGGCCTCGATGTGCCCGGTCATTCTTGCGCTCGTTCTCTCTGCTGGTCAGCCCCTCGACCTCTCCTCGGTTGGCGATGGGGCGTCGCTCCCCGAGTTGGTGTGGAAGCAGTCGCCCGAGCTTCGCGACGCGCGCATTCGCATCGCGCAGGCCGACGCCGAACGTCGCAAGGCGCTCCGCCTCCCGAATCCCGGACTCGATCTCGGGCTCAACACGATTCCCGTTGGGCCGCTGAATCCGCCCGACCTGAAAGACCCGTTCCTCAACGTCCCGAACGTCGCGGTCGGACTCTCGGTGCTGCTCGAGATCGGCAAGCGCGGACCGCGCCAGGAAGCGACGTCGGAGGCCGCGCGCGCCGCGGCACTCGACGCGCTCGATCTCGTTCGCCGGCGCACGCTCGACCTCGAGGACCTCATCGGCGACGTCGCTTCAGCGCAGGTGCGCGTCGATGCACTCCAATCACTCGGAGCCGACGCGCAACGACTCGCCGAACTCCAGGCCGCGCGCGCTGACAAGGGCGACACCAGCGCGCTCGACGCCGACCGCGCGAAGCTCGAAGTCGAAGGCACGCTCACCGCGATCGGCGAAGCGCAGGAACTCCTCGCGGCGACGCAGCGCGCGTGTGCGGAGATCGTCGCCATCCCCTGCACGCAGTTCGCCGATGTGACGCAGGCCAACGCGTGGCTCGATCGTCACGTTCGGACCGGCGGTCCGGTCGAACAGCGCCCCGACGTTCGCGCGCTCGAGGCGAGCATCAAGTCGGCGCGCGCCGCGCAACTGCTCGCTTCACGCGGGTGGCTGCCGGACCCCACCGTTCGCTTCGGGTACGTGCGTGATCAGTTCGTCGTCTCCGGAAATCAGCAGAACAGCTTCTTCGTCGGCGTCTCGATGCCGTTGCCGTTGTTCGAGCGCGGACAGGATGACGCCGAAGCAGCGCGCATCGCCGCGGAGACGACGGAGCAGGCGCGCGCTCGTCTGCTCGAGGCCGCGAATGCGCAGCTCACGCGCGTCGATGCGGAGATCGTCACCGTCGAGACGCGACAGAAACGAGTGAAGGAACAGTCGCTCCCGCTCGCTCGGAGTGTCGTGTCTCGGCTCGATGCGGCGGTGACGCGTGGTGCCGCTCCGCTGCAGGAGTTGTTGCTCGCTCGGAGAACGCTCGCCGAGTTGCTGCTCACCGCTGCGGAGCTCGACCGCACCGTCTTCCATTTGCGCGTCGCTCGGGCGCGTCTGTCTTCGTCTCTCGAACTGCAGGTGTCGCCATGAACGTCTTCGATCCTTCGCGCGCTGTCGGTGTGACTCTCCCTCACCCCAACCCTCTCCCGCAGGGGCGGGAGAGGGAGTCCGCACCTCGCACGGTCGGCGTGATGAGTGCGCGCACCGCACCCACGCACGAGCAGGAGACGGAGTCCGCACCTCGCGCGTTCGCCAAGTTGCGCGCCCTGCTTGTCCCTCGCGCGCTGAAGAACGTCGGCACGATGTCCCCCTCTCCCGCCCCCGCGGGAGAGGGTCGGGGTGAGCGATTGTTCGCCGCTCTCCTCGCTTCGCTGCTCCTCCTCGCAGCGTGCACGAAAGAGAAGCCCGCCGACCCCGCGAACCTGATGCACGCCGACGCGACGGGCGTGACGCTCACCGCCGACGCTCCGCAGTGGCGCTACGTGGAACTCTCGGTCGCCGCGCTCGGACCCGCGCTCCCGCCGCTCCCTGTTCCGGGTCACGTCGATCTCGATCCGAAGCGCACCGCCGCCGTCGGCGTCCCGCTCCCCGGTCGTGTCGAAGGCGTGCTCATCCGTCTCGGCTCGCGCGTGAAGCAGGGCGAGCGTCTCTTCTCCGTTCGCTCTGGAGCCTTCGCTGAACTCGACCGCGAAGCCGAAGCCGCGCGCGCGCAAGTCGCCGTGCGCCAGCGCCTCCTCGAGCGCGCGAAGGAACTCTACGAGCTCAAAGCCACGCCCCAGAAAGACGTGCTCGCCGCCGAAGCCGAACTCAAGGAAGCCGAGCTCTCGCTCAAAGCGGCACAGAGCAAACAGCGTTCACTTTCAGTCGCGCCCGAGGGCGACAACCTCTTCTGGGTGCGCGCGGTCCGCAGCGGCACGGTCGTCGAGCTCGACGTCTTCCCGGGACAAGAAGTCGGCCCCGAGCGCGAGAAGCCGATGCTCCGGCTCAGCGACCTCGACGAGGTGCTCGTCATCGCCGACATGCCGGAGAGCGACGTGCGCGAAGTGCAGCTCGGAGAAACCGTCTCCATCACCGCCCAGGGCCTCGAACCCCGAGAGGGCACCGTCGAGTACATCAGCGAGGTCGTCGAGCCGCGTCGCCGCACCGTCGAAGTGTGGGTTCGCGCGAAGAACGCCGACCGCCAGCTCCGCCCGAACGGCTTCGTCGAAGTGGTGGTGCACCCCGACACCGCGGCGAACGTGGTGCGCATTCCCGACGTCGCCGTCGTCACGCAAGGCACGCGCTCGGTGGTGTTCATCGCCACGAGCCCGGGCCGACTCGAGCCACGTGAAGTGAAGGTCGGTCGTCGCCGCGACGGCGTCGTCGAGATTCGCGGTGGGCTCGACCAGGGCATGCGCTTCGTCTCGCACGGCGCGCTCCTGCTCCTCAACCAGGTCGACCTCTCGTCGGACACGTGAGTCGGAGTCGCCGATGTTCGAGAAAATCGTCAGCTTCAGTCTGAACAACCGCGTCGCGGTGGTGTTCTTCGCAGTGGTGGTGCTCGCCACCGGCTTCTTCAGCTTCCGTCGGCTCACCATCGAAGCGTTCCCCGACCCGACCGACACGCAGGTCAACGTCATCACGCTCTTCGACGGCCAACCCACCGAGGAAGTGGAGCGCCAAATCGGTCTCCCGCTCGAGCGCGCGCTCAACGGCACGCCGAACATGACGCGCCTGCGCAATCTCTCGATGTTTGGTTTGTCGATGGTGACGCTGACGTTTCGCGACGGCACCGACGGCCTCTGGGCGCGCCAGCAGGTGCTCGAGCGTCTGCGCGAAGCCGAGCTCCCCGAGGGCGTGACGCCTGAACTCGGTCCGTACGCGACTCCGATTGGCGAGGTGTACCGGTACACGCTGCAGGGCGCGAAGGGCGACCCGATGAAGCTGCGCACGCTGCAGGACTGGGTGGTGCGGCCCAACATCATGCGCGTCAACGGCATCGCCGACGTCGTGAGCTACGGCGGTCTGCAGCGCGTGATTCAGATCGAACCGCGTCCGCAATCGCTCGCCTCGTTCGGACTCACGCTGCAGGACCTGCAAGACGCCGTGCAGCGCGGCTCGCAGAACGCGTCGGGGGGCGTGATGGAACGCGGCTCCGAGCAGTTCGTGATTCGCAGCGAGGGTCTCTTCAAATCGTTCGACGACATTCGGAACGTCGGTGTGGCCGAGCGCGACGGCACACCCATCTTCGTGAAGGACGTCGCGACCGTGACGGAGTCGTGGGCGGCGCGGCAAGGCGTGGTCAGCGAAGGAGCCAACACCGACGCCGTCGAAGGCATCGTGCTCATGCGCCGCGGAGAGAACCCGTCGGTGGTGCTCGACCGACTCAAGGACCAGCTGGTCAACATCAACAAGCAGCTCGCCGACGAAGGAGCGAAGGTCGACGCCTTCTACGACCGTCGCGAGCTGGTCGACGCGACGCTCGAGACCGTCGGGCACAATCTCATCGAGGGCGCGCTGCTCGTCTTGCTCGTGCTCTTCGTCTTCCTGCTCGACCTGCGCGCGGCGGTCATCGTGTGCACGCTGATTCCTTTGTCGCTCGCTGTCGCCTTCATCTACCTCGAGCAGCGCGGCATGAGCGCCAACCTGCTCTCGATGGGAGCGGTGGACTTCGGCGTCATCGTCGACGGCGGAGTGGTCATCATCGAAGCCATCCTCGCCTCGCTCGCGCTGACAGATCACAACCCCGGACCGCAGCAAGATCGCATTCGCAAAGCAGCGAGCGCCGTGGTGCGACCGACGGTCTTCGCGCTGCTGATCATCATCGCGGCCTACGTGCCCATCTTCATGTTGGAGCGCGTCGAGGGGCGCATCTTCTCTCCCATGGCGAACACGGTGGCGGCGGCGCTCGTCGGCGCGTTGCTCTTCTCCGTCACGCTCGTGCCTGCGCTCGCGTCGTTCGCGTACTCGGGTCCGTTCCACCACCGCGAGTCGCCGGTGCTCACCTTCGCGCAGCGCATCTATCTCCCGACGTTGCGTGCGTCGTTGAAACGGCCGTGGCTGGTGCTCGGAATCGCCAGCGCGTTGCTCGCGGGCACCGTGGTCGTCGGCTCGAAACTCGGCAGCGAGTTCCTGCCGGAGCTCAACGAGGGCGCGCTGTACATGACGTTCACGTTGCCTTCGAACGTGTCGTTGTCCGAGGGGCGGCGTCTCGCTCCAAAGCTGAGTGCCTTGATTCGCGCGCAGCCGCAGGTCGAGTCGGTGCTCTCGCAGCTCGGGCGCCCCGAAGACGGCACCGACGCGACGCTCACCAGCAACCTCGAGTTCTTCGTGAAGCTGAAGCCCGCGAGTCAGTGGCCGAAGGAGACGCCTGAGCTCGGAGACGTCATCGAGGCGCTCCACGATTCCATCGATGAAGTGCCCGGGCTCGAGGTGAACTTCAGCCAGCCGATTCGCGACAACGTGAACGAGAGCATCAGCGGTCAGTTCGGCCAGATTGCGGTGAAGCTCTACGGCGATGACCTCGTGAAGCTGCAGCAGCAGGCCGAGCGCGTGAAGACCGTCATCTCGTCGGTGCCCGGCGTCGCAGACCTCGGCATCGTGAAGAGCGGTGAAGTGCCGCAGCTGCAGGTGGAGCCCGACCGCGTCGCGCTCGCTCGCTACGGCATGACGCTCGGCGATTTTCAGCAGGTGTTTCAGACCGCGGTCGGTGGACGGCCCGTCGATGAGTATTGGGAAGGTGAACGTCGCTTCGACGTCGTGTTGCGATTGCCGCGCGTCGAGCGAGATGAAGTCGAGAAGCTGCGCAAACTGCGCGTCGCGGTGCAGGGTGGCGTGACCGTTCCCCTCGAAGCGCTCGCGCACATCTCGACCGGAGTGGGACGCGCTTCCATCAATCGCGAGAACGGGCGTCGCTACATCGGCATTCGCATGAACGTGCGTGACCGCGACCTCGGCTCGTTCGTCGACGACGCGCGCGCGCGGGTCGAGAAGGAAGCTCCGTGTCAGGCGGGGCAGCGCATCGAGTGGGGCGGCGAGTTCGAGAACAAGGAACGCGCGATGAATCGGCTGATGCAGGTGGTGCCGGTTGCGCTGCTGCTGACGCTGCTCCTCTTGTTCAAGGCCTTCGACTCGTTCCCGCGCGCGGTGTTGACGTTGCTGAACGTTCCGTTCGCGCTTACGGGCGGTGTGTTCGGCTTGTGGCTCGCTGACATGCCTTTGAGCGTTGCAGCCGCGGTTGGCTTCATCGCGCTCATCGGTCAGGCGTCGCTCAACGGAGTGCTCGTCACTTCAGCCATCGCCGAGAAACTCAGAGACGGAATGAACCTCGAGCACGCCATCATCGAAGGCGCGCGCGATCGACTCCGGCCCGTGCTGATGACTGCTGCGCTCGCAGCGTTGGGACTCGTGCCGGCCGCGATGTCACGCGCGATGGGTTCGGAGACGCAGCGGCCGCTCGCCGTCGTCATCGTGTTCGGAACGATCTCGGCGTGCGTGTTGACGCTGGTGCTGCTGCCAGTGATGTACCGCGAGTACGCGAAGCGCTTCGAGAAGCGCGCCTGAGACTCAGTCGAGGCGCAGCTTCAGACGCACGGTGCCCTTCTCGGGGAAGCGCATTCCTTCGAGCACCGAGGTCACGCACGCGTCGCGCGTTCCGGTCACGCGCGTGACCTTGCCGGCCTGGCTGACGGCGAGCATCACGACGTACTCACCGGGTTTGCAGCGGTGGAGCAGCGCGCCGTGCGCGAAGCCTTCCTTCACGCTGGCGCGCTCACGGCGATCGAACGCCGTCGGCATCGCGGTCACTTCGTCCTGGTCGATGACCTCGAGGCCCATCGAAGGCCAGACCACCGGCAGATCGCTCGAGGTGCCGAAACCCGCGACGATGGTGACGGTCTCGTGCGGCAGCGCGCCACTGACGTCCATCGCGCGGAGCACTTTCGCGATGCACTCCTCGGTGCCCTTCGGCGCGGAGCGAACCTCGACGAAGAGTCCCTCGTGAGCGACGAAGAGCAGCGCGACGACCGGGCCGGTCTGCTTCCCCACGCACGTCTCGACCGCGCTCGCAGACTTCACTGCGGCGACGGTCAGCACCTCGCTGCTGCCACGCAGGCTGAAGCTGAAGTCAGCCGCGACCGCCTGGCCGCTGACCAGAACCGCGAGGAGAAGACGTGAAAATCGCACAGGCGACCCTCAGGCCCCGGTGACGGTGATGATGGGCGTGCGCGGCGACGAGAACTGCGGCTGCTCGAGCTGCGCCAACATCCACCCCGCGACGTCGGCGCGGCTGATCTGCCCACGCCCCTTGAACGACTCGACGATCTTCACGGCTCCGGTCGCGGACTCGTCGGTGAGGCCCGAAGGGCGCGGAATCGACACCTCGAGGCCCGAGTCGAGCAGCAGCCGCTCCATCACCTCGAGCTCGGCGTAGGCGCGCTTGAGCGCGCTCAGCTTGATGAAGAGCTTGAAGAACAGCGGCATCCTGTCGCGTGAGTCACCCACGCCGCCCGCGCTGATGGCGATGATGCGGCGCACACCCTCGGCCTTGAGGGCGCTGATGAGCGCTGGGGTCGAGCGCGAGAGGAAGTCGGGCTGCTCCGGCTGGTGCCAGGGCGCGATGCCCGCCAGCCGCAGCCCCAACGCCGAGGCCACGGCGTCGGCGCCACGCACCGCCTGGCGCAAGAACGCCTCGTTGGCGAGATCTCCGCGCTCCACGCGCACCCCCGCTGGCGGCTGCCAGGTGCTGCTCCGCACCACCGCCGTCACCTCGTGCCCCTTCGCCTTCGCCTGCGCCACCAGCTGCGCGCCGCAGCCACCCGATGCTCCAAGAACGACCAGCTTCATGCGCAGCCTTCTAGCGCTGTCAGACACGTTTCACATTCGCGGCCCTCGGAGCGATACGCTCCGCGCGCCGCCATGCACCACTCCGTCACCACCAATCTCAGCAACGGCTCGGCCGCCTTCACCGTCGACCCGTCGCTCTACCCGCTCGACGCGCTCTACGGCGCCGCGTACGTCTTCATCGACCGCTGCTTCGTGTTCCTCGAGAAGAACGCTCAAGGGCACGTCGTCGTCTCGCTCGCTCCGAAGAAGGGCCCGGCTGATCAACCCACGCTCGAAAAGTGGGCCGGAGAGTTCAGCAACGAGCTCCTCTCGTGCGCGTGGCGCCACCAGATCGCCGCCAACAACAAGCAGGCCCTCGAGCAAGTGACGAGTCTGGCGCTCGCCGGAGCGATGGGGCCTCCGTCGCTCGATGACTTGAGCAACTTCGACTTCAGCAGCCAGCCGCTGGAAGACCCGCTCGGCATCGCGATGTCGTGGGAAGAAAAATACAAGAAGAAGCCGAAACCATGAGCACGCGCCTCTCGTTCGACAAGTCGCTCTACGCGGGCAAGTCCGTCGATGAAGCGGTGAAGGTCTTTGCCGCGCACGCCACGTTCGCGCTCGAAGAAACGCCCGAAGCCTGGGTCGTGAACGTCACCGCCAACGTCGAGAGCAAAGAGCTCCGCCTCACGCGCGAGCTCAGCAACTACGCGCTCGGGCTCACCGTGCAGTCGCGAGGCACTTCGAAATGACTGATCTGATCAGCCTCGCTCCGAAGCTCGACACGAGCTCGCAGGCGTTCTTCCGCTTCCGCAACATCCCCAACACCACCAAGACGCTCATCACCAACTACGAGGGCTTCTACGCGCTGCTGAGCAAAGAAGAGTTCGAGCGCTTCGCCACCGGCACCATCGAGCCGAACACGCCGCTCCACCAACGGCTCAGCGAGAACAACTTCCTGCGCGCGACGTACGACAGCAAACGCGCCGCCGACCGCTTGTGGTCACGACGACAGATGCTCGCGCAGGGACCCAACCTGCACATGCTGGTGGTCACGCTCCGCTGCAACGAGTCGTGCGTCTACTGCCACGCCTCGCGCGCCACGATGGATCGCGTCGACACCGACATGTCGAAGGAGACGGCCGAGAAAGCCATCGACCTCATCCTCCAGTCGCCGAACCCCAACCTCACCATCGAGTTTCAGGGTGGCGAGCCGCTCGTCGCGTTCGACGTGGTGAAGCACGCGATTCAGTACGCCAACGAGAAGAACAAGAAGGCCGGCAAGCAGCTCGAGTTCACCATGGTGACCAACATGTCGCTCATGGACGAGGAGAAGCTGAAGTTCCTCCTCGAGAACCGCGTGCAGCTGTGCACCAGCATCGACGGCCCCGAGCACCTCCACGACCTGCAGCGAAAACTCCCCAGAGCCCCTGGGGGCGACGGCGTTGGGAGGAAAGACGGAGCGCACGCCACCGCGGTGAAGTGGATCAAACGGATCAACGAGGAGTGGCAGAAGATGGGGCTCGACCCCACGCTCTACCGCGTCGAGGCGTTGCTCACGACGACGCGTGACGCGCTCCCGCTGTGGAAGGAAATCGTCGACACCTACGTCGACCTCGGTTGCCGCGCGCTCTTCCTCCGCCCCGTGGACCCGTTCGGTTGGGCCGAGAAGACCGAGCGCAAGGTCGAGTACCCGCGCGAGGAATACCTGCAGTTCTACAAGAACGTCGTCGACTACATGATCGAGCTCAACGCGAAGGGCGTGCAGGTGCTCGAGCGGTACGCGGCCATCTTTTTGTCCAAGTTCTTCGGCCGCGATCCCAACTTCCTCGACCTGCGCTCTCCCGCCGGAGCCGGCATCGGCGCCCTCGCCTACAACTACGACGGCCGCGTGTTCAGCAGCGACGAAGGGCGCATGCTCCACGAGATGGGCGACTCGAGCTTTGAGATCGGCCACGTCGCCACGAGCACCTACAAGGAGCTCGTCGGTCATCCCACCGTGCGCTCCGAGGTCCTGGCGTCCAACCTCGACGGCCAGCCCGACTGCGTGAACTGCACCTACAACCCGTATTGCGGCACGCAGACCGCGCACAACCACAAGAAGTTCGGCACGGTGTTCGGCCGCACGCGCGAGTCGACGCTGTGCTCGGTGCACAAGGGCATTCAGGACTACCTCTTCGAGCGCCTGGCCGCGGAAGACCCGAAGGTCCTCGACATCTTCCAGAAGTGGACGACGAATCGTCCTCGCACGCACTTCCTGCAACCCACCACCCCGGCATAAGCTCCGGCCACCGCCATGCCTCTTGGGAAAGACGACGAATTCGGGGAGTTGCCGAGCTTCCAGAAGAAGCCCGCCGACACGCTCGATCCGCTCCAGAAGCAGATCTCCGACTCGGCTCACGCCGCAGCGAAGGAAGGTCGCGTCTCGATGCCCGAGGGCAACGGCCAGGTGTTCCTCGCGCAGCACTGCTCGCACGGTTCTCACGGCTCGCACGGCTCACACGGCTCGCACGGCTCGCACGGCTCGCACGGTTCGCACGGTTCTCACGGCTCGCACGGGTCGCATGGATCGCACGGGTCGCACGGCAGCTGGTGATTCGTGAACGCGCCGGCCGCTCCTGGAGCAATCGAAGAGCGCATCGCTGAGAAGAAGCAGCGCGTCCACATCCTCACGGGGCCGGTCTGCAACAACAACTGCACCTTCTGCATGGAAGAGGACCGCGACGGGCGCGTGGTCACCAACTCGGCCACCACCGACGAGGTCGTGCAGAAAATTCTCGCTGAGAACCCCGCCTGCGAAGAGGTCTGCTTCACCAGCGGAGAGCCCACCGTCAACCCGCGCCTCCCGCAGTGGGTGAAGTGGGCGAAGGACGCTCGCGTTCGCCGCATCTCGATGATGACCAACGGGCGCACGCTCTCGTACGAGAAGTACGCGCGCATTCTGATCAGCGCGGGCATGAATCGGTTCTACGTCTCGATTCACGGCCACACCGCGAAGCTCCACGAGTCGCTCACGCGCACGCCGACCAGCTACGAGCAGACGGTCGCCGGCCTCGAGATGATTACGAAGTACAAGAAATACGGCCTCGAGCTGCACACCAGCACGGTCGTCACGCGCCAGAACCTGCCCGCCATCGCCGACATCTACCGATTCCTTCGCAGCAAGGGCGTCGACCAGGTCGTCTTCAACATCATGCAGGCCAATGGCCGCGCGAATACGCACTTCGACGTGCTGTTCCCTCCGTACAAGGAGATTGCGGCGACCGCGAAGGCGTTCCTCGACGAGCAGATGAAGACCGAGGCGCAGCCGCAGGCGTTCTTCGTCGACATTCCGTTGTGCACCACGACCGCGCTGCCCGACTTCAACCGCGGCTACGTCGAGAGCTACGTGCACTACGAGCCGTTGGAGAGCGGAAGCAAACTGCTCGGCGCCGATGAAGTGATGGCGCGCGCGGGGGATGGAAGCATCGTGGGCGTGACGCGGTCCGACCTCGATGACGCGCAGCGCACCAAGCGCCCCGAGTGTGCGTCGTGCAAGTACGACTCGAGCTGCGAAGGCGTGTGGAAGAACTACTTGAAGCGCTACGGCTGGGACGAGTTCGTGCCTGTGTAGCTCCCCAACGCCGTCGCCCCCAGGGGCTCTGGCTCGAAGCTGAAGCGCTTCTCGAGCTGGCCGCGCAACAGCGGCGGCAACTTCGAAATCGTCGCCTCGACCGTCCGCAGCGAACGCGGCGCATGCTTGAGCAACGACACACCCCACCGCTCATCGAGTTCGAGCTTCAGCTTGAGCGTGCGCAGCGACGTGGCCGCAGTGAGCGAGGTGGCCATCATCGGTGTGAGCGCCGGCGTGTTCGCGAGCGACAGCAGATCGAGCCGCGACCAGAACCTGGTGCGGCTCAAGTTCGACAACGCGACGTCGTTGAGCGGAGTGCCGTCGAGCACCAATTCCTCGAGCCGCGCGAACTGACCCTTCCCCAGCTCGTCGAACAACGCGCTGGTCGCGAACGTGCCCGACGAGAAATCGAACGAGACGGCGCGAGCGAACAGCGGAGCGCTCAGCGCGCGGCAATGGAGGTCAGAGAACGCGCTCCCGAACTGGAAGCTGCGCACCGTGGGATGCGACTTCGCCGAGAAGAACGCCTCGTCCATCTTCTTGAACTGCGTCAGCCGCACCGATTCCAGCGGCACGCGCGCGAGCGCTTCGCTGGTCAGCAGGTGCACCGCGAGTGAGCCCTTCACGGGGAAACCGCGGCGCCACTCGACGTTCTCGAGCTCGAGGCCGCCGAGCCATTCCGACGCGTGTTGCTTGAGGAGCTCCGACTCGGTCTCGAGCATCGACTCGGTGCGCACCATCGCGCACTGCAACGCGATGAACTGCCCGCGTGGATCTCGCTGCGCGATGAGCTGATCAGCGAACACCAGGCGCGGCGCATCGGCCGTCGGGTCCATCAGAATCGCTTCGAGCCATTTCCCGTCAACGCGTCCCAGCCCCTCACGCTCGGTCATACCGAGGATCTAGGACGGCCTCCGCCAGCCCCGAGAGTCGGTCTCGGCGCCAAATATGGTGGGTTTTGACGCCAGTCGTTGCCGGACACGTGTCCGTTACTTCTTCGAAGGAGGTGCCTTCTTTGGCGCTGAAGCAGGCGCGGCTTTCGTTCCCGCTTTCGGGCGACGCAACACCGCGAACGCGAGCGCACCACCGATGAGCACCACCGCGCCGATGCCTCCGTAGAGCGCGAAGTCGGCCTCTCCCGGAGGCGGCTTTCCACGCAGGTTGGTCGCGAGCGAGACCGCGTTGCCCACTTCGTTCTCGGCTTCGCGGTTCCAGCCTTCGCCCTTCTTGCGCAGCACGACGATGATCTCCGCGTCGTCTCCGGGGAGGAACCACTGCATGCCCTTCCCGCCCTTGTCGTTGAAGCGCATCACGCCGACGTTGGTGCCCTTCACGTTGATGGTGGTCGCGTCGGTCACGCGCATGTCGCGACCCTTCGCGGCCTTCGCGGTCGTGCGCGCGAGTTCCATCATCAGCTCGCTGGTGAACCTGGGGTGCAGCTCGGGCGACCAGCCCACGCGCAACGTGACGCTCGGGTCCTTCGTCAACGCGAACATGCGCGCGCTCTCGAGCCCGGAGCCGTCATCCACGTCGTCGGCTTCACTCCATCCATCCGACGGAGGGAGCTTGAACTGCGGCTCAGCGAGAGCCGCCGTCGATGCACAAACGAGAATTCCAATCAGGAGCGCGTGACGCACGCCCACACCGTACACGGCTCACTGCGTGACGGTGAGCGTGTACGCGCCCGTGTTGGTCGCGCCGCACGTGTCCACCACCAGGTAGTAGCGACCCGCAGCGAGCGACGGCACCGAGAGCGAGCCCGTGCCGAACGTGCAGTTGCCGCTGTCATTCGGAGCACACGCCACGTCACTCGTCGAGCTGGTGCACGTCGAGCGCAGGTACATGATGGGCTTGTACGTCGAGGCTCCACTCGCCGCGACGCTGGCCATGAACGAGCCCGAGCCGAGGTGGTCGACGACGTAGATGCCGTCGGGGCCACTGCCGCTGCCGGAGCAACCGTTCACCGAGCCCGACGTCAGCTCCGCCGCGAAGTTCGCCGTGTTTCCCGACGACGTGACGGTGCCGCTCGACGCGATGAGCGGCGTCGCGCTCGAGGCCATGGTGCAGGTGTCGACGGGCGCTCCGCCCATCATCGAGGTGCCGGTCGTGACCGTCAGCGTGTAGGGCCCGGGGTTGGTCGAGTACGTGTCGAGCGTGAGGAAGTAGGCGCCCGCGCTGAGCGACGTGCTGAACGTGGTGCCCACGCCAGGCGTCGACGAGAGATTGCACGCGAGGTCCGTCGGCGTTCCGCCGCACGTGTTGCGGATGTACGCGATGGGCCGGTACGTCGAGCTCGTCGGAGTCACCGTCACCGTCACCATCGAGCTGGTCTGCAGCGAGAACGAGTAGACGACGTCGGGGCCGCTGCCGTTGGTCGAACACGTGGTGCCGTTCGCCGCGGTGTTGCTGACGAACGGCGTGGTGTCACCGCTCACCGTCACGGTGTTGTTCACGAAGGTGAGGGGAATGGGACTGCTGCACGTCTCTCCGGTTCCCGTCGGAGTCGAGAGCTGCACCTCGAGCGTGAACGAGCCCGGCGCATCGCCTTCGACCCAAATCAAATACGTGCCCGCTGCGAGCGACGGACGGTTGAACATCACGTCGGCGTTCGTGAACTGGCCGGTCTGGCACGTATCGGTCGTCGCGCTGCTGCACAGACCGTTCGGCACGGCCTGCAACACGACGGTGCCGCGCATGCCGCTGACGCCGGTGAGGAGGATGTCGAGGTTCTGCGTCGTGGTGGTGGTGAAGCTCCACACGCGATCGGGACCAAGCGTGCCGCTGCAGCTCGTCGGGAGGTGGTGCGTGTAACCCGTCAGCGTGCCCGACTCGATTGCGAAGCCGCCGCTCAAGCTCAACGGCATCGAGTTGGAGCAGCTGTCGCCAGGGAGCGGGTTGCCGCCGCCAGTGCCGCCGCCCGTCACGCCGCCTCCGGTTCCGCCGCCGGTCGTGCCGCCGCCCGTTCCGCCGCCAGTGCCTCCGCCCGTCGTGCCGCCGCCAGTTCCGCCACCCGTCACGCCGCCGCCAGTGCCGCCGCCCGTCACGCCGCCGCCCGTTCCGCCGCCCGTCGTGCCGCCCCCAGTTCCGCCACCAGTCGTGCCGCCGCCGGTCGTGCCGCCGCCAGTTCCGCCACCGGTCGTGCCGCCGCCCATTCCACCGCCGGTCGTGCCACCGCCAGTCGTTCCGCCGCCGGTCATTCCGCCGCCGCCGGTCATGCCGCCACCGCCGCCGCCATTGCTGCCGGTCGAGCACGTGCCCGCGATGCAGATGCCGGAGCCGCAGGTCTGACACGAGATGCCGAACACGCCGCACGCGATTGGCGTGGTGCCGACCTGACAGGCGCCCATCGCGTCACAGCAGCCGTTGCACGTGGAAGGACCACACGCGTTCATCATTTTCGGAGGTGTTCCACACGCGGCTCCGAAGAAGCCGGCGGCGGACAACACGAGAGCGAGCGAGAGCCGATTCATGTGACGCAGACACCTGATCCACCCTGCGAGTGCAAAGTGACGTCACAGGACATCGCGCTGCGCCGGTCGCTGGCGCAGCTCCAACCGCTCGACTTCGCACGGGCTGATCAGCGGCGCGCCGGTTGCTGAAGGCGCGCCCCATGCGAATCCAGCAACTCGGAATTCTCGTAGCGGCGATGTCTGTTTTGGCGGCGTGTGGAACGCCAGGTCCCGCAGACGCTGGCGCCGGCGGAGGAACGGGGGGCGCGAACGGCGGCGGCACCGGAGGCAGTGGAGGCGGCGTGACGGGCGGTGGCGGATCGACCGGTGGTGGCGGAGCAACGGGCGGTGGAGGCGTCGTGATGCCGACCACGCAAGCGCTGCTCTCGCTCTCCTCGGGGACCGATTTCAGTTGTGCCGTTTTGACTGACAAGACCATCAAGTGCTGGGGCGCTGGCGGCTCGGGCCGACTCGGCAACGCGGCGAACAACGAGCAGCGCCGTCCCGTTGCGGTGATGGGCATCACCACCGCGGCGAGCGTGAGCTGCGGCTACCACCACACGTGCGCGTTGCTCGACGACTCCACCGTGCGCTGCTGGGGCAACAACGACTACGGCCAGCTCGGCAACGGAATCACGGGCACCAACTCCAACGTGCCGGTGACGGTGATGGGGTTGAGCAACGTGCGCTCCATTCATGCGGGCGTGAACAGCACCTGCGCGCTGCTGATGGACGGCACGGTCTCGTGTTGGGGCAGGGGCATCGAGCTGGGCGACGCGACGCTGCTGGTGAACTCCAACGTGCCGCGCGCGGTGCCGAACTTGATGAACGTCTCGCAGCTCTCGGTGGCGAGCACGCCGGGCAACGCTGAAGTGCACGTCTGCGGAGTGCGCACCGACAACACCGCCTTCTGCTGGGGCAGCGGTCTCGAGGGCCAGCTGGGCCAGAGCGACGTCTCGGCTGAGCAGTACAGCGACCGGCGCGTGCCGACTCCGGTGTTCGGCATCACCGACGCGATTCAGATTTCAGCGGGCGGCACGCACGCCTGCGCGCGACGCACGAGCGGACTCTCGTGCTGGGGCTTCGGT
The DNA here is from genome assembly GCA_016792935.1 of Archangium sp. Classification (GTDB taxonomy): domain Bacteria; phylum Myxococcota; class Myxococcia; order Myxococcales; family Myxococcaceae; genus Archangium_A. The sequence continues at coordinate 24,060 of JAEUJS010000209.1, read as the reverse complement.
CAGCAGGTCGGCAACGGCAGCACCTCGCGCGTCGTGATTCCCGCGATGGTGACCACGCCGATGCCGGTGAACAACATCGAGGCGGGCGGCGACTTCACCCTCGCCACCGCGGCGAGCGGCGCGATGTTCAGCTGGGGCTACAACGGCCGCGGCCAGTGCGGAGACAACTTGATGACCTTCCCGCCTGCCACGCCGGTCAACCTCACTCCGGTCGCGGCCGTCGTGCAGAACGCGACGATTCTCGCGGCGGGTGACCAGCACGCCTGCGCGTACGTCGCGACCACGCAGGTCACGTGGTGCTGGGGCGACAACAGCTCCGGAGCGCTCGCCTGGGAAATCGACGGCGGAGAGACGCGCACCGCAGTCCCCGGCTTCGTTCGTTGGTAACCCTCATGCCCACCCTGACCGCTGAAGAAGCGCAGCTCGAAGTGCGCCGTCGTCTGCGGATGTACTTCGTGAAGGTCGTCGGTCTGTTGCTCGCGACCTTCATCGTTCCCCTCATCGTGGGCGGCGGACTCAGGGCGGCGGGCGTCGAGGCAGCTCCGGCCATCAGCGCTGCGCTCGGCGGGTTGATGATGCTCAGCACCGTCGGCTTCGCCTGGCACCTGGTGTTCACCACGTGGCGCTGTCCCGCGTGCGACGCGAACATCTATTGGTTGATCAGCTGGAACATGTCGGCCTTCGCGTCGATGTACGGCAAGAAGAACTGCCCGAAGTGCGACCTGCAGTTGATCAGCCCGCGCAGCGGCCGGTGGATTCTGATTCTCATCGCCATCGGTGTCGGCTTCGGCGTGATGGGCGCGTTGATGGCGGGCGGTATGGCGAAGAAGCGCCACGACGACTCGCTCAAGAATCAGCCGACGACCACCACGCCGGTGCCGCCGGGCTGATCAGTCCTGATCCGCCAGCACGCGCTGCACGATGGGCTCGGCGGGCACGAAGACCGGGTGCAGCTCTCCCAGGTCGTAGTGGTCACCGAGCTCGAACAAGCCGCCGCAGATGTCGTTGAGTGAGCACCGCTTGCACGCTTCCGACTTGGCGTGCATCCAGTCGGTCTGCCGAATCGTTCCCTTCGAATCGAGGAAGTGAACGATGCGCTCTTCCTTCTTGATGATCTTGCGCGTCTCGGTGGAGCAGTGCGCGAACTCGGTCATGTAACAGAGCGGCACGCGTTCCACGCGGAAGGTGCGACCCGCCTTGTGCAGCCAGCGCATCGCGCGCGCGAGCGAGAGTTCGAAGTCGGCGAGGCGGTGCGCGGTGTCACGATTGGTCTCGGCGCGGCCCATCGACGGATCGAGGTTGTTCCACACCTGGTGACTGATGGACGGAAAGCGCGAGTAGAGGACCTGCACGTTCTCGTCGAGGTGGTCGGCGTTGAAGCGGTTGATGACGGTGTTGATGTTGATGGTCACGCCCGCATCGGTGAGGTGCTGCAGCGCCGACATCGCGAGCGCGTGGGAGCCCTTCACGCCGGTGAGGAAGTCTTCGAGGTCTTCACGCACGCTGTGGATGCTGACGTGAAAGTGCTTGAGCCCCGCATCGGCGTACTGCTGCGCGAGGCCCGGCTTTGCGAGCTGCGAGCCGTTGGTGATCATCCGCACGTGCAGGCCGTGGTCGACCGCGTAGCGCGTGATCTCGGGAATCAACGGAGAGAGTGACGGCTCTCCGCCGGTCAGAATCACGCCGAAGTATTTGCGCTGAGCGAAGTCGTCGATCTCCTTCTTCGCGGTCTCGAGATCGAGCACGTAGCCACTCGAGGGGTTCGAGCAGAACCGGCAGTACTGGTTGCAGTGCCGAACGACCTGCATGTACCCGAGGTTGGCCACGACGAGCGGCAGTGTAGCGTGGCTGCGATGCGGAGCGCCCTCGCCGTCCTGCTGTTGTTCACTGGTTGTGCGGCCGTCCATCCCCACGCGCGCTTCGAGGCGGTGGTGCTCGGCTCGTCCGGTGGCCTCGACGAGAGCGACCTCACCTCGGTGTGGCTCACGCGCTTCGGGCGACAGGACTTCATCGCGCTCGATGCAGGCACGGTGGTCGCTGGTCTTCGCCGAGCGCACGCGCGTGGGTCGATGGGTTTGCCGAGTGAGTCGCTCTCACGCTTGCGCGGCGTGTTCCTGTCGCACCCACATCTCGATCACGTCTCCGGTCTCATCCTCGCGTCACCCGACCTGCCGACGCTGAACGTGTACGGCCTCGCGCCGACGCTCGACGCGCTCGCGACGCACGTCTTCTCGAGTCCTCTGTGGGCGAACTTCTCCGACGAAGGTCCGCGCGCGATTGGGCGCTTTCATCTCGAGCGGCTGACTCCCGGAACGGCCGTCGATGTTCCCGCTGCGGACGTGAAGGTCGAGGCGCTCGAACTCAGCCACGCAGACACCACCTCGACCGCCTTCCTCGTCTTCGCCGGTGAAGACGCCGTGCTCTACCTGGGCGACACCGGCCCTGACGCGGTGGAGAAGCAGGGCCGCCTCGCAGCGTTGTGGAAGCGCGTCGCGCCGCTGGTGCGCGCTGGGAAGTTGAAGGCGATTTTTCTCGAGGCGTCGTTCGCCGACCCACGCGAAGACTCGAAGCTCTTCGGTCATCTCACGCCAGGCTGGGTGTGCCGCGAGCTGGTGGTGCTCGGTATCGAGACCGGACTACCCAGCACGATGACCCGCGTCACCATCGTCATCACGCACATCAAGCCGTCACTCGATTCAGCCGCGGAGGTGCGCGCGAAGGTGGTCGAGCAGATGAAGGCGCTCGGCGCGTTCGGCATCACCATCGTCGTTCCCGAGCCCGGGCAGCGCTTGTTGTTCTGACTTTCTTCAGCCGCCGATGGTGACGACGCTCAACGCTCCGCTCGCAGACGCGGTCACCTCGACGGTCGCCGTCTGTCCACCGTAGCGCGCCGTCAACGTCGCCGTGCCCGCGTGGTTGAAGCGCACGACTCCGGGCTCGACGAACGACGCCACCTCCTCGTCGCTCGAAGACCATTCGGCCACCGCGCTCACGCCGACCAGCGCGTCATCGAGCGTCTTCGCGGTCGCGTTGGGCCGGAACTGCGCGCCGACGTTCTGCGCTCTCGCCGGAACACCGATTCGCAGCGAGTCGTTCGCGATGGGCTCGCTCTCGTCGGAAAGCTGCGAGGAGCAACCCGCCAACACCAACAAGGCCACCGTCATCATCGAGCGCTTCATGTCATCCCCGGTCACTTCGAGTTCGGGAAGCGCTAGAGCAGCCGACATGCCAGCGGCGGTGCCACACCCAGGTGGCGATGATCAGACCGGCTTCCGGGCAGACCCGTGACACACCCAGTGACACACCCTGTAAGTGTGTCACTGCGTTTCAGGGGCCCAGTTCGAGCCACGGACACCGCTCACGCAGCGTGCGCAGTGCAGCCGGGAGCCGGATGCCAGCGATGTGCCGAAGCGAACGTGGCAACGGAATCGCGATGAGCACGTCACAGGCGCGCGCGACGTTCGCCTCGCTCACCTTCAGCTCCAGACGCGTCAGGTACTGCAAGCCCGGAGCGCGTGAGGGATCACCAAACCAGGGCCGTTCCCACAAGAGCGTCTCTTCGACGCTGAGGCTCTCCACGAAGCCGAAGTCGTTCCATCTCAGTTGGCCGCGCGCGTCCCACGGCGTGACGAAGGCTCCGATGAAGGCCATGCGTTCGCGAAGGTCCTCAGGCGGCTCACGCATCCAATGACCCAGCGGGTCGCCGTGCTCGAGGAGCGCGTCGGTGTGCACTTCCCACGCGGAACGGTCCGTCACTCGAGCGTCGAGCGACTCGGCGTGCGTCACCCGCGGAACGAACGCATTGAAGTAGCGCACGTCGAGCGGCATCAGCACGTCGCCTGAAGCCAGGACGTGTTCTCCCCGCTGCGTCATCGAGGGAATCCTCACCTTGCCGACCCACGTGCCGCCGCTGCTGCCGAGGTCGCGCGCGCTCCAGTGGCCGTCGCGTGCGCGCGTCAGCCGCGCGTGAATTCGTGACGCACGAATGTGGTTGATGCGCACGTCGCTCTGGTCGCCGCGCCCCAGCGTCACCGCATCGCCGCGCAGCAACGACACGCGCGAGTCATCGAGCTCGAGCCACGCCACGCCGTCGACGGCCGGCTCGAAGACGCGTTGGCACTTCGCACACGGCAGCAGGAGCGAGGTGATGACGGTCGCGGCGCCACAAGCGGGGCACGTCGCCTTCATCGCTACACTCCGGTCACGACTCGAAGACTTGCGGCAGAATTTCCTTCAGCGCATCGCCCGTCTTGCGCTCGCGGCCTGCGACTTCGGCCTTCGCGGCGTTCGCCTTGCCCAAGTCGAAGAGCGCCTCACGCGCCTTCGACGGAGGTTGCGGCACCACGATGTTCTCCGGCACGAACGCCTCGCCCATGCCGTGGAACACGTGCGCCCACTTCGCCTCACCGAGCGGAGGAGGCGCGGCGGTCAGCGACTTGAGCTCTTCTGCGCCGAAGCGCGCGAGGTACGTGGCGTCGACTCCCGGACACGTGCTGCGCGCCGCACAGTCGGTACACGTCTGCGCGCCGAACCGTGACGCCTCTCCCGGAGGACCGACGTTGCGACTCGCGAAAGGCCCCAACAGACACAGCGGTGCGTCGCGCACGAAGCCTTCGATGCCGAGCCGACGTGCAGCCTCGAGCGCGTGCAACACGTAGGGCAGCGCGAGCGCGTGACGGGGAACGACGCGGTCCATCGCGCCGGCGGCGTTGCCGGCCACGTTCGCCATCGCGAGCTGCCACGCCACCACGCCCTTCGACGCGAGCAGCTGCGGCAGCGGAGCGAGCACGCGGAAGTTGCTGCGCGTCACCACGGTGGAAGCGACGAGCGCCAGGCCCCGAGCGCGCGCGATGCCCATCGCGGTCATCACGGCGGAGAAACTGCCGGGCGTGTTCGAGTGGTAGTCGTGCACCGCGGCGTCGGCGCCGTGTAGCGTCACGTGCACGTCGGTGAGGCCCGCATCGGCGAGCCCGTGCGTGTACTTCTCGTCGGCGAGCTTGAGCGCGTTGGTCTGCAGCCCGATGCGCTTGAAGCCCTTCGCCTTCGCGCGCGCGACGAGGTCGGTCAGCTCAGGCACCAGCGTCGGCTCGCCACCGATGAAGGTGAGCTCTTCGCCGTTCAGCGCGTCGAGCTGCTGCGCGAACGAGACGTCTTCGAGCTTCGGCATTCCCGCGCGGGCGCAGAACACACAATTCTGGTTACAGGAGCGGGTCAGCTCGAGCGTCGCGCGCATGGTCTGAGTTCAGAGCTGGGGCGACGGCGCGTGCTCACGCAGCGTCTGCAGCTGCGGCACGGAGCCACCGGTGTCTTCGAAGTGCTGGAGCCACGAGGCCAGCGCCATCGCAGCCTGCCCTTCGCGCTCGGCGGTCGGGCCGCCGTGGTTGCAGACGTAGACGGCGAGCGACTTGCTCTGACCGACTCCGCGCGGGCCGGTGTCGTCGCGCTTGAGCACGTTGAGGCGGAAGAGGTTCTCGCCATCGCGGAGGTGAACGGCGACGGCTCCGTGCGTGGGGCCGTAGACCGCTTCGACCGACCACACCTGGAAGAGCGTCATGCCTGCTTCGAGCCCGCGGAACGGCGTGACGTTGGGCGCCACGGGGTCAGGCTCACCTTTTCCTGCGAGAGCAGGACTGGCAGCAGCCCCAATTCCCAGCCCAATGATCAGATCGCGGCGGGTGACGTTCATGCCCGCAGCATACACACAGGTACACTCCAGTGACACGTGGCGCTCCTCGACGTCATCCTCAACTACGACTGCAACCTGGCGTGCGACTACTGCACCATCAGCCCCGAGATGCGGCCTCGGGCCCTGACGACGCAGCAGGTCGTCACGGCGTTGCGTGAGGGACGGACGGCTGGCTTCGATGCGGTGAGCTTCACGGGCGGAGAGCCCACCATGCGCGGCGACCTGCTCGGGTTGCTCAGCGCGTCGCGACAGCTCGGCTTCGGCGACCGCAAGGTGCAGACCAACGGGCTGATGCTCGCTCAACAGGACAACCTGACGCGGCTGCTCGATGCAGGGCTGACGCGGCTCCACATCTCGGTGCACACCCATCAGGAAGCGGCGTACGAAAAACTCGTTCGGCGCGAGGGCACGTGGGCGCTGATGAAGCAGGCCGTCGAGCGCGCGGTGGCCTCGAAGGTCACGCTGGTCATCGACCTCATCTTGAAGAGCGACACGTGGGAGCGATTGCCCTCGGCCATCGAGTGGCTGCGCGCGCTCGGCGTTCGCGAGGTGCACCTCTGGTACGTGTCGCTGACCGACGGAAATGCGGGGAACACGGCGTCGTCGATGCGGATGACGCAGGTGATGCCGACGGTGCAGCACGTGTTGCGCAGCGCCGGCGAGCTGACGATTCGCTCGCTGCACATTCCGCGGTGTCTGTTGGGCGTCGAGTTCGCGTCACATGCCTACGACCCTGGAGCGGACCGCGTGCGCGTGGTGAGCCCCGATGCGACGTTCGACTTGAAGGACAGCCGGCTCGCAGGGCGCGTACACGTGCCTGCGTGCGAAGGGTGTCGGTTTCGCGACGTGTGCCCTGGAATTCGCAGCGACTATCTCGAGCAATACGGCGACGCCGAGTTCCGCGCCTTGCCGCTGAGCGAAGGAGCCGCATCGTGAGCGCTTCGAGCGACGGAACTCCCTCTCCCGCCCCTGCGGGACAGGGTCGGGGGTGAGGGAGTGTGACTGGCATCGGCGACTGGGACGACTTCGACGTGCGAAGCGCATTGCTCGCGCTACTCGAACCCGTCTGCATCGGCGACGCGCTCGGTGACGGCGTCACGCTGCGCGACGCGTCGACGGAGACAGGTCTCAAGCTGGTGGTCGAGGTAGACGGCGTGGTCGTCGAAGTGGACGTCGCTCCAAAAGAAGCAGGACGGAGATCAGCCGCCGCCTCCGCGCGCTGGACGTTCGGCTACCGCACGGGAGACAAGAACGCGCCGCTCGACGCGACGGTCGGTCTGCGTGTCACTTCCCTCGTCGCCCAACACGTCGCGCGCAACGAAGAACGCGTCGCGACGAGGTTCGTGCGGCCCGTCTCCACGGGAACGAGCACGCGCGTTCGGCACGTGAAGGTCGAGCGGCTCCTCGAGCGGCAGACCAATCTCGGCGTGCACTCGTGGGCGCTCTCTCCGTACGTCGGGTGTCTGGTCGGCTGCCGGTTTTGTTACGCGCAGTCGCGACTCGCCGTGACGCGCACCCTGCTCGGTTTGCCCGAAGTGCCGTGGGGCTCGTGGGTCGATGCGCGCATCAACGCGGCCGAAGTGCTGCGGCGTGAGCTGCGCGAGCGAGAGGCGCTGCCCATCAAGTTCTCGCCCATCGTCAGCGACCCGTACCACGCGCTGGAAACGAAGCTGCGCCTCACGCGCCAGTGCGTCGAGGTGTTGGTCGAGGCGAAGTATCCGCAGCCGGTGTTGATGCTGACGCGAGAGGCGCGGGTGCTCGAAGACGCCGAATTGCTCGCGCGACTGCCTCGCGGCTTCGGCGGCGTCTCGTTGCCGACCATCGATGAAGACGTGCTGAAGCACTTCGAGCCGCGCGCTTCGACGGCGGCCGAGCGGCTGCGTGCGCTCGAGGTATTGCGCGACGCGGGGCTCGAGACGTTCGCGCTCGTGCAGCCGTTTCTCCCCGGGAATCTCGTCGCGCTGGCCGATGCGCTGGCGGCGCGCGTGAAGTCGGTGCGCCTCGACGTGTTGCGTGGTGTCGAGGGAGCGGCTGATCAATTCGCCGACCCGCGCTTCGCGCACGCGACTGACGCGAAGTGGCAGGACGAGAAGCGCGCGGAGCTCGCCGCATTGCTCGACGCGCGCGGCATCAAGGTGTGGTCGGGCGAGCTGCCGCCGTGAAGGGAAAGACCAGGAAGTCGCTGGTGCGCGAGGTGCTGAGCAGAAACGCGGCGAGCGCGATTTCCCGCTCGAGCTGATCGCGACTCACGATGCGGCGCGGGTGGTCACGAGAAGTCGGCCACGCATCCAGCACCTCGTTGCGCGCATTCACGGTGAACGAGACGTGTGCGTCCTTCCACAGCGCTCTTCTCGCCGCGAGCAGTGCATCAGCGCGCGCGACGAAGTCTTCGGCACCGCCGCGCTCACGCGGACCGAGCCACCCGCGGGGGCGCTTCGCGAGCTCGGCCGCGACGGCGTCGGCGTACTTCAAGCTCGGCGCGCAGTCGTACGAACACGGCGTCCACGCCACGTAATGAAAGAGATGCAGATCGACGCTGTTGAGGCGCGCGTGGAACGTCGACGAACGCTTCGCCGCAGCGCGAGCGAGCTCGAGGTTGGTTCTGCGGCGGCCGACGCGCAGCGCGGGCACCCAGAACTTCGGCATGGAGTCGAACGCGTTGACGCAGCACGGTGGGTAGCCGAGGAGCAGGCCCAGGCGCTCGTCGTCGCCCCGCGCTTCAGCGGCGATCGCTTCGCGCGCGCGCGCTTCGTCGCGAGACAGGTAGACGCGCGTTCGCGTTCCCGCGCGCGCCCCGAGCGTCAACGCCACACCGCCCGGCAGACCGCGTTGCCGCGTCGCCTCGAGCGCGTCGTCGGTGAGTTCCTGTCGAACCAGCGGCTTGAGCTCGCAGGCGAGCGCGACGAGCTCGGCTTCACCGCTCCCAAAGGTGGCTGGCAGCGTCGAGATGGCACACTCGCGGGTGACGCGCTCGAGCACCTCGGGCGGCGAAGCGGCACGCAGCGAGCTGACGGTCCGAACCAACACCGCGGTCACCAGTCTCGGACGTCAGCGCAGAGGTCGCGTCCCTTCAGACCGGCGGCGTGGCCGAGATCGTCGAGGGCGTCGATCAACGCTTCGCGCTCCGCCGTGTCGATGACCTGCACGCGCTCATTCCATCGGTTCAACAGCTCGACTCCACTGCAGCGCGACGACCCAGCAGAACGCGTACACGTTCTTCCTGACCTGAAACGTGAACACCTCACCAGGTTTGCGAGCGGCTTGCCGTCGATTCCAATCACGGCTCGAAGTTGAACACAGCTGCGGTCCAGCCCTCGCGACGGAGTGAGGTAGAGAGTCGACCGTGGACGCCTCGCTCCGAGAACTCCTGTTGTCGGGTCTCGAACACGCGCGCGCCGGACGCCGAGACGAAGCGGCCGCTGCACTCGAGACGGCACGGCCCTCACTCACGCACCCCAACGCCCTGCAAGCGGCGGCGATCCTCTCCTTCGCGCTCGATCAGTTTCACGACGCGGTCGAGTTCCTCGAGCAAGCAGCACGCGCAGAAGACCCGCGCGTCCGCGCGTCTGCGCTCGAGCTGTTGATGAACCACACCGGCCGCCTCGGCTGGGAAGCGGAAGCCCTCGCAGCTGGAGAACTTCTGCGCGCCGTTCGTTCCAACGCGGCGCTCGACGTGCGTGAGCTCAACCGCCTCGCGAGGCAAGGCGATGCTTCCGGAGTCATCACCCGCGCGCGCCGGCTGCTCACCGGCGGCCTGAGCCCGGAGCTCGCGCGCGGCGTGCGCGTCGAACTCTGCAACGCGCTCGCGGCCTCGTACGACCTGACGGCGCTGCGCACCGAGCTCGCGCTGCTGCGTGATTCACCTCGCGTCGAAGAAGTGCTGGAACGCATCGCACTCCACGTCGAAGCCGACGAATGCGGTGCGGCGGAGTCGCTCGCAACCACAGCGACGCAGCAGTGGCCCGAGCGCGCGGAACCGTGGGTGTGGCGTTCGCGCCTTCGCCTCTGGTCGGGTGACGCGACTTCCGCCGAAGCCTACGCGCGCAGCGCGCTGAAGCTCGACGAGGCGAGCGCCGACGCCTGGTGCGCGCTCGGCGCTGCGTTGAACGGAGACGTCGCCGCCATCGACAAGGCCTGCGCGCTCGACGCCGAACACTGCGAAGCCTTCACCTGGCTCGCCGACCGCCACGCGCGCGCGAACGACGAGCCCAGGATGACGGCGGCGCTCAACGTCGCCATCGGCTCAGCGAAGCGACTGCCGGTGATGGCGTGGGCGCTGCGCTCGCTCGGCTGCCTGCCCGCGAAGGCCGATGCCGACGTGCTGTCCTTTCCGCGTTTTCAGGAAGTGCTCGGTGCGATGGAAGCGCTCGGGTTCTCGCTTCCGTGCTCGGGTGACGAAGCGCGCGCGCTGTTGGACTCGATGCGCACCGCGTTGCGCGGCAACTACGGCGAACAAGCGACTCACGTCGTCGGCGGAGCTCTGAAGCGACTCCCTCCGAGTGGAAGAGAAGGTCCACGCTCCGCATCTCGCATCGCGCTCGAGTCGTTGCGCAGCCACTCGCTCGACGAAGTGCTGAGCGCGCTCGAAGAGGTCGAGCGACGGCATGCGCGCTCCTCGCTCCCGGCGTGTCATCGCGCGGAAGCGTTGTTGTGGGCCGGACGACTCGACGAAGCAGCGCGCGAGTTCGAACGAGCCATCGCCATGGTGCGTGGCACTCGCTTCGCGTGGATCGGGCTGACCGGCGTGGCGATGTTGCGCGGGGCGTACGACGAAGCGCTGCGCGTGTGCGCCGAAGGCGTTCGCGTGATGGGCGACACGAGCGGCCCGGCGGTCTTCATCTATCGGGGGGAAGTGCTCCGTCGCATGGGTCGCCTCGAAGAAGCGCGCGCTGATCTCGAGCTCGCCGTGCGTCGCTCTCCGCGGCGCTTGAGCGCCACCATCAACCTCGCGTTGATCAGCGACGAAGCGAAGTACGCCGAGGTCGTCTTCGATCGCGCGCCCGCGTTGATGTCCGATGCGCGGCGCGGACTCGAGCGGCCTACGACCCGCCAGGTGCTCGAGCGTGCGCTCGAGCTGATGCGCGGAAATCGATCGACCTCGCTCATCACCTACTGGGCGCGCGGGCGAATGCGATTGGTGCCGAACGATGAAGGCAGCGCGCGGCGCATTCACCAGCAGACACCACGAGAACTCGAGTTGGCGATCGACGCGTTGAGGCGGTGAAGTGCTCCTCACCCAACCCTCTCCCCGAGGGAGAGCGAGTAAGGTGTTGGACATGCGCGCGGCGGTCAGCACCCACACGACGGGCTTCCTCGCCTTGCGCGCACTCCGGGCACCGCAATGGGCGTACTTCGCCGTGTTGCCGCTCGCTGGCGCGTTGACGTTCGAGCCGACGCGCATCGCGCTCAGTCTCTTCGTCGCTTCCGCATCGCTCGCTTTCGCGTACGGGCTCAACGCAGTCACCGAGCGTCACACCGACGCCAGCGCTTCCAAGAATCCGCTCGTCGGCTTCGCGACCGTTCCACGCTCGGTCACCCTCACGCTCGCCGCGTGCGTCTTCCTCGCGCTCTCCGGCGCAGCGATCCTCGGCACCAGCTCGCTCATCGCCGTCAGCGTTTCGCTCGCCGCCGGAGCGCTCTACTCCGCAGGACCTCGCCTCAAGTCCTGGCCGGGCGCAGGACTCGTCGCGAACACGCTCATCTTCGTGCCGCTCCTGAGCATCGGAGTGACGGGCCGCTCGCTCCCGAGCGCCTTCCCCGAGCTCTCGCTCGTGTTCACCGCGCTGCTGCTGCAGAACCAGCTCGTCCACGAGCTCGCTGACGCCAAAGAAGATGAAGCCGCCCAGGCGCTCACCACCGCCCGATCGCTCGGCATCGTCGGGACGCGCGCGCTGATCATCGGCATCGCCATCGCCGCGGTGCTGATCACCCGCTCATTCGCCGCGCTGATCATCCCCACGCTGATCACCTTCATCCCCGGCGACTGGTCGCGACGTCGCAAGGCGCACCGGCTTGCTTCCATCGTCAGCGGCGCCGCGCTCTTCGCCTCGGGGTTCGCGTCGTGAACTTCAGCAAGGTGCTCCCGATGGTCGGTGGCGCATCGAAGCTCGCGCTCGCCCGCACGCTCGGAAAACGACTCCCCTACTCCATCACCTTCATCCTCACGCACCGCTGCAACTTCCAGTGCGCGTACTGCGACATCCCCGCGGCCGCTGGAGAAGAGTTGAGCGAAGCCGAGTTCAAGCGCGCCATCGACGACTTCGCCGACGCCGGCATGTCGCGCGCGAGCTTCTCGGGTGGCGAAGTGCTCATCCGCGAAGACGCAACGCGCATCATCGCCCACGCCAAATCACGCGGGCTCTTCACCTCGCTCAACACCAACGGCTGGCTGGTGCCCCGCCACCTCGACGCGCTGACCGGCAACCTCGACATGATGGTCCTCTCGCTCGATGGAGAGGCCGCCATCCACGACGAGGTCCGTCGCAAGCAGGGCTCGCAGTCGCGCGTGATGGAAGCGGTCGCGCTCGCGAAGCAACGCGGCATCGCGGTCGCCACCATCACCGTGCTCTCGAAGCCCAACCTGCACGTCGTCGAGCCGGTGCTGTCGCTGGCCGAGCGTCATGGCTTCTGGGCGTATTTCCAACCCGCGTACACCGACTGCTTCGACCACCAGCGCGGACTCGATCCAGCGCTCACGCACGACGTGCTCGCGTCACTCGCCAAGCGGCTCAGCGATGCAAAACGAAGCGGTCGTCCCGTCGCCGCGTCGGCGGGATTTCTCGAGCGGCTCGCGCGCGGACCGGCCTTCGGAGATTGCGCCTCGTGCAACGCCGGCCGCTACTTCGGCACCGTGATGCCCGACGGAACCGTGGTGCCCTGCCATCTCGTCTCGAAGGAAGCGGTGTACCCGAACGGAAAACACGTGGGCTTCGTGCGCGCGTTCGAACAGATGCCGCACCCCACGCGCGGTCCGGGCTGCGCCATCAGTCCGTATCAAGAGTCGGATCTCATCTTTCAGCTCGACGTGCGCGCCATCACCTCGGCCGTCGAGCGCGTCGTGAAGACACCAGGCCCCGTCGGAGCCGCGCATGTCCGCTGAAGGCAAACCGGGACGACGCAGTCTCCTCGTCGTGCTGGCGCTCGCGGTCGCCGCCATCGTCACGGGGCAGCTCATCGGACCGATGATGGCGAAGGCCACTGAGAAGCCGCCGATGCCGATGCCCGACGCGAGCTTCAGTTCGCCATTGCCGCCCCGACCATTTCCTCCGTTGCTCGCGGGGCTCGAGCCCGATGGAGGAACACTCCTCGACACGACGGTGAAGGACGTCGATTGGCGTCAGGGCGATTCCATCGTCATTCGCTTCGAACGCGTGAACGTGCCGCCCACCACGCTCGAGATTCGGATGCGGAGTGAGACCGCTCCCGCGGCGCTGGCGGCCTCGAAGACGTTGTCCATCTATGTGGTCTCGCCTCCCGACTCGGGAACGGCGCAGCGTGATGAAGAGCTCGCCCGCGCGCTCGGAGAATTCCTGACGCGCGTCGAAGGTGAAGGGCGTCAGGCGCCGCAGTTGCTGCCGCTCGCGCCGTAGCTCACGAAATCGAGTCGCACGAAAGTGCGGTCTAACCGCCGTTTTGTGCAACTCGATTTTGGACCGCGTTCACCACGCGAGTTCGACGAGCGCCCAGCCAGGGCCGCCTGACTCCGTCGGAAAATCCCAGCGATTCGAGAGCCGTGCTCCGAGTTCCAGCGCGGCGTTGGGCAGTTGCTGCTCGACCGCGGCGTTGTCAGCGAACGGCCCATCCATCGCGTTGGGCCCCGAGGAGAGCAACACGAAGCGCGGCTTCGAGAACGACAACGCTCGCTTCAACTCTTCGCGCGGCCAATCGCTCGGCACGTCCTTCGTTCGCCGCAGCAACATCCACGCGTGCGTCGGAGCGAGCGCTCCACCCGTCCACGCCTCGAGCACACCAGCCTGGTTGTAGGTGGTGGTCATGACGTCGGGCCCCTTCGCTCCGAGCGTCTTCAATTGTTCGAGCGCCGCGTGCTGTGCGCGAATGCTGAACATCGGAGTGGCGACGCTCGCATCGCCCCGCAGCCCATGCGCAACCTCGACTCCCTTCACGAGCAAAACCACTCCGAGCGCACCCAACACGGCACGACCACGCAACGACGAGAGCTGTTCGAACAACGCCACCGCGAGCAACACGTCGAGCGCGATGGCGAGCTGGAACTGCGCGGGCGAGTTGTAGAGCGCGGAGCCGACCGTGGCGTTCGAGACGACCGCGACGACGAGCATTCGCTCTCCGTCACCGGCGGTGCCGCGCCACCACCGAAGCAGCGCGAGTGAAAACGGAATCACGCCCAACGCGACCGCGAGGCCGAAGTGCGTTCCACCCGGTACCGTTCCACTGCGCAGTGGGTCCAGGATCGCGTTCGCATCACCGAGCCACGCGAGCTGCACGGCGAGGTGGCCCGGCGCTTCCAACATGCGCGGCCCCAATCGCTCCCATGGAAATTCTGCGAGCGGCCCGGTGCCCGACGCGAACGGAACCACCAGCGTCACCAGCGCGACGAAGAGAAGTGGAACGGCAACGCTGATCACCCCGGCGAGCGCGAACGTCGTGCGCGCCGATTTCCGCGCGTCGTGCAGGAACAACACCGCCAGCGCGGGAAAAAGCGTCACCCCAATCGTCGCGCGAGAGAGCAGCGTGAGTCCGACGACCAGCCCCAACGCGACGGCTCGTGCGCGCGACAACGGCTGCAGCGGCGCAGCGATGGCGAGCGAGAGCACCAGCCCCAAACGCGACGCGAGCTCGAACGAGTAGCCGGTGCGAGAGAAGAAGAGCGTCCCGAATGAGACCGTCACGATTCCTGCCACCACGGCGGGCCCAAAGCCCCCTGGGGCGACGCCGTTGGGTGAAACCACGTCGCCGAGTCCAAGCCGGCGGGCCAGCCACCACGCCGCGAGAATCAAGAGGGCGCTCAGCACGCCGCTCGCGCGCTGCAACCCTTCCACTCCGCCACCGAGGAGCGGCTGCAGCGCCATCGACGCCCAACTGCCGAGCGCCGTCTGGTGACCGCGAATGAAGACCGGCCACACCCGCGTCTCTCCGTCGTACGCGAGCACGGGCCACTGCGGCGTAGCGACCCAGCGCGGTGAAGCCACCTCGCGCTCGTACGGAGGAAGCAGTCCGGCATCGGGCGTCGCATCCAACACATGCGGGTAGCGCGCGAGCGTGGGCTGCACTTCTTCCGCGACGATTCCGCGCGCACCCGCTCCGGGAAGAGAGAGGGCCAGGAACACCGCGGCCGCCGTCAATGCCCCGAGGAAAGAGACCCGTGATGCGGGCATCCGCCCCTCGACCGGCATGGGGAGAATGTAGTTCCTCGTGATACCCTGCACACCTTCCCCACGGGTTTCTCATGTCCAAGTCCACAGGCGGTCTTCTCCGCGCGGCGTGTGTCGCGCTCGCGCTCAGCGTCGTCGGCTGTGATTGCGGCCCGGTCAATCCCGCTTTCGACGGCGGCGAGATGACCGGTGGCGGCGACGGCGGCGGAGCAGCAACCGGCGGAGGCGAAGGTGGCGGCGCTGCGACCGGCGGCTCAGGCGGAGGCGTGGCCGGCGGCGGAGGCGTGAGCGGTGGCGGCACCGGCGGCGCGATGGGCGGAGGCGGAGGCGCGAGCGGCGGAGGCACCGGCGGCGGCGGCGCGATGATTTGCATCGACGGCGATGGCGACGGCTACGGCTCGGGCACCAACTGCATGGGCCCCGACTGCAACGACGCTGACCCGATGGCGTTCCCCGGAGCGATGGAGCGCTGCAACGGCGAAGACGACAACTGCAACGCGCAGACGGACGAAGGCCTCGCTGACTTGAACTGCGGCGTCGGCGCGTGCGCGCGCACCACCGTCGCGTGCATCAACGGCATGCCGCAAACCTGTACACCCGGAATGCCCGACACCGAGACGTGCAACGGCGCCGACGATGACTGTGATGGAACCATCGACAACGGCGGAGCGGGCCAGGCGATGTCGTGCATGACGGGCGCGGTGGGCGTGTGCGCTCCGGGCCTCACGCAGTGCAGCGACGGCGGCGTGATTTGCGTGCCGCTCGTCACCGCGTCTGGGAGCGAGTCGTGCAACGCGCTCGACGACAACTGCAACGGCCAGACCGACGAGAACGACCCCGACGGTGGCGTGGCGTGCATGACCGGTCAGCTCGGCGCGTGCGCCTCGGGTCTCACCACCTGCGCTGACGGCGGCATCGCCTGCGTGCCACTCGCCACGCCCGGAAACGAGTCGTGCAACAACATCGACGACAACTGCGACGGCGTGACCGACGACGGAAATCCCGACGGCGGCGTGACGTGCGACACCGGCCTCTTCGGCGTGTGCGGCGGAGGTCTCACGGCGTGCATGTCGGGCGGCAACCTCACCTGCGTGCAGCAGACCTTCCCTGCTCCTGAGACCTGCAACGGCGCCGACGACAACTGCGACGGCATTCCCGATGACGGAAATCCAGGCTCGGGCGCGTCGTGCAACAGCGGCGTGCCCGGCTTGTGCGCGGCGGGATCGACGAGCTGCGCCGATGGCGGCATCACCTGCGTGCAGACGGTCTTCCCGCTCGTCGAGATGTGTGACGGCCTCGACAACAACTGCGACGGCACCACCGACGACGGAAACCCGGACAGCGGCGTGGCGTGCACCACCGGTCAGAACGGTCGCTGCGCAGCAGGCACCACGACGTGCAGTAGCGGAGCCATCTCGTGCGTGCGCACCAACGGTCCCGCTCCGGAGCTCTGCAACAACATCGACGAAGACTGCGACGGCGTGCTGAACAACGGAAACCCGGGCGGCGGCCAGCCGTGCACCACCGGGCTCCCGGGCGTGTGCAGCATGGGCGTCACTCAGTGCAGCAATGGCACCATCATCTGCACGCAGACGGTGTTCCCCACCACCGAGATGTGTGACGGCCTCGACAACAACTGCAACGGCGTCACCGACGATGGAAACCCGGGCGGTGGCCTCTCGTGCAACACCGGGCAGGCCGGCGTCTGCGCGGCGGGAAGCACGGTCTGCCAGAACGGCTCCATCACCTGCGCGCGCAACGTGAACCCCAGCGCGGAAATCTGCGACGGCCTCGACAACAACTGCAACGGCGGCGTGGACGAAGGAAACCCGGGCGGCGGAGCACTCTGCAGCACCGGCAACGCGGGCGTGTGCAATGCGGGCACGCGCACGTGCATCTCCGGCGCGCTGGCGTGCGTGCAGAACGTCGCTCCGAGCGCGGAGGTTTGCGACAACCTCGACAACAACTGCAACGGGGCGACGGATGAAGGAAACCCGGGCGGCGGTGGCGCCTGCAGCACCGGTCAGCTCGGCATCTGCGCTGCGGGAACGCGCGTGTGCCAGACCGGCATGTTGAACTGCGTGCGCAACCAGAACCCGTCGACCGAGGTGTGCGACTCGCTCGACAACGACTGCAACGGCACGGTCGACCTGAACGCCATCATCAACGACACGTTGCCCAACTCGTGCGCCACGGCGAGCAACACCACGCTCAACATCGCCCGCGGAGGAACGGTTGACCTCAACGGCTACGTCGACCCGAGCGGTGACGACTACTTCGTCGTGAACTTCGCGGGAGCGGGCTCGCCGGGCACCAACTACACGCCGAGCATTCAGTTCCTCACCAACCCGGGCGGTGAATTCGTGTTCCGCCTGTACACCTCGGGGTGTGCGGCGCTCGGGGGGTGCGGCACCAACCTCACCCAGTGGCAGATGAACTATCCGCTGAACCCGAACTCGTGCCAGTCGTACGCAAACTGCACCGACGACGTTCCGAAGGTGACCTCGGTCATCGTGCGTGTGTCGCGCGCTGCGGGTCCGCCGACGACGTGCTCGCGGTACACGATTCGCGCCATCAACCCCTGAGTCCGCTCAGTCCGGCTCGAGCATCCACGACGGCGCGCGCGTCGACGCACGCAGCGTTTCGGGATTGGCGCGCAGCCATTCCAGCGCTTCGTGTTGCGGCAGCGCGCGGGCCGTAAGCGCGGACCACTCGGCCTGACGCGCGGCCCACTGCTTCGCGTCGAGCTCGAGCCCCTTCGGGGCGCGCGCTTCCACGCGTTGCCCGAGCAGAATCATCATCAGGCCGGCGTGACCGAACGTCGGGTCATCGGGCGTGAAGCGCGAGCCGTCTTTCTCGAGCCACGGGCCGTCGGTGCGGAGCTTCTCGAGGGCATCGCTGAGTGGACCGATGTCGACGCTCGCGCGCACCAACTTCCAGAACTCGGAATCGCGGCGCGTGTTGAAGCGGTAGTGCGCGGCGAGGAACCAACGCAACGAATCCCAGTGCGCTCCGATGCGCTCGGGTTCCTGACTTCCCGCGAGGCGTTCACACAGCGCCCGCAGCTCGAGGATGACCATGTGCAACGCGGTCGACTCGAGCGGCTCGACGAAGCCGTACGCGTTGCCGATGCCGACTACGTTGCCCTTCCACCAGTCGGCGTGGCGGCCACTCTTGAACTTCACGAGCGAGGTGCGCGTGCCTTCGACCCAGGTGGGATTCGCTCTTCGGAACTCAGTGAGCGCTGTCGCTTCGTCGAGATGCGCCGAGGAGAAGACGTAGCCGCGGTGATTCTCTCCCTCGACGGGAATGCGCCAACACCAGCCGCAGTCCATCGTCTCGGCGGTGGTGTACGGCTCCATCGTCTTCTGCGGAACGCTGGTGACCAGCGCGGAGTCGCAGAACAGGCTCGAGCGGTAGTCGATGAACGGCGAAGCGAGCGCGTCACCGAGCAACACCGACCGGAAGCCGCTCGCGTCGACATAGAGGTCGAACGTCGCGCTGCTGCCGTCGGTGAAGTGGAGCCGTTCGACTCTGGTGCGTGGAGCGTCCGTCTCGACGCGCGCGATTTCGAGCAGGCGATGGGTGATGCCGCGCTGCTTCGCGGTGTGCGTGAGGAAGGCGACGAACGGCACGTTGTCGAGGTGGTACGCGAACTTCGTCTCGTGCAGCAGCGAGCGCACGGTGCCGTCGCTCTCACGAATCAGCGGCGACTTTCCGGCGCACATCAAATGGGAGGTGAGCGATTGCGTGCGCAGCGTGCCGTCGTACGCCATCGCCTCGACCGGCCACGCGGGACCGAACGGGTACGTGAAGGAAGGCTCGACCTGGGGCGAGCCGCTACCGAACAAGCCGTCGTCGCTGGGGCCCCACTCGAAGGTGATGCCGAGCTTCCACGTGGGCTTCACGGCTTCACAGAGCGCGACGATGTCGAGGCCGAGCTCCGTGAAGAGGAACGGCGGCATCAGCGTGGTGGTGGCTTCTCCGACGCCGATGATGGGGATGTTCGGGCTCTCGATGACGGTGACGTCGAACGAAGGGAAGCGACGCTTCAGCGCGAGCGCGGAGAACCAGCCCGCAGTGCCTCCGCCGATGACGCCGACGGTTTTCACTCTTTCTTGCCGAGCTTCTCGGTGAGCGTGGCGATCTTCTCGAGCGCCGTCTTGATGCCGCGCAGCTCACGCGCGACGAGGAAGCAGGCGATGGCGATGGGCACCTGCGTCAGCAAGATGGACCAGACCGTGTCTCTCATCGCTCCACCTTGCTCTCGAGCTCGCGCGCGACGCGCTCCACACCAAGCCGCAGCCTGCGGACGAACCACACCATCGCGACGGCGATGAACCAGTACGCGGCGTGCGTCCACAACAGCGCGACAGGGACTGAGTCCATGAAGGGCGTCTGCATACCAACTTCACGCGGGAGAAGAACCGGTGTCGCCGATGCCCGCGATATCCTCTCGTGGTGAAGACCCTGTCCTGCGCAACCCTGGCCCTGCTTCTTTCCTGTACGCCCTGTTCGACCACTGAGGTCGACCCGGCGTGTGACACCGACGCGGATTGCCGGCACATCGACTACTTCTGCGCTTCGATGGGCGATGGGCGCCTCGACACGACGATCAACTGTGTCGGCGGCATTTGTCAGGGTGCGACGCAGCAGGTTCGACGGATTTGCAAGCCGACTTCGGTCGCGAGCGCGAAGGCAGGTTCGAGCCTTCAGCTGTGTCTCCCGTAGCGCGCGGTCAGCGCGTCTTGTTGCGAGCGCGCACCAGGAACTCCGCGGGAACGCCGAGGGCGAGACCTGAGGCACAGCCGATCGCCAGCAGTCCCTTCTTCCACACGGGGAGCGGGAGCGAGCCGAGCTCCTGCAATACGCGCCGGTCGAAGTGGTTGTTCGCGCGAAGCACTTCCTCGACCGTCACGTGCGAGCTCGTGGTCGGCACGGTCTGAATCGAAACGGCGACCATGCGCATGCCGTTCAGCACCGCGCGGATCAGCACCTCGTGCTCGTAGACGAAGCCGCCGAAGTCGTTCTGCAACGCCGGCAGCTTCTCGGCGCGAAACGCACGCAGACCGCAAATCGTGTCTTCGATGGCCGGGTCGAGGAGCTGAAACCAGAACAGCGCCAACTTGTTCATCGCCGAACGCGCGCCGCTGCGGAACGTGTGTCGCACGCCGAGCGCGATGTCGGCCGTGTCGAGCGCGGCGAGCAGCTTCGGAACGTCGTCGGGGTCGTGTTCTCCATCAGCGTCGAGTGTGACGACCGCGAAGGGCAGGTCCTTCATGGCGAGCTCGAGCCCGTGCACCAGCGCCTGGCCCTTGCCGCGATTGGGCACGAGCCGCGAGACGAACGCACCGGCGGCTTCGGCCTTCGCGCTCGTGTCGTCGCTCGACCCGTCATCCACCACGATGACTTTGCTGACGTGTTTTCGCGTGCGCGTCACGACGTCGGCGATGGTGTCGCTCTCGTTGTGCGCAGGAATGACGGCTACAGCGGTTCGAGTCACTGCCTGCTCCGAGCGCGACCGAGGAACCTGAGACCCGACTGCGCGAAGAAGCGCGCGCTGTCGAGCATGGAGCCGCTCAGCACTTCCTTCGCGACGCGCGAGGGCCGCACGTAGAAGCGACGCAGCGCTTCGTCTTGCAACGCGCGCGTGGCGGCGACGTCGACCTTGCCGTTGAACGTCAGCTTGGGGTCGCCTTCCAACAACTCGTCGAACTGAATCGGGCGCGCCCAGCCCTTGTTGACCGCTTCTTCGTAGAGCGCGGTGCCGGGGAACGGCGTGGCGAGCTCGTAGTTGATGTACGAGAGCCCGAGCTCATCGACCCACTCGATGGTGCGCTTCATCTCGTCGAGCGATTGCTCCGGGAGTCCGAGCACAGCGAGCCCCGCGGTCCGCATGCCGTTCGCCTCGAGCGCTTTCACCACGTCGTGCACCTTCTTCGGAGCGAGCGGGCGGCGGTGATTGGCGAGCAGCGTTTCCTGCTCGAGCGGGTCGACGCCGAACTCGACTGACGTGCAGCCCGCGCGACCGAGGAGCTCGATGAGTCCGCTCTCCATGCGGTCGAGGCGCGTCTCGATTCCGAACTCGAGCTTCAGCCCGCGCTCGAGAATGAGCCGGCAGATGTCCGCGGCGCGATCGAGATCCAACGTGAAGGTCGGGTCGCGAAACAGCACGCTCTGCACGCCGTAGCGCTCGATGAGGTGTTGCAGCTCGTCGACCACGTTCTTCGCCGAGCGCCCGCGAAACGGAGCGCCTTGCGCGACTGGATATGGACAGAAGCTGCAGCCGTACGGACAGCCGCGTGAGCTGAGCACCGGGAGGAAGGGCTTCTTCTTCAGCAGCGGGAAATACGCGTAGTCATCGCGCGGGAACTTCGACCAGTCGGGGAATGGGAGTGCGTCGACGTTGAGGAAACGCTCCCTCACCCTCTCCCCGAGTTCCTTTGCGCCTTTCGCCAGTTCGCTCACGGCGACTTCGGGGTCTCCTGACGCGATGAACTCGGCGAGTCCGCGCTCGAGAATCTCCTTCGCGTAGTGCGTGGCGGTCTGACCGACCAGCAAACGCTTCGCTCCGGTGCGCGCGTGAAGCTCGGAGAGAAATTTCAGCTCGGTGCCGAGATACGCGAACGAGGTCGCCGCGACGATCCACTCTGGCTTCACGGCGGCGGCACGCGCGAGCGTCTCAGGTCCCGAGGCTTCGTGACCGAGGTCGAGCACCTCGACATCCACATGCGGAGCCAGCAGCGCCGCCGCGTAGCCGAGCGTCATCACCGGCATGCGCGTGCCCTGATTCTTCAAGAACGCGACGAAGCGCGACGACACGCTGGTGCCGAAGTCGTCGTTGATACCCATGCCGCCCATCAGGTCGCGGTTGGTCAGGCTCCCGCGCGGAACGGGTGGATTGAGGATCAGGACGCGCACGGTTCAGTTCGGCGCCGGCCCGAGCAATTCCTTGAGGCGCGGCACGAGGTCGGCGACGGCGCCGCCACCCTTCACCGAGCCTTCGATCTTCTTCCCGCTCGACTGTCCATCGGCCAGCGGCACGTGGAACGCCGGAATGAACTGCGCCTCGTAGTTGGCGATGATCAACCGCTCCGCGTCCATGTCTCCGTCGAACGAGAGCAAGTCGAGCGCGCCGACCTTGCCGGTGAGTTCTCCGCGATCGACCGCCTCGTGAAACACGCGACACGGCTCGCACCACGGAGCGCTCACGTAGAGCAACAGCTGCCGCTTCTCGCCCTTCGCTCGAGCGAGCTCTTTCACGACCAGTGGAGCGACGTCTCCCTGCGGCGCGGTGACGAAGCGCACCGTCGCGGTGGGGTCGACCTTCGGAGCAGCGTTGCTGGTGTTGTTGCTGGTGCACGCGGAAGCGAGCACCAGTCCGACGAGGAGGATGACTCTCACCCCGCGAACGTACCGCTTCACTCAGGTCAACGCAGCCGCACCCACGAGAACTCGACTTCGCACTCTTCGAGCGACCAGCCAAAGACAGGCGGAGCCAGTGGTCGCTCTGAGTTGGACGCCGCGTGTTGGCACTGCGAGTTCAGCACCAACGCGAGAGGAGCCACGCGCTCGCGCTGCGAGAGGATGACGCCGTCGAGTTGATCTCCGCTCACCGCTTTTCGTGAAGCGAGCCCACGCGACAGACCTTGAAACAAGACGTACGCCGCCGGCGGTCGCGGAACGTCTGCGAAGAGCACCTCACGCCCTGCGAGCCGCGCAGCCATCGCGGCGGTGAGTTCGAAGTGCACCTGCCCGTTGGTCCCATCGTTCTCGAGCGGCACCTCGAGCACGACCTTCGCGTCGCGCGGGAGCGAAGGTGCGCTCCGCAACACGAACTGAAATTCCTGCTGCAAGTCGACGCTGCGGAGCAACACCCCGCGCAGCACGACGAGTGGCAGGAGCGCGAACACCAGCCCGATGATTCCCACGCGACGCGGGACGTTCTTGCCGAGCAGCTCGGTGACGCGGCCGACGCCGAGCGCGACGAACGGCAACACCGGCATCAGGTAGCGCCAGTGTCCCCACAGCGGGTTGTCTTCCGAGCCGAATGCGCACGCCGTCACGACGATGACCGCGAACACCAGCGCGAATTGTGCGCGCTGCTTCTTCGTGAAGAGGCCCGGCCAACACAACCCGACGAGGCCGGCGACGAGCGACCAGTCGGGCGTCACGCCGCGCGCGAGCAGCGTGTTTCCGAGCGCCGCGATGCCGGTTCGAAAGCTCGCGGTGCTTCCCGAGGGGACGAGGTTCTCGACTGCGTATGGAAGCAACGCGAGCGCGACCACCCCAAGAAAGATGAATCGTGCGCGCGACTTCCACGCCCACACCGCGAGCGGCAGCGCGACGAAGCGGCCCTCGGCGCGCGCGTGAACACAGAGCACCACGAGCGCTCCGAGCACGAACCACCGGGGAAGATGTGCTCTCTCACCCTGACCCTCTCCCCGAGGGAGAGGGAATCCGTCCTCGCGCTCGTGTGCTTGCAGCGTGAAGAACAACACCGCGAGCCACAGCAGCGTGGCGAGGAGCGCAGGATTTCCACTCGCCGAAAAGCGCACGTGCACCGGCCACGTCGCCAGCACGAGGCCCGACACGACGGCCGCGACGCGCGAGAGGCCGAGCTTCTTCGCGATGACGCACACCAGCACGCACGTGACCGAGCCGAGCAGCGGACCGAACCAGCGATACGCGAAGAGCGGAAAATCGAGCAGACGCGCGGGCTCGAACGCGACCGAGAACGACGACCAGGCCGAGAGCGTGAAGTAGCCCTCGTCCCACAAGCCGGTGAGCCGCTCGGGTTCGGCGAAGTCGAGCGGGCCCCAGGGCACGACGGCGCGCAACACGAAGGCCGCGACGAAAATCACCGCGGCATCGGCCACTCCGTCTCGCGTGAAGGCGCGGGCGCGGACTCGAGCGATGAACACCGCAAGCAACGAAGCGAGCAACACCACCCACGCGAGCCGGGGAACGAAGAGCCCCAGCGGCAACTTCGGATCATTCACGCTCGCGACGGTCCAACCGAGC
>JAEUJS010000544.1 GCA_016792935.1 Archangium sp. | reverse complement strand
CTCGACGACGATGGCGATCGCATCATCAAC
This sequence comes from Archangium sp., assembly GCA_016792935.1. GTDB lineage: Bacteria > Myxococcota > Myxococcia > Myxococcales > Myxococcaceae > Archangium_A. The sequence continues at coordinate 31,292 of JAEUJS010000544.1, read as the reverse complement.
CGCCGCGACAAGTGCCCGCTCGAGCCGGAAGACGATGACCAGTTCGAAGACGACGACGGCTGCATCGACCCCGACAACGACGCCGATCGCGTGCCCGACACGGTGGACCAGTGCCCGATCGAGCCGGGGCCGAAGTCGAACAATGGCTGCCCGATTCGCGTGAAGGACAACGACAACGACGGAACTCCGGACGCGAGCGACAAGTGCCCGACGACGCCGGGGCCGAGAGATCACCAGGGTTGCCCCATCAAGGATCAAGATCAGGACGGCGTGGAGGACGAGGTCGACAAGTGCCCCACCGAGCCGGGACCAAAGGAGCGCAGTGGCTGCCCGCTGAAGGATCGCGATGAAGACGGCGTGATGGACTCGAAGGACAACTGCCCCGACGTGAAGGGCCCGCCCGACAATCAGGGGTGCCCGGCGGAGGAACGGCAGCTGGTCATCATCACCAGCGACAAGTTGGTCATCACCGACAAGGTGTACTTCGCGACCGGCAAGGCGACGATTCTCCCGAAGTCGTTCCCGCTGCTGAACCAGGTGGCCGCGGTGATCCGCTCGCACCCGGAGATCCCGATGATCACCGTCGAGGGTCACACCGATGATCAGGGGAGCGCGAAGTTGAACCGCAAGCTCTCGCTCGGTCGCGCGAAGGCGGTCGCGGCGTACCTCGCGCACCAGGGCGTCGATGAGAGTCGGTTGAACGCGATGGGCTACGGGCCCGATCGTCCGGCCGACACCAACAAGACCGACGCGGGCCGCGCGAACAACCGGCGCGTGGAGTTCATCATCGAGTCGAAGTGAGCAGCCGCGAGGCGGATGCAGACGTCTCAGCGGGTCGAGGTGAACGCACGGAAGTTGGCCGGCGTCGACGATGCAGACCCGGCAGCAAGGTCCGCGATGCGGGTGACTTCCTCGCCACGCACCATCCACGGCTCGCCGCCCGCCGAATCGCCCGCGCCGCGAAAGAAGAGCGCGTCATCGACCGACGTGACCGAGAACAACTGTTCCGAGAAGCGATGCAGCTCGCGCGGGCCGCTCTCGTCCAACCGCCAGAGCACGTCGCTGGCCCCTTCATGCGAGGTGTAGTGCAGCTTTCCCCGAGCGACCGACAGCGCCCAGAGGTGCGCGCCGCGCGCAGCCTCGCGAACCGAATCACCGCTTGCGAGCCAGAGCGTGTCGTCCCACGCGAAGGCGCACTCGGCACCGACGCGCGTGAGCTGCGGGTACCACCACGCCTCGTGACGGAAGGTGGGCGCCGAGTCGCGCTCGCGCATCGAATACAGCCCGACGCGCTGCCGCGAGTTGGCCACGAAGAAGAGCTGGTCCCCGGCGACGACCAACTCGGTCGCAGACAGGCTCGAGGCCGGCCCGGGCGTGAGGTCGGTCACCCGCTCGAGAGCACCAGCGCCCGTCGACTTCCACAGCTCCTTGCCGTGCGCGGGATCGAAGCCGACGAAGAACAGCGTGTCGCCCAACTCCACCGCATCGGGCACGCGTTCGAGATGGTCGCCGACTCGCGCCGGCTCCCGGTCACCAGGCGTGATGCGCCACAACGCACCGTCGGCCCAGAACACGAGCGCGCGTTCGTTCGCGACGAGGAGCGAGACGGTGCCAGGGCTGGAATGAACGACGGCTGCGCTCTGCCCGTCCACGGAGCGCCACAACGTGCCGGGGTCGGTGAGGAAGAAGAGCGAGCCGGCGGCGACCGTGAGCCGGTGCGCATTCAGGTCGAGGAAGCGCGTCGAGGTCGCTCCGTCGGAAACGCACAGCGCGCCCGCACAGGGGAAGTAGTGCCGGCCGCCAAACGACTGCCCGGGCTCCGGAACGCCGCCGCTCGTGTCGACGTTGACGAGACCAATCGCGCGCGTGCCATCCGCCGTGCCGTCGGTGGCGAAGAGCCGCCACGCTCGGTCGGCCACCGCCATGAAGACCGTGCGCCGAAGCTCGAGTGGCGGGGGCTGTTCGACCACCGGAGCGTCGGCGAGCAGGTCCGTGCGTCCACACGCCGCGGCGAACACGAGGAAGAAGAAGGAGCGGTGCATTGCGCGCGCGCCGATTCACGGGTCGTGCCGAAGCAGGCGCCTCGCGTGCAGCGCTGCAGGTTGTCGGGGCGAGGCGACACCTGTCGGCTCGAGGCCACAGCGCGAAGAATCCAGCCGTGCGCGCCGTACGGCGAGCGGTTATCTGGCGCCTTCGATGTCAGTCGCACCCGCCCGCTGGCCCGCGTTTCTCGGTGCGTTTGCCGCTGCCTTCGACAACTTCGCGATGACGCCGCTGGTGCGCGCGATCGCGAACGACATGCACGTCGAGCTGGCCGAGGCCACGCAGGTCGCGAGCGCCTACTACCTCGCGTACGGCGTGATGCAGGTGCCGTGGGGCCTCGCGTCGGAACGCATCGGCCGCGTGCAGGTGATGCAGCTGGGGCTGGTGTTCGGCGTGCTGGGCGCGGTGGTGAGCGTGTTCTCTCCGACGCTCGAGTTCCTGCTCGTGGCGCGCTTCCTCGCCGGAGCGGGCATGGCCGCGGTCGTCCCCTCGGTGATGGCGTGGTTCGGCGACGCGCTCGAAGGAGAGCAGCGCGCGCGCGCCGCGACGGACATGAACGCGGCCTACGCGACTGGCGCGGCGCTCGGCGTGCTCGGCGCGGGCGTGCTCGCGGACAAGGTCGGTTGGGCTGCAGGCTTCGCGGCGTCGGGGGTGTTGGCGTTGGTGGCGTTCGTTGGATTGCGTTCGCTGTATCGACCGCCGAAGCCGGTGACGCCCGGCAAGTTGGGTGACGCGCTCAAGTTCCCTGCGGTGCGCGCGATCGCCGCCATCGCGCTCGTCGAGGGAGCGGTGTTGTTCGGGCTGTTTGCGTTTCTGGCTCCGACGATGTTGGCGACGGGCGCGTCGGCAGCGCTCGCGGGTGTGCTCATCGCGGCCTACGGCGTCTCGGTCGTGGTGTGGGCGAGAACGGCTGCGCGGTTTGCTCCGCGTCTCGGCGTCATGCGCAGCATGGCGTTCGGCGGGGCGATGTTGGTCGCGGGTTGGGCTGCGGTGGCGATTTCTCCGGCGGCACCCGGCGTGCTCACGGCCGCGGTGCTGATGGGAGCGGCCATCGTGTACTTCCATTCCAACCTTCAAGTGTGGGCGAGCCAGGCGGCGCCGACCTCGCGCGGGCCGGGCATCGCGATGTTCTCGGGCAGTCTGTTCGTTGGCGCTTCGCTCGGGACGGCGCTCGCGCGGCCGTGGTTCGCGAAGGGTCACGTCAGCGCGTTGTTCGCGCTCGGTGCGGCGCTGGCTGTTGGCGTGACGGTCGTGGCGCTGTTTGCGCGTCGCCGAAGCCTCACCGAGCCGCGCTGAACTGCCCTGGGGAAGCCGATTGATCGGATGCGAGTCGCCTCGCTCGACTCGCGCGTGCCGCTCCAGCTTCGGGCGAATTCCACTCAGATTCGCGCCAACAGCACGTCGTGCGCTCCCTCCCCGCTCTCGCATTTTGGAGCTCCCGCACTCCCTCCCCCTCCAATGTCACTTCGATTGAACCCGAGTGCTGACCTCACGCTCGTCACCACCCTCGAGAACAAGCTGATGCCATTGCGGTCGGCCCTGGGTCACCTCTGGACAACCGCGATGGCTCACTTCTCTTCACGCGTCCGTGTCGAGCGTGAAGTCGGCACAGCCTCCATCGGGCAACGTTGGAGGGAGGAGGGTGTGCGGGAGCTCAAAAATGCGTGGGCGCCACAGGGAGGGCATGGCGCGCTCTTGGCGCGAATCAGACAGAAATTCGTCCGAGGCTCGAGACGCTCGCTCGCTGTTTGGCACCGCGCCAACGAAGTGAGCCCACCTCGACCAAAAGCCGCTTTTCTGAGCGCCGCTACCTTCGCCGCCCCCGAATGAATAAGAGGCCCTCGTGAGCGCGGAAGCCGACCAGTTGCCCGCAATGGCCCCGGTGGCCGAGCACCGCCTCATGACCGCGCGCGGCTGGGAAAGTCCCACCCGCAAAGACCCGCGCATTCCGTTCGCGTCGCTGCTCGTCCTCTACGCAGTGATGGGCTTCACGTTCCTCGGGTTCAACCGCCAGTGGTGGCAGATGGCGTTGATCGTCGGGAGCGGCTGCGCGCTCGAGGTCGTCCTCAGCTGGCTCTTTTCGAAACGGAAAATCGTCCCGCTCTCCGCGCTGATCAGCTGCACGTCGCTGGGCATCCTCCTCAATTACTCACACCACTCGTGGGTGCTGTTCTTCCCCGTCTTCCTCGCGATCGGGTCGAAGTACCTGCTCACCTTCAACGGGCGGCACGTCTTCAATCCGTCGATGTTCGGCGTCGCGATGTCGCTGCTCCTCTCTCGCGAGCTGATCACCGCTGCTCCGGCGTACCAGTGGGCCGGCGGCTCGTTCACGATGTCGATCTTCATCGCCACCGGCGCGCTCATGCTCTTCATGTTCCGCGTCGGTCGCGGGCCGCTCGTGATCAGCTTCCTGCTGCTCTACGCGGTGCAGACGGCGATTCGCGCGTACATCATGCGGCACCACCTGCCGTGGCAGACGCTCTTCCTCGGCACGCTCGAGTCGCCGCCGTTCTTCCTCTTCACGTTCTACATGATCACGGATCCCGCCACGTCGCCGAAGGACTGGCGCTGGCAGATCGCGCTCGCGTTCGGACTCTGCGTCGTCGACGGCTTCCTGCACTTCAAGGAGAGCGTGTACACGTTCTTCTACGCCGCGCTGACCATCGGCACTGGCCGCTTCCTCTTCATCCACTTGCGTGAGCTGTACCGCGGTCGTGTCGCGCGGTTGAAAGCGCTCTTCGACTTCGATTCCTTCCGTCGCGTCGCGCTCGTGGGAGGACTCGGCGTCGCGATGTTGGGCGCGTGGAATTTCGTGCTCGCTCCGTTGGACAAGCCGGCTGACCCCGGTTTCCGGCTCGAGCCCGTCACGCTCGCGCACTCGGGCCTCGGCTCGACGATGGGCAAGACGCTGGAAGAAGTCGATCCGCGCCTGCAGCACGTCGCGAAGTGGATCCTCTCGGTCGGTGACGCCGTCGGCAGCGGTGACGTGAACGGCGACGGCAAACTCGATCTCGTCATCACGCATCCACTCGCGGTGCCGGGCGATCGCGTCGGGCTCTATCTCAACAAGGGCGACTTCCAGTTCGAGCGTGTGCCGCTGCCTGCGCTCGAGTCGCTGATGAACGACCCGTGGAACAACGGCATGGCCGGCGGAGCAGTGCTCATCGATGACGATGGAGATGGTGACGACGATCTCCTCGTGCCCGTCGCGTTCGGTCAGACGCGGCTGCTGCGCAATCGGCGCATCGAGAGCGGTGCGTTGAGCTTCGAAGACGTCACCGGCGTCGCTGGCCTCGGAGCCCACACCGTCTCGCTCGGCGCCACCTTCTTCGACTTCGACAACGACGGAGCGCTCGATCTCTACGTGATGAACGCGCTCACCACGCACCTGCCCGGCTACGACAACCCGAGGCCGCTCAACGTCTTCAAGCTGCCCGCGCCCGAGTATCCGGATGATCGCCGTGCGCTCCGCTTCATGCACAACGGCTGGCACGACGCGGACAACGGCGGAAAGAACCAGCTCTACAAGGGCAACGGCGACGGCACGTACACGCTGCTCGACATCGACGCCTTCGGCATGCCCGACACGCGCTGGTCACTCGCCGTCGGCACGCAAGACTGGAACAAGGACGGCTTCACCGACCTCTACGTCGCCAACGACTTCGGGCCCGACGATCTCTATTTGAACGAAGGTGGGAAGCACTTCCGCCGCATCACCAGCGCGCGCTTCGGAGACATCGGCCGCGACACCTACAAGGGCATGAACTGCTCCGTCGCCGACTTCGATCACAACGGCTTCCCTGACGTCTACGTGAGCAACGTGCACCACTCGCTCCAGAGCGAGGGCTCGCTGTTGTGGATGGTGAGCGCATCCGACGATCCCTTCGTGCCCTCGTTCATCGACGAAGCCACGCAGCGTGGCGCTCTGAATGAACGCCGCTTCGCCTGGGGAGCCGCCGCCGGCGATCTCAACCTCGATGGCTGGGACGACCTCGTGCAGGCGAACGGAATGCTCGACGACCGCCTCGACAAGCGTGAGCTCAACACGCGGCGTCGCGACTACTGGTACGTGAATCAGAAGCTCATGCAGTCGGGCCCGGAGATTCACACCTACGCCGACCGTTGGGGCGACATCCGCGGGCGCGAGCTGTATCCGAACGAAGCGCGGCGCGCCTATCTCAACCAGAAGGACGGCACGTTCGTCGACGTCGCGCAGCTCCTCGGCATCGCAGCGCCGGACAACTCGCGCGGTGTGTTGATGGCTGATCTCGACGACGACGGAGATCTCGACGTGCTCGTCACGAACCAGCACGCGCCGCTGTCGCTCTACCGGAACACGCTGCGCTCTCCCGGCGTCGCGAAGGGGCCACACTTCATCGGCTTCTCGTTGAGCGGCACCGCGCGCGGGAAAGCGCCGGCCCTCGGAACGCGCGTGACCGTCACCAGCACGACGCGCGGCGTGAAGCTCGAGCAGAGCAAGGAACTGCAGGTGATGGCCGGCTTCTCAGGACAAGCCGAGCCGCGACTGCTCTTCGGACTCACCGAAGACGCGCCGAGCGAAGTCGAGGTGACGATTCAGTGGCATCACGGCGCGAAGGAAGTCCGCAAGCTCGCCATCGATCGCTACCACGCACTCACGCCTGGAATGCGGAGCGAGCGCTGATTGGGGACGAAGGCGAAGAGAGCTCCCGCGCTCGAGCACGATGATGTTCGGGGACGACTCGCCTGGGCCGCTGATCTCGCCGCGCGCGGGCTGCGCGCTGCAGCGATGCACGAGATTTTCGCAACGCAGAAGCTCGGAGCGAACGTCGCTCCCGAATTGCTCGAGCGCGCTTCGTTGCCGGGCTGGACCTTCGTTCCGTTCTCTCCGCAGCTCGACGGAATCGCTCCGCCGCTGGCTGACTCGATGTTTCCCGGCGCGCGCGTGAAGCGTGGCGTGCATGAGGTGCCGCTCGCGCTGGCGCTCGCGCCGATGTGCACCACGTGTGACGACGACGCGATGGTGACGTGTTCGATCTGTGACGGTCGGGGCTCGAAGAACGGCGTCACGGACCCGAGCGCGCTGCATCCGTGCCCCACGCGTGAGCCGTGCAAGAAGTGCTGGGGCGTGAAGTTTCTGATCCGCGGCGTACGGAAGAAGACGAGCGACTGCGCGCACCCACAGTTGGTGACTGAATCCGAGGCGACGCACTTCACGTTGAGTCGGTGTCGGAAATGTTCGCTGCCTGCGCTGCGAAGTGATGCGGGCTTGCGGAACTTCGCGGCTTGCGCTGAGTGCTCTCGGCTCGAGTGTGTCTGCTAGCTCGCAGAAGACCGCGCTCCCTCACCCTGCCCTCTCCCCGAGCGAGAGCGAATTTTCCTGATAAGCGCTGACGCCGATGCAGCGTGTCTTCGCCATCGTCGTCGCGATCGCCATGGCTGGCTCGCTGACCTTCTTCGTCTTCGCCCGCCGCCAGCACCACGACCCTTCGACCGCCGAAGACTTCGCGCATCAGCAGGCGCCAATTCCGGTGATGTGGCCCGCGCCGGATTTTTCGTTTCCCGCACATGATGGAACGACGGTCAGCAAGACCTCGCTCAGCGGCAAGCCGTACATCGCCAACTTCATCTTCACGACGTGCCGCACCGTGTGTCCGCTGCTCACCGCGAAGATGGTGCGTCTGCAGCGCGACTTGCCCGGCGCTGACTTGCAGTTCGTCAGCTTCTCCGTCGATCCCGGGAACGACACCGTCGCCAGGCTCTTCGCCTACCAACAGAAGTGGAACGCTGATGAGAAGCGGTGGCGTCTGCTCGAGACCACCGAGCCCGGACTCGAAGCGCTCGCGAAGGGCTTCCGCATCACCGCGCAACGCACCGATGGGGGCATTGATGCGGTGATGCACTCCGCGGTCTTCGTCCTCGTGGACGGACAAGGCATCGTGCGCGGCGCGTTCGATTCGGAAGACCCGGCCGACTTCAAGAAGCTGCTCGAGAAGACGCGGGCGTTGCTCGGAAACACGAACGCTCCTCCGCAGCGTGCTGAGCGCTCAGGCGAAGTGCTCTTCCACGAGCTCTCGTGCGCGAACTGCCACGAGTCGAACGAGCTCGCTCCTCCACTCGGAGGACTCATCGGACAACGCCGACAGCTCGAGACCAGCCTGCTCGTCACCGCCGACGAGGCGTACGTGAAGGAGTCGATCCTCGCTCCTGATGCGAAGCGCGTCGCTGGCTTCCCGCTGCGCATGCCCTCGTACGCCGGGCTGCTCACCGAAACCGAGCTGAACGCACTCTCTGTCTATGTATCGATGCTCCCGGCTCCGGCGGCCGTCGCTCCGGGCACGGTAGAGGTCGACCCCGTCTGTCACATGAAGGTGCGTGTGACCGAAAGTGCGCTGCGGCTCGAGAGCGATGGGGGAGTCACGTACTTCTGCTCCGCGTGGTGCCGCGACCGCTTCAAAGAAAACCCTGACGCTTACCGGCGTTAGCGGCCCGCAACTTTGGGCGACGGTCCGTGTTCTCTCAGACATGAACCAACTCGCCCTCGCAGTGCTGGTGCTCACCTCGTCACTCTCGCTCGCGCAGCCGCTGCGGAATCGCATCGAGAAAGCCAAGGACCGTCAGGACCTGCGGCAAGACAATCGACAGCTCGCGAACGATCGCTTCGACGCCGCGCGCGCGATGCAGATGTTGCGTGACTACGACGCAGCGGCCGCGGTCGGAGACGTGGTGCGCCTCGGTGGAATCGACGTCGCGTTCAACGGCCACATCGCTCGCGAAATCCAGGAGTCGAAGGTCGAGAGCGCGCAGGCCCGCCAGGAGATCCGCGAAGACAAGCGCGAGCTCGCCAGCGATCGCCGTGAAGTGCGCCAGCCGGGCAACACGCTCGATGACGTGAAGGACAAGAACCGCGATCGCATCAACCTCGCCGACGACAAGAAGGATGCACGTCAGGAATTCCTCTCGCGTGAGCGCCTGCAGAGCATTCAGGGCCAGCTCGCCGGACTCGCGGGACGGTTCGATGCTCCGTCGGTCGCGCAGAAGCGGGCGCTCTACGCCGAGGTCGCTGGCGCGGCGCTCAAGGAACTCTCGACCGACAAGCAGGAGCGTCGTGAAGATCGCCGCGAGCTGCGTGAGGACAAGAAGGAAACGAAGGAAGACCGCTGGCGTTGATCACCGCAGGGTGACGGATCGCGGCGGCTCACTCGCAGCGCCGCGGTCGACGAAGATGGCGCCAATCATCAACCCGACGCCGACCGCGTGAAGCAGCCCGCTGACGATGCCCATGCCGGTCAACATCGGAGTCAGCTGCGCAGCGCTCATCCCATCGCTGCGCATGCGCATCGGCAGCACGGTGAAGGCGATGCGCGCGATGAACGTGGTGATGAGGAGCAGGCCGGCTCCTGACGCAGCGAACATCGCGGGGCGTGGATGCGCGTTCCACTTCGTCACCGCGACGATGACGCCGACCAGATAGGCGATGAGCACCGGCGCCGAGCCCAGCAACGACGTCAACACCGCCATCAGGAGGTCCGTGCTTTCCATGTCGCACGGTCTACTCTCCGCGGCGCATGACGCGTGAACAACTCGCAGCGGCAGTGACCGAGCGGCTCGAACAGCGCTACCCGAACGCGAAGTACGAGCTCAACTTCGAGAGTCCGTTTCAGCTGCTCATCGCCACCATCCTCGCGGCGCAGGCGACGGACGAGCGCATCAACCAGGTCACTCCGATTCTCTTCGGCAAGTGGCCGACCCCGCAGGCGCTCGCCGACGCAGATCAGACCGAGCTGGAGACGGTGCTGATTCCGACGGGCTTCTACAAGCGCAAGGCGAAGGCCGTGAAGGAGACCTCGAAGGGACTCCTCGAGCTCTTCGGCGGAGAAGTGCCGCAGACGGTGGACCAGCTGGTGCAACTCCACGGCGTGGCGCGCAAGACCGCGAATGTCGTGCTCAACACGGCCTTCAACATTCCGTCGGGCATCATCGTCGACACCCACGTCCAGCGCGTGAGCCGCCGAATCGGCCTCACCGACACGGAAAATCCAGATCAGATTGAACAAGAATTGATGCCGCTCGTCCCGGAGGCCCGCTGGACTCAGTTCGGTCCCGCGATGGTGCTGCTCGGGCGGTACACGTGCACCGCCAAGGTCGTGAAGTGCAGCGAGTGCGTGATGAACGACGTCTGCGAGAAGCGCTACCCCCCGGCCGAAAAGGTCGCCAAGGACACGAAAGAAACGGAGCCGACATGATCGCCGCAGCCCTCTTGCCGCTGTTGCTGAGCCAGGCCCCGCAGTGCGTGAACGTTGGAGGCGCCCGCACCTGCGGCTTCAACTGCGTCGACAACGGCGCGCGCGCCGAATGTGCGCAGACTCCGTTTGGCGTGTGCGCGAAGAACGGCGGGGCGGTGAAGTGTTTCGACCCACCGACGTGGCTGCAGGCGGTGTGGAAGACGCCTCCCAAGCCGACGTGTCTCACCGACGGCACGACCATCGCGTGTGGGTACGACTGCAAACGCTTCGGCGGAAATTCGCAGTGCGCACAGACGCCCAACGGCGTGTGCTCCGTCACCGGCGGCTACCTCACCTGCTTCGATCCACCGCCTGAGGTCTACGGCGCGTACGGCGGAGAAGTTCCCGCGCCGACGTGTCTGGTTCGCGAAGGCATGGCGGCGTGCGGCTATTCGTGTCGCACCGCGAACGGCAAGACGATGTGCGCGAAGACGCCGTTTGGCGTGTGTGGTGACGACGGTCGCGATCCCGTCTGCTTCGATCCGCCGAAGGCCGTCATCTGCGCGAAGGGCAAAGACACGCCGAAGCCGAAGTGCGTGCCGACCGGGGGCAGCTTCATGACCTGCGGCTACACCTGCGCGACCGCGAGCAGCACCACGGTGTGCTCGCAGACGCCCGACGGAACGTGCGACACCAACGGGCCGGGCAAGCCGCAGTGCTTCGATCCGCCTGCACGTGGTGGGTCGGCTGCGTGTCTCGAAGCAGCAGCCGCCTCTCCGTCGAAGTAAGACGGAGGGCATGGATGGAACTCCGCGGCCGGACCGGCGCAAGGTCGAGCTGGAAGCCGAAGCTGATCTCTCGCGCTGCGGAGCGCTGAAGGACTTCTGGTACGTCGCGTGTCTCTCGAGCGAGCTGCGCGTCGGTAAGCTCGAGTCGCGAACCATCTTCGGAACGCCGCTGGTGTTGTTCCGTGACGCGAGTGGAAGACCTGCCGCGCTGCTCGATCGCTGTCTGCATCGCAACGCGCGTCTCTCAGCCGGAGCGTGCTTCGACGGAAAAGTCGGCTGCCCGTACCACGGGTGGACCTACGACTCCGAAGGACGCTGCGTCGAGATTCCGTCGCTCGGTCCATCGCAGCAGGGCAGCGTGCTCGACGCTGAAGGTCACTCGAGGTCGGGCCTGAAGTTGCGGCCGAGCGACGTCGGTCGCGTTCCCTCGTTCCCGACCCGCGAGCAGGACGGGCTCGTCTTCGTCTTCATGGGCGGTGATGTTTCGCGCGAGCGGCGACCACCCTTCCGCGTTCCGAAGTACGGAGAGCCAGGGTGGGTCGTCTATTTCATGGTGACGCGTTTCCCGAACGGCGTGACCAACCTCGTCGAGAACTTCATGGACGTGCCGCACACGGTGTTCGTCCACAAGGGCTGGTTCCGCAATCGCAAGACGCGTGAAGTGCCGGCCACCGTCGCGCGGAAGAACGGCGAAGTGCTCGTCACCTACGAGCAGGAACACGATGAGCTCACGGGCGCGGGCTTCCTCATGAACCCCACCGGTGAGCCGATGGTGCACACCGACCACTTCTTCATGCCGAACGTCACGCGCGTCGACTACCTGTGGGGTCGGCGCAGCGGGTACGTCATCAGCTCGCAGGTGACTCCGGTCGGCGCGCTCGAGTCGCTGGTGTTCACTTCGATTTCGTATCGCCTGCCGTTCGATCTCCCCGGCAACCTCGTGGCGCGCGGGCTGCGCCGTTTCATGAAGTGGTACACCACACAGGTCATCGGCCAGGACGTGGACATCATGCGTGTGCAGCGTGAGGGCTTCAGCCCCCCGGCGCCCGCGGCAGATACGGAAGGCTTCACGCGCGCGAAGCGCGGCCTCGAGTTCGTGAGCACTGAAGCCGACTTGTTACACGCCGACATCGAAGACGTGCGTGGCTGGCTGCGTGAAGGCGGCGAAGGTTCGGGACCGGCGCCAGCCTCACGCCGCATCTCGTTCTGGATTTGAGTATGAAGATCGAGTGCTCACACGCCTGCGGGTCGAAAACTACAAGAGCCTGGTCGACTTTGAGTTTGCTCCGCCAAAGCTGGCTGTCCTCATCGGTCCGAATGGGGCCGGGAAAACCAGCATCGGGGCAGCCCTGTATGGACTCGGAAGACTCCTGGCCGAAGGCGTCTCGGTGGGTGAGTGCTTCCCAGCCAAGACTCTGTGTCAGTGGAGCAAGTCGGCACTCCAGGCGTTCGACCTCGAATACGACGTCAAGGACGGGCACTTCACCTACCGGCTCGATCTGATTCACGCACCGACCACACGAACAGTGAGAATTGCGGTCGAGTCTCTCAGCCTCGACGGAAAACTGCTCTACGAGTGTCGCGACGGCGAAGTCCGCTTGTTTGGAGACAACCCCGGGCCAAGTCCACGGACCACATTTCCGTTCGATCGAACGCGGTCCTTCTTGCCACTTCTTGAAGAGCGCCCCGACAATCGCCGGATTCGAGCGTTCCGGAGCCTGGTGCAGGCAATCATCGTCCTACACCCGAACCCTTTCGCGATGACTGGTCGAAGCGAGCGCGAAGAAAGCCGTCTGGCCCCGGACGGCTCAAACTTCGCGGCGTTCTATCGCTGGTTTCAGCAGGCGCGACCAGAGCGCCTTCAGCCCTATTTCGACTCACTTCGCGCGGTGTTCCCCACTTTCAAGACGCTGCGCTCGGTGGACTCCGGGTCTGGAGTGAAGGAGCTGCGGGCGCTGTTTGCGGCACCTGAGGGCGGCGAGATCAATCTCACGGTCGATGACCTCTCTGAGGGACAGCGCCAACTGATGTTTCTGTACTTGCTCCTTCAGGACCTCGGACGACCATCGGTTCTCTTCCTCGATGAGCCAGACAATTTCGTTTCGGTTCGAGAAGTTCAGCCCTTTCTCATCCAGTTGGAAGACGCTCTGAGCGAAGCCGGCTCGCAGGCGCTGGTGATCTCGCATGGCACTGACGTGATGGACTTCCTCGATTCGCGACAGGCATTTGCTGTCACCCGACCGGATGGCGGTCCAAGCGCCATCGAAAAGCTCGATGGTTCGAGTGGATCCAAGGCGTCCTCGTGGATGCGCTTCGCCGACCAGGAGACGAGCGGGGCAGCAAAGTGAAGCCGCGCCTGCGCGTCCTCTATGAGGACGTCGGCGGACATGAACAGTGGGTTCGTGGCCTCCTCGACGTCAACAGGATCCCGCTTTCCAATGTTCGGTTCGAAGCTCCAGTGAAGGACGGATCGAAGGAGCAGTGGGTGCGCGAACAGCTCCCTCGGATGTTGGAGGAACTCCGACGAGACAAGCATCAACGAAACCTGTGGTTGGTGGTCGTCGCAGATGCCGACCTGAAAAATCGGCGAGCAATCCTCGAGGCAGAGATCGCGAAGGCAGGCCTTGATCCGTTGAGCGAACAAGACCGTGTCGTATTTCTGATTCCTGCTCGAAACGGAGAGACCTGGGGCTGGTGTTTTCTCGGCAACCGCGTCGATGAAATCACTGACTACAAGCGAGAGGTCGAGAACTCATCCTCATCGATGCGCGAACTCGCGAGAACTTGGCGCACTCTTCGTGAAGGCGAGCCCCCTTCGCTTCTGACAGGACGTGTCGAGTGGGCACGGCTGCCATGAAGCCTCACGCGCTGCTTCTCGTCACAGCTGTCACCTGGTCGTGTCGCCCTCCGTCGTTGGCCGAGCGCGTGGGGCCGTTCGATTTCGACGCGGCGCCCGGACCCGCTCCGTCGGCGTTCAGCAGCGAGAGCGATCTGCTGACGCGCTGGGAAGGCCCGCTGCGCACCTTCTGGGATGCTGGCGAAGCCGGAGATTTCTCCGGTGTCGGCGGCGTGAAGGTCGCGTACCGCATCTTCCGCGTTCCGAACCCGAAGGCGGCGGTCGTCATCACGCCGGGTCGCACCGAAGCGATCATCAAGTACGCCGAGGTGGCGCGCGATCTCACCGCGCAGGGTTACTCCGTGTACGCGCTCACGCTCCGCGGCCAGGGTGAAGCCGCGCGCATCCTGAGCGATCGCGACAAGGGCTACGTCGACTTCTTCGACGACTACGTGGAAGACGATCACACGTTCATCTCGACCATCGTGAAGCCCGAGGTCAGCAAGGTGTTCCTGCTCGCGCACTCGTTGAGCGGCGGCGTGGCGACGTTGCTCATCGATGAACATCCCGAAGACGTGCAGGCGTTCGTCACGACCTCTCCGATGTTGGACATCAACCTCGGCGCGTTTCCTCCGCCGGTCGCGGCGACGCTGGCGGGCGGCATCTGCGATTCGACCGACGGCAGCGGCTACATCATCGGCGGCGGGCCGTATTCGAAGGAGCAGGACTTCGAGAAGAACTCGGTCACGCACTCGCGGGCGCGCTTCGATTGGAAGATTGGGCAGCTCGACGCCGACGAGACGATTCGCATGGGCGGGCCGACGTGGCGGTGGCTGTGTCAGGCGCTCGTCGGCTCGTCACGCGGACAGGGCGTGGGCCGTTTTTCGTCGGTGCCGACCGTGGTGTTCATCGCGGCGCAGGACACCATCGTGAAGCCCGGAGGTCAGCAGCGGTATTGCGCCGACGCGCCGTTGTGCACCTTGAGTCAGCTCGAGGGCGCGAAGCACGAGATTCTTCAGGAGAGCGATGAGCTGCGAAACCTCGCGCTCAGCCGCATCGTGAAGTTCTTCGACGCTCAGGCCGGAGCGACGCCATGAACGCGCTCGTGCTCGCGATGGTGTTCAGCCAGGCGCCGGTGCTCGAAGGGAGCACGGCTCCGAAGCCGCCCGACTTCCGGCTGCACGTCGGTGGACAGGTGGGCTTTCCGTTCCTGCTCGGAGTGCAGAGCACCGGGACGTTCTTCTTCGATGGTCGGCCGCGCTTCGATGTCGACGCGACGTGGGAGCCGTCGGTGACGTTGCAGTCGTACAGCGTGGGTGGCGCGTACCATGTGCTCGATCGCTTCTTCTTCGTCGGCGCTCGGCTGCGGCTCGTGCAGTACCAGCCACCGTGGGCGCGCGGCATCGTGGAACTGTTCTTCGGTATCGGAGCGGATCTCGGCGTGCGGTTGCGCGTCGGCCCCGAGGACAAGGGCGTCATCACGATTGCGCTGCACGGGACCTTCATTCCGGGCCAGGCGAGCAATCTGCAGACGCTGCTGGGCCTGAGCGCAGGCTTCTCATGGAGCGTCTTCGAGCACTGAGAGAATTGGTCCTAGAGCTCGCACGCGGTCGCCGTCGCCGCACCGATCAAGATGTCGCTGCCGTCTCCGCAATCAACCGTGTCGGAGCCGCCACTCGTCTCGATGAGATCGTCGCCGCCCGCACCGTTGATCGAGTCGCTCTGCGTGCTGCCCCACACGTGATTCGCACCAGCGTTTCCCAACACGGTGCACGCTGAAGCCGTCGGGCACTTCAGATTCTCGACGTCGTTCGCGATGCGCTTGCCGTGTGTGGTGCTCGCGACGTCATCCATCCGCACGTCGAGCGCAGCACCGAAGCCGGAGAAGTCGACGAGATCGACGCCGGTTCCGCCGATGTAGCGATCTGCGCCGAGCGTCGCCGCGGGAACGAAGGTGTCATCGCCCGCCGCGCCGTCGAGCGTGTCGATGCCGCCGCCCGCGAAGAGCACGTTGTCGAGCAGGTTGCCGATGACGGTGCACGCGACCGCCGCCGTCGGACACTTGAGCTGCTCGACGTCGGCTTCGATGTCGTCGCCCTCGCCTGCTCCGTCGTTCGCCGTGACGCCATCCATCGTGACCGTGATGGCCTCGAGCCGCGCGGAATAGTCGGCCGTGTCGATCCCCGCTTCTCCGTGAATCACGTCGGCTCCCGCGCCCGTGCTCGCGAGGAGGCCCATCAGGAAGACGTCGTCACCCGCTCCGCCGAAGAACTCCTGCGCGCCGGCGGTGCCGGTGAACGTGTCGGCTGCGCTGCCACCGATGACGATCTCCACGTCGCTCTGCACGTCGTCGCTCTCGGTCGCTGCGCCATCGTCTGCGCCTGCGCCGACCGTGATGGTCACGCTCGTCGAGCGCGAGGCGTAGGTGACGGTGTCGGCGCCAGCCGCTCCGACGAAGACGTCGGAGTCGATGAGTGACGCGCCTCCGCTCAGCGTGTCGTTGCCGGTGTCGCCGTTGAGCGTGTCGTTGCCGTCACCGCCGGTGAGCTGATCATCGCCGGCTCCGCCGAAGACGGTGAGCGGCAGCGTGAGCGGTGCACCGAGCGCTCCGGCGTACGACGCATTGAAGACGTCGTCGCCGTCGCCGAGCGTGAAGGTGAGCGCCGCGACGCCAGCGAGCGTGACGTCGCGCGTGTTGTCGGCGCTGACGTCGATGCCGTTCGCTCCGGCGCGCACCGTGTCGCGTGACGTCGACATGCGGAACTGCACCGCGTCACTTCCACCGCCGAGGAGATTGATCGCGATGCCGGTCGCTCCGGCCGTGCCGCGCAGGAACAGGCCGTTCGAGTAGTCGAGGATCATCGTCTCGCTGCCGACCGAGTCACCGGTGATGGTGGCGCTGGTGGCCGTCGTGCTCTTCGCGATGTTCGGAGCAGTGCCGCAGACGTCCCCGTTCACGAGCAGCGCTGAGTCGCTCGCGCGCCGTTCGAGAAAGCCGAGCTCTCCCGGCGCGAGGACGATGGTCATCGATCCGCTCGCGAAGGTGCACGGCGTTTGAAGCGGGACGAGGCGCTGGCGCCCGGTCGACACGCCGTCCTCCGGGTCGAGATCGACCGCGCCGCACGACGCACACAACGCGAGGAAGAGGATGCGCCTCACGGCTGGGCTTCGACACGCTCGGCCGCGACCTTCAGCGCATTCGACCGGCCGCAGTCAGGGGCAGGGGCCGGAGCCCTGCTGACGGATCAACATCGGCTGCTGTCGGCGAACTGCGTCGCACACGCCGACACACATGCCGCCACCACACGGCACGAACGTCGGACCGCCGATGCACTGCGTGTCGGGCAACACCCAGCACGCGCCGGAGACGTTCATTCCACACTCCTGAGGCATGAACGCGATGCGGAAACAGTACTGCCCCGAGTCACACGCACTGACGGTGTCACAGCGTCGCGCGTTGCGGCACGGCCCGGGCTCACGCATCGAGACACCCGCGTTCTCGCGCAGGCAGCGGTTGAAGTACGTGACGCCATCGCAGCCGCACTCGGGCATGTGTTCACCGGTGCAGGAGATGGGTCGCTGGCGGCACACACCCAACGGCGCAGCGCATTGCTCGTTCGGCTTCGAACAGAACTGACCACCGAGGCAGTCTTCGTTCTTCGTGCACTGATCGTCTGGCTGCTGGAACTCACCGCCGTCGGGCACGTTGACCACCACGAGGTCCACCGGACCACATGCGGCGACGAAGACGACACCGAGCAGCGCGAGTGTCTTCACGGAGCCCTCACGAGATCGAACGAGAAGCCCAGCTGAATCATCGGCCGCACCGCCCACGGCACGGCGAGCAGCGTCTGCTCTCCCGAAATGTTCGCCACGTAGCGACGCCGCGCGGGGTCGACGTCGAGCAACACGCGCAGCAGCACGCCGCTGGAAGGCGTCGGATGGAAGCGAAGGCCTGCCATCGCGCTGAAGAACGGCGCTGCGTCCACCCGGTCCTGAATCAGCGCACTGCGAGGAATCACCGGTGACCGCGTGTTGGCGATCATCAGATCGAGTCCTCCGCCGATGCCTGCTTCGAACTCGAACGCGCCGACGCGGGTGCGCGCTCCCGGAAGCAGTCGAATGCTGAGCGCCTGCATCGAGAGGCTGACCTCACTGCCCTCGCGCACCACCGGGCCCTGGTAGGCCACGACGAGAGACGCCGACGGTCGCAGCGCACCGGTCGGCAGCGCGACGGTGACTTCACTGCCTGCGCCGAAGACGAACGGCGAACGCTCGTCCCACGAGCGCGTCTGGAACCACGCCGCGATGCTCACGTCGATCGGCGCACGCGGCGTCGTCGGAGCAGTCACCATCGGCGGCGGCATCGACGTGCCTCCCTCGCGCGGCGCGGACAGGAGCAACTCCTGAATGCCCACGTGCGCGACGAGCGCGGCGCTCTCCGAGATGACGAGCGGAGAGCCCTGACGTGCGAGTTCCTTGCGGCGCACGGGCTGGCCATCGGGCTTGAACACTTCGACCACGCAGACCTCGTCGCTCCACACCACGCGCACGCGCGCGGCGATCTCGTCATCGATGCCGACTGGCAATTCCTGCACGCGACGCAGCGTCAACTTCAACGGCCGCAGCCAGTCTTCGAGCGAGACGCGGAGCGCTTCGACGTCGGTCTCCGGCCCGCGGGCTTCGAACTGCACGAGCGTCGTTTCCGTCGCGCGTGCGGGGACCGCGAAGAGCAGTGCCACCAGCACCACGCTCGCGAATGCGCTCCTCACTTCAGGGAGCCAGCGACTCCAGGCGGGCCTTCGCGCGCGGTGCATAGACGCTCGAAGGATAGTCGCGGAGCAGCGTTTCCCACGCCTGACGTTCGGCTGACGCGCGACCGAGCGCGCCGAGCGCCATCGCGCGGCCACCGAGCACGTCTTCGCGCAGCACGGCGTCGCTCGAGGCGAGGTAGGCGTCGAAGGCTTCGAGCGCCGAGGTGGCCTCGCCGCGATCGAGCAGCATGCGGCCCAGCTCGGCGTTGGCGAGCGAGGCTTCACGCGCGTTCGGGTAGCGCGCGATGACGGTGCGGAAGTCGCGGATGGCGGCAGCGGTCTCTCCCTGCACGCGCTCGCGGTGGGCGCGCGAGAAGAGCGTGATGGCGTCGGGCTCGGCGACGGGCGCAGGCGTCGGAGCAGGAGCCGGAACGACGACCGGAATTTCCGGAGTGGCTTCTGCGTTCGGATCGGGCGGAGCGACCTGCGGCGCCGGATTCGTGCGTGCAGCGCTCGGGACGTACTTCTTCGCAGGCGCGGGGGGAGCAACTGGCACGACAGGCGCTGGCGCGAGCGCGACTTCAGGAACGACTGGCGCCACTTCAGGAGTCGGCGCGATTTCAGGCCGCGGAGTTTGGATCAACCCCTCTCCGCGGGGGAGAGGGAGTGGTGGCTTCGACGTGCGGTCGGAGCTCGAACTCAGCCGCTCGATGAGGTGCGGCAACACGCCCGTGAATTGCGCGACCGCCGCGAGGGACCCAAAGCCCATGAGCGCGACCGCAGCGACGAGCAGCGGAGCCAGTCGACGACGACGCGGGGGACCCGACTCGGTGTCCTTCGTGTTGGCGGAAGCCGCTCCGGACAGCGCGCGCGCGACGAGGTCATCGACATCGCCGACCGAGCCAGTGACAGCGTCGAAGTCAGCGCGCACCTGACGCTCGAAGCGGCACGTCGCGCACGACCGCAGATGCGCCTCGATGCGCGAGAGCTCATCAGCCGACGCGACACCACGCGTCTGCTTGTCGAACAACTCCTCAGGGTGAAGATCGAGCGAGTCCATCACTCCACCTCCAGGGAAGCGGCGAGCACCGGGTCAGCCTCGATGCGGCGCTTCAACGCGGTCTTGGCCAGCCGCACGCGCGAGCGCACGGTGTTGAGCGGAACTCCGGTCGCCTCGGCGACTTCCTCGAGCGAGAAGCCGAGCACCACGCGCAGCGCGAGCGTCTCGGCCTGTTCCTCGGGCAACTTCGAAATCAGCTGACGCACCACCACGCGGCGACGCTCGGCTTCCACCGTCGCGTCTTGCGACGGCTCGACTCCGAACGAATCAGGCTCGACTTCCGCGTCGGTGCGATCGCTGCGAATCGCCGCGCGACGACGAAACGCGAGCGCGGTGCGCGCCACGATGCGCGAGCTGAAGTGTTGAATCGAGCACTCACCCCGAAACGCGGGCAGTGCCTGCACGAGGCCGATGAGCGACTGCTGCACGACGTCGTCGACGTCGGCGTGCGTACTGCCGAGCAACGAACGCGCAGCGCGAATCATCGAAGGCGCGAGCTGCTTGAGCAGCGAACCCGTCGCCGCCGTGTCGCCGCGGATCGCCCGGTCGATGAGGCTCTCGATCGAGTGAAGCGGCGCTGGGTGGCGAATGGTGGTCACGACAGACAAGTAGTCACGAAGAGTGCCCAGCGATCACTCTTCGATTCGATTCTCATAACCACCCGGACTCACATCGAACGCAGCTTGGTCGAGCCGGGCAGGTGCAGATGCCACTTGTCGTCGGACTGCTTCACGAGCGTGTAGATGTCGGAGCAGTCGTACTGGACCTCTTTGTAGTTTTCCTTGGTGGTCTGCACACACGTGAAGTGGACGGTGGCGTTCACTTCGCTGGTGTCGATGAGCTCTTCGTCGATGCTGACGTCGGCTCCGAGCCAGCCGGAATAGTTGCGGGCAAAGAACTGCGTCGCGCGATCGGTCGAGCCCATCTTCTGCATCGACTTCTCGGAAGCGATCTCGGCCATCGCGTCCCAGTCTTCAGCGACGATCGCCGAGAAGAACGACTTCACCGTTCCGCCCGGAGAGCCCTTCGGCCCACGGCAGCCAGCGATGAGGACCAACGACAACAACAGGAGCAGTCGCGTCATGGGTTCAATCCAAGCCAGTGTTCACCGCTTCTTCAACGCCCGAATGGCCTCGGCTGCTTCATCGTGGCCACAGTTCTTGCCTTCTTCCTTCTCACTCTCCGACAGCTCACGCAGCGCGGGGATGACGTCGGGGTCTCCGAGCGCTCCCAGCCGCAACGCGGCGAGCGCGCGCACCTCACACGACTTCGACGTCAGAGAGACGGCGTAGCGTTCCGGCAGGTCGAGCTTCTTCGCGCGATCCATCGTGTCGAGGTAGCGCAGCGCGCCCCACTGGCGATCCGACGGGGGCTCGCCCGCGAAGCGCATCAACGTCGCGTCGAGAAACGCGGGCGGCATGAGCTCGAACCACTCGGTGACTTCGGGGTCGCTCTCGGCCTGCGCGTAGTCTTCCGCGAGCATCTCGATGATGGCCGGCCGCGCGGGGAACAAGACCTGAAACGGTGACTGCCGCAACAGCGCGCGCGCATCGTCTTCGCGACCCAACTCATGCAGCGACGCGGTCTTCAGCGAGAGCAATGCGGGATACAGACCCTTCGCGTCGGGCAGCGCGGTGTCGATGGTGGTGAGCGCCTCGGCGGGCTTGCCCTTGGCGAGCTCTTCTTCCGCGCGCTCGACCGGGCTCGGCGGCCACAACGCCCAAGCCGCGGGGACCAGCGCGGTGATGGCGAGCGTGATGATGAGGCTCTGCTTGAACTGGCGATCGAGCCGCTGCGCGAGGCGGGTCATCAACTTCACGCCCTGCATCGAGCGCTCGCCGACCGTCTGCGCCGTGCCCTTGACCGCGGTGAGCGTCTGCGTGGTGACCGCGCTCAACACCAGGCGCGTCTGCGTCGAGAGCGCCATTTGATCAGCCGGGAACACGCCCTTGAGCGCCTCGACGAGCGCCGACGCATCCTTCGGTCGATCGCTCGCCTTCTTCTCGAGGCACTTCATGATCAACTTCACGACCAGCGGGTACGCCGCGAGCGCCGGCACCACTTCATCGAGCGCCGGCGGAGGCTGACGCACGTGCTGCTCGAGATAGTCGCGCGCCTCGGGCCCCTCGAACGGCAACCGGCCCGCGAGCATGCGGAACGCGACGACGCCGAACGCGTAGACGTCGGTGCGTGGATCGACAGGCTGCGCCATCGCCTGCTCCGGAGCGACGTACGCGGGCGTGCCCACCGCTTGCCCTGGCAACGACATGAACGGGTCTGCTCCGGCGGGGACATCGGGCGCCCTGGGGGTTTCGCTCTCGGAATCGAGTTCCATCAAGCGCGCGATGCCGAAGTCGAGCAGCCGCGCGATCTCTCCACGGGGCCCAGGAGAGATGACGATGTTCTGCGGCTTCAAGTCGCGGTGGATGATGCCGCGCTCGTGCACGGCGGCGAGGCCTTCCGCGAGCTGCAACAGAATGCGAATCGCGCGGCGCGGCTCGTACGGGCCCATCTTCAAGTTGCTCTCGAGCGTGTCGCCGTCGGCGAGCTCGAGCACCAGCACCGTGCCGTCCTTCTTGTTGCTCTCGAAGTCGATGACGCGAACGACGCCCGGGTGGTCCACCGTCGAGAGCAGCTGCGCTTCGCGACGAAACCGCTCGGCCATCGCCGGCTGCGACGACAAGTCACGCTTCAGGACCTTCAGCGCGACCTGGCGTTTGAGCGAGATCTGCTCGGCGAGGAAGACCTCGGCCATACCTCCACCACCGAGGTGGCGGATGAGCTTGAAGCGATCTCCGAGGACGAGCCGTTCCTTCGACACGCGCAGTCTTTCCTGGGCTCCCGCCCCACACCGGAACCTCTGCTTTTAGAGCGAGGACGCCAGCTCTGCGAGCTTGTCGGTGTTGATGAAGTCCACGTGCGCGGCCTTCGCGGCCTGCCAATACGCGTTGGAATCGGGGCTGGCGTAGATGCGAATCGAGCGGCCTGTCGCGTGTGCGCCGTTGACGAGGTTCTCGAGCTGCCGCATCTGCGCGCGCGGAATTTCTCCGTCGCCGGTCCACTGCATGAACGAGAAGTAGTTCACCGCGTAGGTGGCCCATTTGCCGTCGGCGGCGGGATCCATCGGTGAGTAGTCGTTGCTGTCGCGCGCGTACGGTCGTGGAGCGGCGCGATCGACGAGCGCCTTCTTCGCCTTCGCATCTCCGGTGAGGAAGACGGTCACGGCGCCCTGCTGCGAGACGCCGGAGTCATCGAACTGCGTGAGGAACGCGTAGCCCGCGAGCTGCGTCGCGACGAGATCCTGAATTGCGGAGCTGCCGTCCTTGAAGTCGAGCCACAGGTAGAAGGGCTTGCCGTCGCCGTGCACCGAGCCGCCGTTGTCCGCAACGCGTTGCGCGAGCGGATCCAGATACAGCGCCTTGAGCGTGCCTTTGAACGGCGCGCCGTTGTGCGAGATGCCGATGTCGGTGCCGTTGCCGTCGAGCCAGATGTCGGCTTCCACGCTCTCGAACTTCTGCTCGAGCGCATCGAGGAGCGGGCGCGTGTGCTCGTAGTCGTTGTGCGCGTGCTTGAGCGATGGAGGAAAGGTCGGGCCCGCGTCGACGTCAGCGAGCATCGGCGGGCATCCGCACAGCGTGAGACCGAGCACGAGGAAGCAAGCGCGCGTCATCAAGGCCTCGCAGCAGGAGCAGGAGTCGGAGTCGGAAGAGTCGGAGGAGTCGGAGTCGGCGTGGCGACGCGCACACCGGCATCACTCGCAAACGTCGGAGCCGCCGCGGCGACCGGAGCCGGATCGATCACGCCCTCCGGAACGAACGTGACGATGCGCGCACGGCGATCCCACGCGAGCTTGCGGCGATCGAGCAGCTCCTTGCGCTCGCTCTTCGCGGCCGCGTCGGCGCGCGCTCCGAGCTCGGTGAGGCGATCATCGATGGCGACGAGCTCTTCATCGATGAGCACCGCCTGCACGTTGCGCTTCAAGCCGACGCCCAGCTGATTCTCAGTCGCGACGGGAACGGCGTGCGTCTTCTCGAGCCGCACCACTCCGTTCTCTTTGACCAGCTCGAGCTCGAGCAACAGCGAGTCCTTCTTGGTGCCCGCGGGTTTGTCGAAGTCTTGATTGGAGACCAGGTTTCCGAGCGAGAACATCACGAGGCGCTTTCCGCCCGCGCTCGGCTCGAGGAATTCCAGCGGCTGCAACACGTGCGGGTGCATGCCGATGACGCTGAACGCTCCCGAGTCGAGCATCAACTTCGCCAGCCGCCGGTCGTCGCTCGCGGGGTTGTGTTTGTACTCGGCGCCCCAGTGAATGAAGACGAACAGCGCGTCGACCTCGGCCGAGTACTTCTTCACCAGCTCGAGAAAATCATCGACCTTCTTGTCGCCGACAATGGGCTCGACGGGCAGGCCGTCTTTGCGCGCCGCCTTTGGATCGTACGGAACGATGGGCACGTGCGGCAGCGTCGCGTCGAGCTTGTTGTTGAAGCCGTTGAGCCAGCGCGTGACGACGAACAGCCCGATGCGCATGCCATCTTTCTCGAGCACCAGCGGCTTCCACGCAGCCTCTTCGTTGATGTCGCAGCCCGACGAGAGCAGCCCCGCGTCAGCGAGAAACTCGCGCGTCGAGGTGATGCCCTCGCGGTGTTGATCGAGGCAGTGGTTGTTCGCGAACGCAGCGACGTCGACACCCGCGCGCTTCAACGCGTGGATGAGCGGAGGCTGCGCGTTGAACGTCATCTCGCCCTTCTCCGGCGTCTTGAACCAGCCGACGGGCGTCTCGAGATTGACGATGGCGAAGTCAGCGCGCTCGAGCACGGGCCGAATCGGACCGAACACGTGGTCCCAGCCGCCGTTGTTGTCTTCGTTTCCGGTCTTCGCGCGCGCGCGGGCGACGTACTTCACCGGGTCGTGCGGAATGACGTCGCCTCCGAACACCAGCGTCACGCGCGAGAGGCCGCCGTCAGAGGCGGGGACCTGCGCGAAGATGAGACTGATCAGCAGCGGCGACATCGGCCGAGCGAGCGTAGATCAGCTCCATCGCCCTCGCGCTGCGCGATTGGGGCATGGTTCGCCAGCCATGTTGCCTCCTGTACCGCACACCACGAAGAGCGCGCCGCACCTGCTGTGGCACCCGAAGGAAAAGAAGCTGTGGATGTTGGACCTTCACGGCGGAGACCTGTGGCGCGTCGAAGAGGACGGCTCGGGCGAGGTCATCTGCAAGCTGCCCGCGGGGCTCGAGCTCACCTACCAGCACGGCAGCGGCTTCTATTTCGACGGCGCGCGCGGCACGGCAGTGTTCTTCATCATCACCTACGACCGATTCGATCTCTTCGAGCTGAAGGGGAAGAAGTTCGTCGAGGTGAAGCAGAAGAACACCCTCGAACCGGCGAACGCCGATGTGTACGTGTTCGATCAGAAGCGCGAGGTGCTGGTGCACTTCGCGGGCACCAACGCCACCGACTCGAAGCGGTCCGAACTTCGCGCGGCGCGCGGCGGCACGACGGTGCGCGAGCTGGGCAACGACGGCGCGTGGCGCGACGTCGGCACACCGCTCGCGAGCGCGACGGGCATGTACTGCATGGGCGGGTGGGACGCGCAGCTCGAGCTCGCCGTGCTCGTCGATGACGCGGCCGATGAAACGTGGGGCTGGAACGGCAAGGCGTGGAAGGCGCTCGCGCCGTACCCCACGAGTGCGTGGCGACCGTTTCACGCAGGCACCACCGCAAGTGGTTCTCTGCTCATCGCGCACAAAGAGCGCGGCAGCAGCGAGACGGCGCAGGTCTTTGCGCTCGCGAAGGGCAGATGGGTCGAGTGCGACGCGAATGGCCTCTGCGAATGGGGCGGCATCGCGAACGGCTTCATCTTCGGGCCGTGGTTTGGCCCGGGCACGGTGCAACACACGCTCGGTCGCTTCGACGAGAAGAAGCGAACGTTCATCGCCGCAGGAAAGCCGGTGCCGCGACTCGACTTCGGGAGCGTGTCCGGCGCGCCGCGCTTCTTCGGCACGCGCAGCCATGTGCGGACGAACGCCGCGCCCGTGGCGCCGCTGAAGTTCTCGGCGTCACTCGACCTGAACGGCGCACTGCCGCTCGAAGCCATCGCGCACCACGCCGAGGCGCGAGGTGACCTCAGCGTGCTGCGGTCTGGTGAGCTCCAGCTCGAGGCGAAGCGCGTGGCTCCAGCACCGAAGGGCTTCACCGAGCGCGAGGCGACGAACTTCGGTGGCGACGGCGCAGGGGCGGTGCTGCTCGTCGGCGGAGAAGTGTCGTACGGAGCGAAGCGGCTGACCGACGTCTGGCACCTCGCCGCGGAAGGCAAGGCGTGGACGAAGCTGACGCGCACCGGCGCAGCTCCGCTCGTGGTCGGAGCGACCGTCGGCTTTCACGCGTCGAGCGCGACGTGGGTGCTGCTCGGCGGGCGCGACAAGCACTACCGAACGCCGAACCTCACGTGGGAGCTCGACGACAAGAAGTGGTCGAGCTTTCCGACGAAGCTGAGCGACGAGAAGAAGCCCGACCAAGAGACGTACGCGCGGGCCGCGTTGCTCGCGACCGATTCCGTGAGCGGAGCGCTGGTGTTCGTGCAGTCGCGCTACGGCTCGGCGTGCGTGTACGCGTATCAGGGCAAGGGCCAGTGGCTGCTCGTCGGGCAGTTCAAGAGCGGCACGGTGTCGGCCTTCGCGTGGGATCAGGAGAAGCGCGCGGTGCTCGGCGTGAGCGCGGAAGCAAATGAAGCGCTGCCACTCGGGGCGAAGCTCGACGCGCTGCCGAAGCCGAAGCGTGCAGATCCGGCGGCGCAGAAGACCGCGGTCATCGCCAGGGAAGTCTGGCTGCGACAGCGCACGGGCGATCGAGACCGCTTCTGGTTCGCGCGCATCGACGGCCCGGGGTGGGTCGAGCGGTTCGGCGAACGCAGCGCGGGCGGGAAGACGACGGAGAAGCGCCACGCGAAACGAGCGACGTACGAAGCCGCCGTGCGGGCGAAGCTCGCCGCGGGCTACGAGCCGAGCACCGACAAGTCCGAGCGGCCTGCGGGGCGCATGTCGTTCCGTCCCGTGTATGGAAAGCGTGGAGATGATCTCGCCGGTGGTGTGCCTGCGGGAATCAGTGCGAAGGACTGGCCGAAGTGCCGCGACTGCGAGCTGCCGTTGACGCACGTGATGACGCTGCACGCGCACGCAGAGCGCCTGCCGCTCGAGAAGCACGCCGCGCTGTCGATCTTCTTCTGCACGAATGAAGAGACGGGCGGGCTCTGCGAGACATGGGACGAAGACGGCACGGCGAATCGCGTGGTGCTGGTGAAGAGGCTCGTCGCGCCGCTCGCGAAGGCGCCGGGCGCGGTGATGAAGGAACGGCGCATCAGCTACGCGAAGCAGTTCGAGCCCGACCCCGACGTCGATGGCGAGAACGAGAGCGATGTCGCCGCCGTGCCGAAGGTGAACGGGTACCCGGGCTGGATTCAGGGCGACGCGACGCCGTCATGCGGCAAGTGCAAGAAGGCGATGCGCTTCGTCGCGCAGCTGAGCGAGTTCGATGAGGCGCTCAACTTCGCGGGCGGTGACGCGTACGCCTTCGTCTGCGAGTCGGAACACGAGGGCGCGGTGCTCTGGCAGCACTAACGCCCGCCGTCGCGCTCGAACTTCCACGACGAGGGTCGAAGCGGTTCCGCCGGGCAAGCGGCGACGGCATCGGGCACCCGTCCCCACAACGCGATCCGATCGGGTGCGCCCCTGGTCGCGACGAGCGCGGTGAGCACCGGAGTCACGTCGCTCCAGCGCGCGTTCAGCTCGATGTTCACCACGACGTGCGTGCACCCTGGAACGACCACCGCGACTTCGCGCACCGTCTTCGTGAGCGTGGTGAGGGCTTTGGTCGTCGTGAGCGGGAGCTCACAGGTCGTGCCCTCGAACGCGAAGGGGCCTCCGGCCTTGCCACCAAGCCGATTTCCGGGGTCCTCGATGCACTCGTCATCGACGAGGCCCTTCCACGCGAAGACCTGGGCGCCGGTCGCACGCAGGTTCACCACCGGCGTCACGCACTCGGGTCTGTTGGCTTGCTGAGAAACGACGCACCCTTCACGACCGATGTCAGTTCTCTGCGTGCCCTCGATGGTGATGGCGCTGAGCTCACCGTCGCGGTCGCGAACGGCCAGCACGGTGCGCGCCTTGAGGTAGCTCATGACCACCATGACCTGCCGCGCGGGCACATCAGGGGCGATGTCCAACGCCAGCGTGGTCTCGACGCGCACTTGCGCGGTCAACGAGTCTTCGTAGTCCTTCAGCGCTGCGACCAGCTTCGGGAAGGTCAGCCAGTCGGAGCCGAGCGGCCGGAACGTGTCGAGCGGCTGCGGCACCGGCGGCTTGCCGTTGCCGAAGTACGGGAGCAGATCGGGTCGTGCGGCGAGCGCAGCGCGCGTGTCGAGCTCGAGCCCGTGCGCACGGAAGCGCAGCACCGGCCACGATTCGTCGAACTCTTCGACCGGGCGCTCGACGAGGGGGAGCTTCGCGGCCCGCGTCGTCTCGACACACGCGCGAGAAGCGTCAGCCGCCCGCTCGCGCGCTCGCTCCTCCTCCGACTTGCACGCGGTCAAACAGAGCAACACGAGCACGTAGCGCTTCATCGCGGGCTCCTAGCGAGGGACGACGCGGACGATCTTGTCCTTGTCGGTGCCGCAACTGCCACGACCATCGCAGTTGCTCGTCGTCAGCCACAGCTCTCCGTCGGGGCCAGTGATGACTTCGCGAATGCGACCGAGCGTGTCGGCGCCGCGGAAGTACACCTCGTGCGCGGAGACGCGCTTCTCCGCGTCGAACACCACGCGATGCAGGTGCGCCGAGCCGAGCACGCCGACCAACAAGTTGCCGCGCCACTCGGGAATCGCGTTCCCCGAATAGAGCGCCGCTCCGCCCGGAGGCACCGCCGTCGTCCAGGTGATTCGCGGCGTGACGAGTCGCTCGCTCGTGCCGCAGCCGTAGATGGTCGGCCAGCCGAGGTTGTCTCCGGCTCGGGCGATGCTGACTTCGTCGTGACCGCTGCGCATCAACTCGGCCGAAGGTCCGTGGTCGGTGATGACCAGCGTCGTCGCGTCGAACCAGTCGAAGCCCTGCGTGTTGCGGATGCCGCTGATGAACACCGCGCTGTTCGGCGTCGGATTATCCGAAGGAATCGTCCCGTCGGTGTTGAGCCGCAGCAGCTTGCCGTTGAGGCTCGCGGGGTCTTGCGAGCGTGACGGCTCGCGCGCATCGCCGGTTCCGACGTAGAGCTTGCCGTCGGGGCCGATGCGAAGGCGGCCTCCGTCGTGGAACTGCGCGGCGCCGATGCCTCCGAAGAGGACGCGGTCGAAGCTCGCGCTCAGCGAGTCACTCGACAATGTCCAGCGCTCGACGCGGTTCTGCTTGTCGGTCGCGGTGCCGGTCGTCGCGTAGATGAAGAACGCGCGCGTGTTCGCGAAGTCGGCATCCAGCGCGATGCCGAGGAGGCCGCCCTCTCCTCCCGGCGCGAGTGGCACGGTGGCGACTGGAGTGGTGACGAGTGACCCGTTGCGGACGAGGCGGATTCTTCCCGGGCGCTCCGTGACCAGGAGGTCCGTGCTTCCGGGAAGAAACGCGAGCCCCCAGGGCACTTCGAGTCCCGAGACCACGACCTCGGCGCGGACTGCCACGGTGCCTGTCGGGCCGAAGTCGTCCTTCGGCATGAGGGTGCAGTCTGCGCTCGTGACTCCTGGGCCTGCGCTGGCGCACGCGGTGAGGCTGAAAATGATCGCAGATAAGCAGCGCATCTTCCCTCACCCTGACCCCTTCGAGCTCAACGACTGAGCACTGCGCCTTGCCACCACTCGAGCTCGCGCCCGAGCGGATCATTCTTCGGGAAGAACGCGAGATACCCCATCGCATCGAACGGCAGGAACGACGCCGCGCCCAGATGACCCAGCTGGTGCACGGTGCGCCAGGTGCCCAGATTGAAATAGCAGGCCTTCTGCCCGTTGATGGTCCCCAGCGGCGTCATGTTCGCGAAGTGCGTGTGCCCGTTCACGACGTAGCGCAGGTGCTTGTTGTCCTTGTGCTCGAGCTTCTTCGCGGCGGTCGTCGAGAACTTGGTGTCGAGCAACCTGAACAATACGTCGCGCGCCGCGGTGAAGCGCTCCGCTTCCTTGAGCCCGCTCTTGGCCGACAACGCGAGCAATACCTTCATCTTCTGCGCGAAGTCGAAGTGGAACGCCTTGTGGTTGTTCTTGAACCAATCGACGACGTGTTTGTTCTCGAGGAACTCTTCCACCAGGCGCGCCCACACCTTGTTGATCTGCGCGCCGACCGTCTTCCCCTCGCCCTCGGCGAGCATGCGCACCCAGGTGGGAATCGTCACCACCGGCCGCACGTCGTCGATGTCGTCGAGGTGGGGATGGTTGAGCTCCAACTGCTTGCGGATCTCGATGGGGAACCGGGTGATGAGCTCGGGACAGAACAGCTCGGCGAACGGCACCCCTTCCTTCGCGTCGGAGCTGACGAGGTCAGCGGTGTGCCCGTGGTACGCGAGCACGCCGTGCTCGGGCCAGCGCACCTCGAGCGGGAACTCGTCGGTGCCGCCCTTCATGCCGAACGCCTTGCGGATCAACGCGCGCGCACCGGGCACGTGGTTGAGCATCACGTCGTGGTTGCCGAGGATCAGCTCGACGTCGGCCGCTCCGCTCTCGACCTGTGAGCGCAGCACGTCGAAGAACGGCTTCTCGGCGGCGAGCGTGGCGGAGATCATCGTCTCCACCTGCTTCTCGAGCGCCGGCGTCATCGGGTGATACGGCCGGTGCTCGGTGCTGAACCACGTCGGGTCGCGCACCAAATCGAACGTGTCGCCCACGAACGTGACGGTGACCTTGTCGGTGCGGCGCGCGGCGTCGATGCGCGTCCAGAAGCGCTTCAGCTGCTCGACACGCGGGACGTTGGTGCGTCCGCCCGCACGCAGATGGATGTCGCTGATGAAGACGAGCACTGTTTCCTCCCAACGGCGTCGCCCCAGGGGGCTTTGCTACTTCTCCGAAGCGTCCGGGGCCGAGTTGATCGCGGCGACCATGCTCCGAATCATCGCGCGCGGAGCCATGCGCAACCCCTGCCACCCGAACCAGTTCATCCACCCGTGCACCGCGATGACGTCACCGTCGATCATCGCGCGATATGCATCGGCCGCGACGTCTTCGGCCTTCGCGATACCCGAGCTGCGCTGGAAGAGCCGCGACTTGTCGTTGCCCGAGGTCCTGGCGAACTCGGTGGCGGTGGCTCCGGGGCAGTGACACGTCACGGTCACGCCCGAGTCCTTGAGCTCGAACGCCAGCGCCTCGGTGAACGACACCACGAAGGCCTTGGTCGCGTAATACGTCGCCATGAAGGGCCCGGGCTGAAACCCCGCGGTGGAAGCGATGTTGAGGATCTTCCCGCTCTTTCGCTCGCGCATGTCGCGGCCGAAGCGGTGACTCAATTCCATCAGCGTCACGCAGTTGAGCTCGACCATCTCGACCTCACGCTCGAGCGGGAGATCGAGGAACGCGCCGTTGCTCCCGAAGCCCGCGTTGTTGACGAGGAAGTCGACCGAGACGTTGAGCTCCTTCACGCGCGCGTGC
>JAEUJS010000516.1 GCA_016792935.1 Archangium sp. | reverse complement strand
GGCGGCGCTCACGCAAGACGCGAAGACGCAGCCCGTCGTCGAGGGCATGTCGGACTTCTACGCGTGCCTCGAAGAGGACAAGGGCGATCGGCCCGGCTTCGCGCTCGTGAGCGGCTCTCCTGCGCAGTACGTCAACCGCGTGCGCGACTTCCTCACCGGTCACAAATTTCCGGTGTTCGGCATCTACCTGCGCGACCTCTCGCCTGCGACGTTGAGCAACTACAAGCAGCCGGTGATTCGCTCCTTGCTGAAGGAGATCCCCAACGCGGTGGTGATGGTGGGCGACTCTGGCGAGCACGACCCTGAGGTGTATTCGCAGATGCGCGACGAATTTCCCGAGCGCGTGAAGGCCATCTACATCCGCGATGCGGGACACGCGGAAGACAAGAAGCGCTTCAAGGACATGTTCCTCTTCAAGACGCCGATCGAAGCGGCTTTCGATGCGATCGCGAAGGGACTGGTCAGCAGGCAGTGCGTCGAGACGCGCTTCAAGAAGGAATCCAAGTGAGACTCTCGCCGCTGCTGGTGTTGCTGCTGTGTGGCTGCCCGGAAAAACCGACGACGCCTCCGCCGCGTCAGACACCGAAACCGCTCGAGCCGCTGGAACGCGTGACGGCGGTGACCGACGCCGGCCCCGACGAGCGCGACAAGCTCTACGACGTCGTGCCGTTCACGCCGGTGGGTCCGCCGCTTCCTGCCGGAGCCACGACGCTCAAGCTCGACGGCGACACGATGCCCGAGCTCCCCGCGAATGGACCGATCCTGCTGACTGCGAGCGAAGACGAGTACCTCGTGCAGGTGTCCGGACTGCTCGAGAAGATCGACGATGGAAAACGCGAGGTGTGGCTCAAACACCCCGACGCTGACATCGCGTTCAAGTTGAAGCTGCGCGACGCGCCGAACTTCCAGACGTGGATCGACGAGCCGGTGCCAGGAAAGCTGCGCGTGATTCACCGGGCGGACGGCTTCGAGCTGCAGACCAATCTCGGAAAACTGCCCGGCGGAGATCCCAACGGGCCGACGGTTCCGGTGCGCGGCGGTCAAATGGATCTGACGACGTTGCAGCGCGGCTTCGTGCGCATTCAGAGCAAGTTCAAGAGCGCACCCGACGTGTGCTTCGTGCCGTCGTTCGGAATGACGCTGCATCAGATCGCGCGGGCGATGGCAGTGAACTACGTGAAGCCTGACTCCGCGTTCTTCGCCGAGACATGTCTCATCTACCCGCGGCCGGTGGTGCCGAAGCCAAAGGAGTAGCGAAGCGTCACAGGGAAGTGAGTTCGAGCTCGATCACCAGGTCGGCGTCGCGCGGAGCAGCCCGCAGCGCACGCAAGCCCACCGCGAACTCAGCGACGAAGTCTTCGAGGTCCATCTCGATCGCGAACTGACGCGGAGCTTCCGGCGGAAAGAACGACTTCTCGGCGAGGAATCGCGAACGATCGGCGGCGAGCACGACTCCCGTGTCGAGCAGCTTCTGCGCGGCGTGCGGAGACCCACAGCGCTCAGCGAACAAGTTGTCGCGGATGAACGTGTGCGCGTCGGCGTCGAGATGCGCGGGCCACGCGAGGGTGGCGATCGGCGTGCGCTGCCCGTTCGATCGGAGTGAAAGTCTCAACGTGCCCATCAGTACTTCGTACTTGAAGCACGGATCGCCGTGAGTAGGGTGCGCGCGCCCAATCACGGGAAGGGGATTTCACACATGCTCAAGAACATCGTTGCTCTCTCGGCCCTCGCGGTCATCTCGGTCGGCTGTGCGCACGGCCAGCGTTCGTACATCGACTCCACCACCGGCATGGCGCCGGAGCCGGCGGCCCTCTGGGCCCGTCCGCAGGAAGTTGGCTACACGCTCGGCGAGCGCATCCAGGGCGAGGCGTCGCGTAACTGCATCCTCATGTTCATCTGCTGGGGCGCGGACGACGGCGGTGCTGGCGCGGCGATCTCCGGCATCATCGGCGCGCTGACGGGCTCGGCGGCTCCGGCGGATCCGCTCGTGCGCGCGGCGGCGGCGGGCGCGGTGCTCTCGGCTCCTCAGGAGACGGACGGCATCTGGGTGCTCAACCACGAGACCGACTCGTTCAACATCTTCATCTTCTCGCGCTCGTCGGCGCGCGTGATCGGCAAGGCCGTTCGCCTGCACCCGATCGGCGAAGTCAGCCAGGAGCGCGCGGACAAGGTGCGCTTCCTCAAGGCCGCGTCGAGCAGCAACTTCCACTTCCAGGGCGCGTCGTTCGGGCCGTGATCAGCTGAGCTGATCAGAAGTTGAAGTCGAGGCGGGTCGCTCTTCACGGGGCGGCCCGCTTTGCTTTTCAGCGAGTCATTCGGCGAGCGTTTCGATCGGCGAAGCGGTGAGCGCGAGGTGGATTCGTTTGACGGTGAAGTGGAATGAGCAGCTACGGAATTCCAGCGGTTCCGACGCAGACCGCCGTGCGGCTGTCTCGCTCCACGCGACACACGTAGCCGGTGCGGCAATCGGAGTCTTTCGTGCACGACAGCAGACAGGCCGGCGTGTCGCGATCGATCACGCGGTCGACACACGTCGAGCCCGCTGGACAGCCCGACCCGCACGTCAGCGTGCACAGCCCGCCCGGAGCGAAGTCGGCGTTGAGGCACACGCCCTTGCCGCACTCGGTGTTCACTGTGCACGCGTCTCCGATGATCGGCCCGCAGCCAGCGAGGCCGGCGAAGAGGATCGTGAGCAGCAGCGCGCGTCGCATGGCGCTTTGAGTACCACTTTCCTCCTGCCTCAGCGTTGGTCTATGTCGCGCGCCATGACTTTGATTCCAGAATCAATCGGCGGCGGTTTTCTTCTCGAGTCGGTCGGCGCGCGCCCGGTCATGGCGCCGGAGTTCTTCAGCGAGGAGCAGCGCGCGTTCTTCGAGACGGCGAAGCGTTTCTCCACGGAAGAAGTGCTCCCGAAGGCCGCGCGCATCGAGCAGAAGGACTTCAAGCTGCTGCGCGAGCTGCTGGTGCGCGCCGGTGACCTCGGGCTCCTCGGCGTGGACATCGAGGAGCAACACGGCGGGAGCGGGCTCGACAAGACGACCTCGCTGCTCGTCGCCGAGGCGAAGTCGATGGTCGGCAGCTGGTCGGTGACGTTCGCGGCGCAGACGTGCATCGGCACGCTGCCCATCGTGTGGTTCGGCAACGCCGAGCAGAAGAAGAAGTACCTGCCGGATCTCGCGAGCGGCCGCCGGGTCAGCGCGTATGCGTTGACCGAAGCCGGCTCAGGCAGTGACGCGCTCGGAGCGAAGACGAAAGCGGTGAAGAGCGCCGACGGGAAGCACTGGCTGCTGACGGGCAGCAAGCAATACATCACCAACGCTGGCTTCGCTGACGTGTTCATCGTGTTTGCGAAGATCGACTCCGAGCACTTCAGCGGCTTCATCGTCGATCGCGACACGCCGGGGCTCACCGTCGGGCCCGAGGAACACAAG
>JAEUJS010000198.1 GCA_016792935.1 Archangium sp. | reverse complement strand
GCCCTGACCCTCTCGGAACGTCGCTGATCAGCCGGCCGCGCGACGCAGCTGCTCGGTGGGACACGTGATGGCGCGCTGCCCATACGACGCGAGCTCGCACGCCAGCTCAGCCAACGGACGCCTGGTACCGCGCAGCGAGTTCGCCTTGAGCACCATCGGCAGGTTGAAGCCCGTCACGACCTCGAGCCGCGCCTGCTGACACAACATCAGGCTCTGCGTGCACGGGCTGCCACCGACGAGATCAGCGAACACGATGACGCCGTCGCCTTGATCCACCGCCTGCACCGCGGCCCGAATCGTCGAGCGCAGCTCATCAGCCGAAGTGCCCGGCGCGACGCTGCACGAGACCGCCGCGGGAAGCTCGCCGACGATCTCACGCGCCGTGGCGAGGAGCTCTTCGCCCAACCGACCGTGCGATGCGATGACGAGACCAATCATGACCACTCCGTAAGGCGACTTACGACACCACTATATCGCCCGGTGCCCGGCCGCAACCCGGGCTCACTGCCCACCCGGACCCGGCGTTGCTGGCAGCTGCAGGGGTGAGAGCGCCCCGCCCTTCTCAGGCAGGCTCCGCGCGAGGACTTCCATGCGCGCCACGGCTTGCGGGGTGTAACCGCGCATCATGAAACTTTCACGAGCGCGCTCCAGCTTCGCACCGTCGTTCTGCCTGAGTGCGAGGGCCAGCATCAGGCGCAAATGGTCGTCGCTGAGCGGCACCACCTGGTGTGACCCCGACAACAGCTCCAGCGCGTCCGCGAAGCGCCCCGCCTCGTAGAGCTCGACGCCGCGCCGCATCGCGCGCTGCGCGTCTTCCCGCCGCGCGCTGATGCCCAGCAGCTGACATTCCTGTTCCAGCACCGGCCACTTCCGTTCGGCCGCGCTCGCCTTGCAGCGGTCGTAGAGCTTGCCGTTGGCGAAGCGGGTGAGCCGCGCCAACAGCGCGCCCTCGATGCCCGCTCGCGCGTTGTCCTCCACCGGGCCGGCGTCGAACAAATAGCGCAGCGGATCCGTCGAGCCCTCGACCACCACCGGCTCCGGCGCCTCACCGAGCGCGACCAGCACGCCGGCTACGTCGGGTGTCCTCGGCGTCAGCTCGCGCAACGCCGAGCGCCGCCCCACATCGGTCGCTTCCGAGCCGGCGAGCATCTTCTTCGCGCGGGCCGCGAGTTCCGGGTCGGTGATGCTCGGCAACAACGCCGCTGCGCGCGCACCCTGGTTGCTCCCCAGCGCGAGGCGCAGCTCGACGTACTTCTGCAAGCGCTCGGGCAGCTGCGGCACCAGCGCGGTCAACGAGCGCACCACGTTGGGCGGACTCTCGCGTCGCGCGGGCAGGCGGCCCTCGGGCGTCTCGAGCAGTCGCTCCACCAGCTCGAGGTAGAAGCCCTCGCGGTCGCCGCTCTCGAGTCGCGAGGGGGGCAGGTAGCGCACCGGCAGGTCGATCAACGGGTCGCTCTTGTCGTCGAAGCGACGCTTGGCGAAGAACTCCACGTACGCGTTGTCGTCGGTGTTGATCAACGTACCCGCGGGCGCCGCGCGCGGCGTATCCGACGCCGCCACCAGGCGCAACGGCAAGAACCAACGGCTGCGCGTCTGCTCTCCGTACCCCGTCATCACGTCATGCTTCTCGAGCGCCTCGAGTCGCGCGACGTCGAGCTTGAAGGGCGTGGTGCTGCCGACGAGATACAGCGCGCCCGCCTCGGGCACCTCGTACACGAGGTAGTGCGGGAACACGCTCACGAAGCCGCCCACCAGCGCGCGCGCCGCGGTCGAGCTGGTCGCCGAGAACCATGTCGAGAACACGCCGCCCGGCTTCAGGTTGCGCGCCGCGAGCTCGAAGAAGTCCTGCGTGAAGAGCGCCGGAGCGACCCACGGGTGCGCCGGCATCGAGCAGATGAGGTCGTACTTCTCTCCGCGCGCGCCGTTGATGAGCAGGTGCTGCCGCGCGTCGTTCACCACCACCTTCACGCCGGGGCGCGAGAGCGGGTTCTCGTCGCCCCACAGCGTGTTGACCGCTTCCACCACGCCCGATTCCAGCTCGAGCACTTCGATGGACGGCACCGAGAGGCGCTGCAGCACGTCGAGCGTCGCTCCACCGCCGAGCCCGACGACCAGCGCGCGCTGCGGCTTCTCGACGTGCACCCACGGCACCGCGGCGACCAGCGTCGATTCCAACACCAGCTCGGGAGGCGCGGCGCGACGGCTGCCCTGCCCGAGCCCGTTCAACGAGAGCCCCATCATCGGCGTGGTGCCCGGCATGTCGGCCACGATGACCGTCGCCACGTCGCCTTCGTGCACGAAGCGCATCGTCTTCGCGGCCTGGTCGAGCGCCGCGCGCGCCGTGAAGTAGTCGCGCTGCTCGAGCGGCGCTCCGGGCACGGCGACCTCGGTGCGCAATTCGGGGAAGGTGCCGGCCATCACCAGGGTGAAGAGCACGGTGAGGCCCGCCAGCAGCGGCCGCTCCGCGCCGTGCACCACGAGGAAGAGCGCGAGCACCACGGTCAGCAGCAACACCAGCGCGTAGAGCGTGCTCGCGCTGCCGAGCGCAGGGAGCGCGTAGTACCCGATGGCCACCGAGCCGAGAATCGAGCCCAGCGTGTTGGTGGCGTAGAGCCGGGCGAGCGTCGTTCCCGTGCCGCGCGCCGAGCGACGCGCGAGCGCGACCAGCAACGGCAGCAGCGCGCCCGACGAGATGGTCGCCGGCGCGAGCATCACCACCACCACCACCAACTGCGCGTGGGCGCTCTGCAGCGGCGTCCACACCGGAGTCGCGAGCGTGTCGAGCACGTAGTGCGCGAAGGGGGTGGTCCACACGAAGCCGGTGAGCCCGAGGAGGTAGAACGCCACCACCAGTCCGGTGACGACGCCCAGCGCCTTGCCGCGCGCGAGCCACGCCGCGATGAGGCTGCCGAGCGCGATGCCGAGCAGCACGGCGATCAACACCGTGCCGATGCCGTACACCGTGCCCTTCAACAGGATGCCGTACATGCGGCCCCACACCACCTGCGCGCCGACGGCCACGAAGCCCGCGACCCACGCGAGGAGCGTCGTCACGCGCGCTTCCTTCGAGTCATCGGCTTGCCCGGTATCGGTCGGCGCGGGCGTGGCGACGGCGCCATCGCTCACCTTCGAGCGCCAATACGAGATGCCCGCGACGCAGAAGTTGATGGCCGCGATGGTGAGCAGCGAGCGCCACACGCCGAGCGCGGGGAGCAGGAGGAAGGTGAGCACGTACGCGCCCAGGCACGCGCCGACGGTGTTGAGGCCGTAGATGAGCGCCGCGCCGCGACCTGCTTGCTCGTCGTCTTCGAGCATCGCCGCGCACACGAAGGGCAACGTCGCGCCCATCAAGAAGGTCGGCGGGAGCAGCACCACCACCGCGACGCCGAAGCGCAACGCGAGCGCGCCTGCGCCGACGCCCGGGTCGAGCACCGCGAAGAGCGAGCCCAGCTGCGACATCAGCGGGTAGCTGATCAACCCGAAGACGCCGGTGAGGGCCTCGAGCGCGCCGTACATGAAGACCGGGCGCGTCGCCGTCTGCACCTTCTTGCCCGCCCAGCGTGAGCCGAGCGCTAGACCGCCGAAGTAGACGGCGAGCACGGTGGCGAAGCTGGCCGTGGTGCTGCCCATGCTCCAGGAGAGCATGCGCACCCACAGCAGCTCGTACGACAGTCCCGCGAGCCCCGAGAAGATCAACAAGCCCAGCAAGAATTGACGACGCACGCGTTCACAGTGCCAGAACCAGATCGGCTTGGCCGCTGCCATTTTCCGGCACCGCCGCGGTGACAAACTTCGTCACTGCCATGGGCTGAACGGCGATTCCGATGGCCATCATGCTGACATTCGGTTGTTCTTCGCGCGGGCCAACTTCTTGCTTAGCCCGACGCGGGTCGTAGCTTCCGCGTCCCAACCCACACCCAGGAGACTCTGCATGAAACTCGTCAAGAAGGGCTTCACTCTCGTCGAGCTGATGATCGTCGTCGCCATCATCGGCATCCTCGCCGCAATCGCCATCCCGAACTTCATCCGCTTCCAGGCGCGTTCGAAGCAGTCGGAAGCGAAGACGAACCTCAAGGCCATCTTCACCGGTCAGAAGTCCCGCTTCGGTGAGCGTGACCGCTACTCGTCGGCCATCGCAGAGATCGGCTTCGCCCCTGAGCGTGGTAACCGCTACTACTTCGACCTCGGCGACCTTCCGGGCGCCGGCGGCGCCATCTGCGGCGCGCTCGAGCCCCGCACCGCGGCGGTTCCTGCGGCCGGTTCGTACTGCGGCGTCGAGGCCGACCAGCTCCGTTACGGTGCGCAGTACGCCACGGCGACGCTCAACGCCGGTGTCATCACGCCGGGTGCGGTGATGTTCATCGTGTCGTCCGGTGGTGGTATGGCGCTCGCCGCCGACCTTCCGGGTTACGTGCTCGCCAACTGCCCGGCCTGTGACTTCGCGGCCCGTGCGCGCGGCAACATCGACAACGACTCCGGCTCGGACGAGTGGTACGTGTCGTCGCAGTTCGCGGACCTCGCGGCGTCGAACTGCGCGGAAGTGACCCCGAACAACCAGCCTGGTTCGGCGATCAACTCCCGCAACGACGTTTCGTGTGACTGATCACAGCTGAGCCGTTCACCTGGAGCCTGGGGCGAAAGCCCCAGGCTCTGTCGTTGGTACGACAGGAGCCTTTCGATGAAACTGAAACGTGGCTTCACGCTGGTCGAGTTGATGATTGTCGTCGCCATCATCGGAATCCTGGCGGCAATCGCGATTCCCAACTTCATTCGCTTCCAGGCGCGCAGCAAGCAGTCGGAAGCCAAGACGAACTTGAAGGCGGTCTTCACGGGTCAACGGTCCCGCTTCGGCGAACGCGACCGGTACTCGTCGGCCATCGCCGAGATTGGCTTCGCTCCCGAGCGCGGCAATCGATACCTCTACGACCTCGGCGACATTGCGGGCGCTGGTGGCGCGCAGTGCGCGAACCTCGAGGTCCGCAATGCCGCCCTGATTCCGATGGGCAACTACTGCGGCGTGCAGGGCGACATCTTCCGCTACGGCGCGCTCTACGCGACGGCCACCCTCAACGCCGGCGTCACCACGCCCGGCACGGTGATGTTCACTCCGTCACAGGGTGGCGGCATGGCGCTGGCGGCCGACTTGCCGGGTTACGTGTTGGCCAACTGTCCTGCGTGTGACTTCGCGGCGCGCGCGCGCGGCAACATCGACAACGATACGGGCTCAGACGAGTGGTACGTCTCGTCGCAGTTCATCGACCTCTCGGCCGCCAACTGTGCCGAGCAGGCGAACAACGAAGCGCCGGGTTCAGCCGTGAACTCGCGTTCTGACGTTTCGTGCAACTGATCAGCGCGTGACATGAAGAAGTCTGCGTTGGCGTGGCTCGGTGCAGGCCTGGTGTTGGTGGGCTTGTCGAGCCGCGCTCCGAGTCCACGCGCTCGGGCGGGCGACCCACACCCGCTGATGCTGCGACCGGGCGTCGCGCGCACCATCTCGAAGTCACAGTTCCCGCTGCTCCTCGACTTCTACTGGTTGAGGACCTTGAACCTCATCGGCGAAGCGGAATCGGCAGAGAAGAACCGCGCGCTCTATGACTTCGGCCGCTTCCTCACCGATTCCGACCCGCGCTTCTGGCACGCGTACAAATACGTGGGCCTCAACGTGCCCTTCTTGAAGGGGCGCACGTACGTGAACGGCGACCTCGCGAGCGACCTGCTGCGGCGTGGAACGGTGCAATTCCCCAGTGACCTGAAGCTGCACCTCTTCCTGGGCTTCAACCTCTTCTACATCGAGCAGAAGTACGTCGAGGCGTCGGAAGTGTTCCGGCACGGCGCGACGTTGGAAGCCGCCCCGATGTGGATGGCGCCGCTGGCGACGCGGCTGTTGTCTCACGGAGGCAAACCTGAGGAGGCGCTCGCGCTCGCGCGCGAGATGTACGAGGAAACGACCGACGAGGCGCTCAAGAAGGAGCTCGAGCAGCGGATGATCGACCTGCAGGTCGAGGTCGATCTCCAGGGGGTCGATGCCGCCATCGCCGCCTACCGCCAGCGCTTCGGTGTTCCTCCGTTCGACCTCGCGGCGCTGCAGAAAGAAGGGCTCTACACCGGCCCGAGCACCGACAGCATCGGCGGCACGATTTCGATTGGTGACGGCGGCAAGGCCATGTCTTCTTCCCTGGAGCGACGACTCACTCTCTATGGCAGCGGCGATTCAGACTGAGCAGTTGTCGAAGACCTACAGCGTCGGCTTCCCCGTGCGGAAGAAGGTGCTCGCGTTGCAGGGGCTCGACCTCAAGGTCGAGGAAGGTGAGATTTACGGCCTCCTCGGGCCCAACGGCGCCGGCAAGTCGACCACCATCAAGCTGACGCTGAACTTGATTCGGCCCACGTCGGGCTCGGTGAAGGTGTTCGGGCTCGACCCTTCCGAGCCGAAGGCGCGCGCGCAGATTGGTTTTCTCCCTGAGAACCCCGCGCCCTACGAGTACCTCACCGGCGTGGAGTTCGTGACGCTCGCCGCGCAGCTGGTCGGTGTGCCGTCGGGCGAGCTCAAGTCGCGCGTGTCCGAGGTCGTCGAGAAGGTGGGTATGGGCACCGCCGCCGCGCTCCAGATTCGCCGCTACAGCAAGGGCATGATTCAGCGCATCTCGCTCGCGCAGGCGCTGGTGGGGCGACCGAAGCTGCTCATTCTCGACGAGCCGACGTCGGGCCTCGACGTGCTGGGCCGACAGCTCATTCGCGACGTCATCGTCGAAGAACGCAAGAAGGGCACCGCGGTGTTGTTCTGCAGCCACATCATTCCCGACGTAGAAGCGCTCTGTGACCGCGTGGCGCTGGTCATCGGCGGCAAGAACATCCGCACCGGCACCGTGTCGTCGCTCATCGAGAGTGACTCCAACCAGGTCGAGCTGGTCATCGATGGAGCCGTCGCCGCGCTCGACGAGAAGTTGAGGCCGCACGTGAAGCAGCTCGATCGCTTGAGTGAGCGCGTCGTGGTGCGTTGCGAAGAGAGCGCCACCAACACGGTCTTGAAGGTGCTCCTCGAGGCCAACGCGCGCGTGGTGAAGCTGCAGCGCACCAAGTTCACGCTCGAGGAATTGTTCATCAAGGCCGTGAAGGAGAGCGGCCAGGCGGTCGGGAGCTCGATGTCATGAGCGCGTTCAACGGCATGCTCGCGCTGGCGGTGAACGGCTTTCGCGAGTCGCGGCGCAACCGCGTCACGGTGGTCGTCTACTTGTTCGCGGCCATCCTCATCTTCGCGGCGACGTTCGCGCTGGAGATGACGGTCGGCACGTTCGAGCGCGTGATGACCGACCTCGGCCTCGGCGTCATCAGCATCA
This sequence comes from Archangium sp., assembly GCA_016792935.1. GTDB lineage: Bacteria > Myxococcota > Myxococcia > Myxococcales > Myxococcaceae > Archangium_A. The sequence continues at coordinate 19,427 of JAEUJS010000198.1, read as the reverse complement.
TCACCGTGGTGCTCACCATCTTCCTCGGCTCGGGCCTCATTCCGCGGGAAATCGAACGGCGCACCATCTTCATGATCGTCTCCAAGCCGGTGGCGCGCAGCTCGTTCGTGGTCGGGCGACTGCTGGGCAACCTGCTGACGTCGTTCTTCGTGCTGGTCATCATGGCGGTGCTGTTGATTGGCCAGATGGTGGTCGAGGGCACTCCGATTCGGGAGTCGCTGGTGGTGGCCCTCATCGGCATCGCGCTCGAGGTGCTGGTGCTCTCGTGCGTCAGCTTCGCGTTCGCCGCGGGCAGCTCGCAGTTCGTCTCGGCGGTGTGTTGCAGCGGCCTCTATTTCCTCGGCCACCTCTCGACCGACCTCTACAAGTTCGCCGACCGCGCGAAGTCGCCGGTGCTCGGGTTCCTCGGAAAGGTCGCGTACTACGTGCTGCCCAACCTCGACCGGCTCGATTTCAAGGGGCGCGCGACGTACGCCGACCCGACGCCGTGGTCGGAGTTGGGGGGCTCGGTGGTCTACGCGATTGGCTACTCGGTGGTGATGATCGTCATCGCGACCGCGGTCTTCGAGCGCCGCGACTTCAAGTGATGGTCACTTCTTCGGGAGGTTCGGCACGCTGAAGCCGGGCGGAATCGGCACCTCGACCTTCATCGGTTGGCCGCCGCGCAGCACGTCGTACCGAATCATCTCTCCGGGCTTGAGCGAGCGGAGCATCTTGCCCACCTTGCTCGGGTCGGTCGCCGCGACACCGTTCACCGAGATGATGAGGTCTCCGCCGAGCTTCACCTTGTTGCCCGCGACTTCCGATGCAGCGGTGCCGCCCTTCAAGCCGGCTTTCTCCGCGGGGCTCCCGTCGCGCACCATCTCGACGAGGAACGCGCCCTCGTAGGGCCAGTTGAAGATCTCAGCCACGTCACGAGGGATGAAGCGCAGGCTGACGCCGATGTACGGCAGCGCTTCTTCGAAGAGCCGCGAGCGAATGGTGGCCGAGGGCACCGCGAAGTTGAGACCCACGCTGCCTCCGGTCTGACTCAAGATGAACGAGGCGATGCCGACGACCTCGCCCTTCTCGTTGAAGAGTGGCCCGCCCGAGTTGCCCTGGTTGAGCGCGACGTCGGTCTGCACGAGGTGGCGTGGCATGAGACCCGGCCGCTCGTTGGTGCGCAGCGCGCTGACGACACCGGCGGTGAGCGTGTGCTCGAGGCCGTACGGGGCGCCGATGGCGAACAGCCGCTGCCCAACTTTCAGCGCGTTCGAGTCTCCGACCACGGCGACGACTGCGTTCTTCGGAGTGGCGTCGGCCTTCAAGAGCGCGAGGTCTTCGGTGCGCGAGAGCGTGATGACGCGCGCGCTGGTCTTGAAGCCATCGGCCCAGTGGAGCTCGATCTGCTCGGCGTCTTCCACCACGTGCGCGGCAGTGACGATGAAGCCCTCTCCGTGCACCAGCACGCCCGAGCCGGTGAAGATTTGCATCGCCATGATGGCGCCGCGCTCGTTCTCGGTGAACGTCTTGGTGCTGACGCGCACGGTGACGACCGTGGGGTCGACCTTCGCGAAGGTCTCTTCGAGTCCCCCAGCAGACTTGTCTGCTGACTTGATGGAAGCAGGGCCAGCGGTCAGAACGGACAACAGCGCGAGGCTGAGCATCTGCTCATCTCACTTGGCTGGCTGAGCGAAGTCGAGAATCGCGGCGGCCACGGCGGCGGAAAACGCGTCGAAGGTCTTCGGCTCGTCCCAGCGCGCGACCTCGGTGACGTCGAGCGCGTGATGCGTCTCGATGATGACGGTCGGAATCTTCGACGCGCGGAGGAAGTACACGCGCTTCTTCAAGGGGCGCTTGTCGATCCACCCCGAGGGCTCGACCGGGTCCTGCGTGTAGAGGTCGGCGTAGTTCACGCCCGAGTACTCGACGAAGCCCGCGTCACGGAGCCGGCTGCCGACGGCGCGACCCAACTTCTGGCGCGCGGGGAAGGAAGGACCCTCATCGTTCCACAACACGGAGAAGCCGGGCTCGTCGGGGTTCTGCCAGCACACGCCGCCGTCACCCTGCTCGACCGGCGTCGCGAGTCCACGCGCATCGGAGTGGATGGAGATGACGACGTCGGCCTTCCACTTCTCGATGGCGGCGATGCGCGTCTGGTAGCGCGGGAGTGCGTTGCCGACGCGCGAGCGCATGACCTCGAAGCGGCCGGTCTTCTCGAGCGCGTCGGCGAGGAAGTCGGCGACCACGAGCGTGTGGTCCATCTCGCGCTGGCAGTGGCCGCCGATGTTGCCGGTGTTGTCGGCGTAGCCATGACCGGCGTCGACAGCGACGCGGATCTTCTTGAGCTTCACCTTCGCGGCCTGCGGCTGTGGCTGTGGCGGAAGTTCCGCGTTCTGCAGCGAGTGTGAGTCGAATGGCCATGCGGCGAGGATGAGGGGGAGCAGGAGCACGAGGGTCTGACCACGAGTGTGCGAGATCTGTTCCGCGGAATGGTCATCAAAGAGGACACGCTTTTGAGAGGCCTCGTGCCCCCACGTCTTCGTCATCAAGCGGTACAGCCCAGCGTCGAAGCCCGAGCACATTGCGGATCAGAACGCGCGAAACTCGAGGGGCTGCGAGTGATGAGCAGGGCGAAGGGAATCAGAAAACACACCACCCTGGAGCTGTTTCGCCGCGCACGAAAGCCTCGAGGTGGTGTTGTTGGCGATTGCGCTCGTCGTGCTCGTCACGCGCAGCCCCTCAACTCCGAACGTCTTGTCGTGCACTGAGCGCGGGCTACGCCGCTGAGCTGTACCGCTTGATGACGAAGAGGTGGGGGGACGAAGGCCCTCAAAAGTGTGTCCCCTTTGATGACCTCACTCAGGAGTAGAACCAACACGTGCTGCTCGCCGCGTACGCCGCACATCTCGTCGAAGTCTCGAGTCGCTTCGGCGTCGAAGCCGACGAATTGCTCGGCCCACTCGGGCTCGACGTCGGGTCGCTCCTGGAGCCCTCGACGCGGCTCGACGCACCACAAATCACCGCGCTCATCGAACGCGCTCGCACGCTCACCGGAGAGCCCGGCCTCGGCGTCTACCTCGGCCTCGCCATGCGCGCGTCGTGGCACGGCTACCTCGGCTTCGCAGTGCTCACCGCGAAAGACGTCGGCGACGCGCTCCGCATGGGCGAGAAATACGTCGCCACCCGCACCAACGCGCTCGCGTTCAAGCTGATCATCGAAGACGGCAAGGCGAGCGTCACCGTCGAGGAGCGCATCGACTTCGGATCCGCGCGCGATGTGGTGTTGCTCGCCGTGCTCCTCGGCTTCGCGAGCATCGGCCAGGCCCTCAGCGGCCGTGAGCTCGATGGGCATGTCGAGATTGCGCTCGAGAAGCCCGACTGGTTCGACCGCCTCGACATCCCCCGACTGGAGCGCATTCGCTGGAACCGTCCCGTCCATCGACTCGTCTTCGACGCCGCGTTGCTCTCGACTCCGTTTCAGCTCGCGGACCCCGCCGCTCAGAAGCTCGCGGCTGATCAATGTGAACGTGAGCTCGCCGCGCTCGACGTCTCGACTCGCTTCTCCGCGCGAGTGCGTGAACGCGTGCTCAGCGACACCGGCGTGGTCGAAGTCGACGCCGTCGCCAAAGCGCTCGCCGTCAGTCCTCGCACGCTCAAGCGGCGACTCGCCTCGGAAGGCACGAGCTACACCGAGCTCCTCGAAGCAGAGCGCCGCGCACGCGCCGAGCACCTGCTCAAGAACACCACTCGCTCGGTGAAAGAAATCGCCGCCGCGCTCGGGTACGCCGACACCGCCGCCTTCTCGCACGCCTACACGCGGTGGACCGGTAAGTCCCCGTCAGAAGGCCGCGGCTGAGGGTTCCGACGCCGGGCGGGAGCCCAGGGAATCGGCCCGCTCTTTGATTTCGCCGCGGTGACACCTGCGCGTCACGTGCGCCGAGCAGCGTGAACGCAACATGAACGAACGAATGGAAGCCGGGCACCCCGGCAAGACGACGAACAGCAGGAATCCAATCCCCAGTCAGTGGAACGTGCCGCAGAAGTTCCGCTCCCGCATGGGCGAGGCCGCGGGCCGGCAGCGCTTGATGGTCGAGGATGGACAGATTCTCCTCGTGCTCCACGAAGTGCCGCGGCCCGGAGCGCCCGAGCGCAGCGCCCGCCTCTTCTGGCGCGACAAGCTCGGCGCATGGAAGACCAGCGGCATGGGCAACGGCGTCGGGCCGCTGCGCGAACACCTCGGCGCCTTCGAACGCGCGGTGGACCTCCTCGAGGCGGCCGGCAAGCGTGCGACGTCGGCGAAGGAATGGTTCTCGGTGCTCAAGTCCGCCACGCCGCTGCAACGCTCGGTGCACCACCTCGCCCGCGTGCTCCAGGCCGCGCGCGAAGCGGTGGACGACCGCGAGCTCATCAACCTCCGCGACCGCGCGGGAGATGCCGAGCGCGCCATCGACCTGCTGACGCTCGAAGCGCGCGACGCCATCGACTTCGTCACCGCGCGACAGGCCGAAGCGCAGGCCGCCGTCTCGCTCGAGCTCGCGCGCGAGAGTCACAAACTCAACGTCATCGCCGCCGTGTTCCTGCCCATCACCGCGCTGGCGAGCATCTTCTCGATGACGCTCAAGAGTGGGCTCGAGTCGTGGGGCACGTGGCTCTTCTGGCTCATCGTCGCCACCGGAATAGGCATCGGCATGTACATGCGCTCGCGGCTCTCCTCGCGCGGGGAGCAACCCGACACCACGCCCACGCTCGAGGACAGCGCGCTCGACGGTTGATTACGGAGACGGCAACGCGAAGGGAGTCCCCAGCGAGACCGCCGGCTCAGCGAGCACGAAGCGCCGCACGCTGACGTCGTCAATCCAGATGTCGCCGCCGATGTTGTACTTGCGGAACCCGACGTTCCCCGCGGGGTGCACGGGCATCGGCGCCTGCACCGTGCCGCCGAGCTGCACGCCATTCCTCGAGATGAGGATGTCGCGGTCGTGCATCGCGATGCTCAGCCGCATCCACGTGTTGGCGTCGACCGTGCCGCTGTTGCTCCCCATCTCGGTCCACGCGGCGTTCGTCTCGCGCGCGATAGTCCAGCCGTTCGCGTCTTCGCACGTCATCTCGTAGGTCGTGATGACGCTCGGCTGCAGTCGCACCAGCTGCGAGAAGTTCGTCACGCCCGGGTTGCCGGTGTTCCACCACGCCTCGAACAACACGTCGGCTTCCGTGAGCGCCGGGTTCGCCGCGATGACCTTGTCCGAAGCGCCCGCCTCGGTCGGGAACTTCATCGCGCTCGTGCCGCTGTGCGCACGCGCGGTGTCGCTGACCCAGCCGCCGCTCCGAATGGTCCACTTCGAGAGCGTCCCCGACTCGAAGTCGTCGAAGAACAAGTACACCGCGTTGGGGTCGCTCAACCCGGGGCCTCCGTCGAACGGACCAGCGAAGAGCGCGTAGCGCGTGTCGGTCGCGGCGTTCGCGAGGTCGGTCTGCAGCGCGAAACGCACCGCGGTGTTGTTGGTGTTGGAGTTCGAGATGAGGCGATCGAGCTCGCGCCACCCCGCATCACTCGCGAAGTACACCCGCAGATTGCTCAACGACGGGTCCAGCTGACCTGCATCGACCGCGCCCTGCGAGTTGAGCGACACCGTCACCGTGTATTTGTCGTAGCCGGGCGTCGGTCGGCGCATCGCATCGGTGGTGACCGCGATGGGCCAGCGCCACAGCGAGCCCGTCGGGCCACGATTGCGGGCGAGCACGCTCTGCGACGCCGTGAAGCCGCCCGCTGACGCGTTCACGTCGTAGGTGCCCTCGTTCGGAAAGACGATGCCGAACGCGCTCGCGGGCTGACCCGCCATGCCGCAGGTGGTGGTGGTGAAGACGGTCGCTCCGCCGTCGACGATGGACACCATCGGGTTGGTGACCACCGTGAGATTTCCGTACGCGTCTCGACCGCGCACCGCGAACGGGCCGGCGCACTCCGTCGCCGCGACGGGCTGACTCGGAGTGGTGATGACCAGGCCCGCCGTCGCGCCCGGGTCGATGAGCGCTGGCTGCTCTGCGGGCTGCAGGCCGCTCGACTCACCGCGAAGGGTGAACGCGCCCGCGCGCTGACCTGAGAAGTAGACGCCCGACGCGCCGCCATCCAACACCGCGATGGCGGTGATCTGATTCATGCACGCCAGGTCCGCGAAGAACGCGAACGGAGCGCCCGCATCGCTCGAGAGACTCACCACCACCGGCTGACTCAACGTCGCGCGGCTGCCCGCATCGTCGACGAGCGCGACGATGACCTCCGAAGAGCAGCCTCCGGCCGCGGCACGCTGTGACATGCCGTCGAAACGAACCGCCGCGGGCGCCGAGCCCAACACCTCGACGGGCCGCGAGTCGCCCATCAAGCCCGGGCTCATCACGCTGATGACCGCGCTCTGCGGAGTGGTCGCGCGCAGCCACACGTTCTGTGTCGAGACGAGCGTGAGCTGCGTCACCGGAGCGGCGTTGCACATCGCGTCGGTGAAGAACTCCAGCGTGCTCGCGAGCGTGACGGTGCCGCCCATCGCGGGCGAGGTGCGGTTTCCCACCGCGTCCTGCACTTCGATGCTCAGCGGCCCCGCGCACTCGTTGACGCGAATCGGGCTGGGCGTGTTGAGGAAGCGCAGCTGCGTCGGCGTTCCTCCGCACGGCATGCCGACGCACGCCATGTCCATGCACGGCGGCTTGCCGTTGCAGTCGTGGTCCACGTCTCCGAAGCACACCTCGCGCTCGCCCGGAGAGATGGTGCGGTCGGAGTCGTTGCAGTCTTCTCCTCCGCGCGCGGTGGCGACGAAGCCGTCGGTGTCGGCATCCCCTTCGGTGAGCGAGAGGCTGGCGGGCACGATGCGTTGGGGGTCGAACGTCACCTGAATCGTCGCGCTGACGCCGTTGGGCCGCGTCGCCGTCTCGCAGTCGGCGCCGACGAGCGCGGTGGCCCGCAGCGAGACGGTCGCCGGAAACGCACGGCGGCCGATGGCGACGACGTAGGTGCGCTTCGTCTCGTCACGCGGAAACTTCACGCTCGCGAGGCGCGACGTGGCTGGCTCATCGAACAGCTCGACGAGGTAACAGGTCTCCGCGCGCCCCTCGGCGGTGTCGATGGTGAGCCGAATCGCATCGCCCTGACGCGGAGCACACGCGCTTTGGAGAGTGAGCAGACTGATCAGTCCCAGACTGACGAGCCGGCTGAGCGAAGCTGGCGTCATGCGTCACCGCCCGCGCGGTTGGGTTGCGAGGCGCGCCATCACCGATTGGATGTTGGCCTGCGCGAGCGCGAGATTCAGTCGCGTGAAGTCGATGGGCTTGGTGAGGAATTGCGTCGCGCCGAGCGGCTTCACGTCGGCCTCGGAGTAGCGCGTCACGTACGCCGTCATCACCATGATGGGCAGATGCGGCAACACCGGGATGGCCTTCGCGTAGTCGGGCACCGGGCGACCGAGCTGCATGCCGCGCACGAGCTTCACCAACATCAAGCCGTCGAGTGACGAGCCCTGGAGCTCGATGTCCATCAGCAGCGCGTAGAGCGTGGGGCCGAGCTCCTTCAACTTCGCGCTCGCCTCGACGTCGGTGCCCGCGCCGATGACGTCGTAGCGGTTCTGCAGACGCAGCTGCGTGAGCCGGAAGGTATCCGGGTCGTCTTCCACGTAGAGAATCAGCGGCTTCGCAGGGGCGTTCACGGCGGGACGCGGAGTGTATTGATCTCAGTGGTCGATTCGCTACCCATCCAACCCAACCGCCTCACCAGCGTCGAATCCCCCGAGGCCTTCCAGATGAATCCATCGAGGACGTAATGCGTGGTCTGCGGGAGAGACAAAAGAGGAACGACGAGCGTCAGCGCCAGCGCTCCCAGCTCGAACCCGTCTGTTTCTGCCCCTGGCGCCGCAGGGCTGAAGCCCCCGCCGAAGAACACCGGGTGGTCGTGCCACACCAGGCGGTCCCAGAGAAACTCTTCTGCGAAGGCGATGGCCCACAGAACGAGCAGGAAGCCTGCGATTCCGAGCTTGAGGAGCTGGGTGGGGAGTCCTCCGAACGGCGCGTCAGCCTCGCGACCGCGCGCGTAGCGATGGGTCAGCACGAGGTACGGCACGCCGTGGAGCGCGACATTCATGATGGTGAACGCGAGGTCTGACTTCGCCAGCACGATGCCGCCGAACCACGCGAGCCACGTCGCGAAGAGGAGCAGTGCTTTTCCCGGGTGAAACGTGCGGGTGACGAGCGCGTGTGCGAGCCACGCGGCGATGACCGCGAAGTGCACGCCGAGCGCGAGGGTGCCGACGACGCGCGGCATGCCCGAGATGAAGTCGTGTTCCTTGAACCACCAGAAGCTGAGCGGAAGGTTGGCGTGCCACCACACGACGGGCCCGAGCGTGGCGGCGTAGATGACGGCCTTGTCGAGCGGGTGCACGTTCTTGCTGCGTCGGCCGTAGAGGACCATCCACCCGACCTGCTGGCGGATGAAGTGCCACACCGCGACGTAGGCGAGCAGGCGCCAGAAGAGCTCGGAGGAGTGTGCGTGGGCGGCGACTCCGAGCGCGTACGCGAAGAGCGGAGCGCCTGCGTAGAGGAGTGGTCTTCTGGTGAGCTCGTCCTTGTCGAAGTACGTGCGCCACACCGTCGACCACACGTGCGCGACGTCGATGAAGACCACGAAGACGAGCCAGGCCCACGGTGGCGTGTCGTGCGCGACGCCGAGGCTGGGCAGCGACCACGCGAGCGCGAACGAGAGCACGGCGGTGCCCGCGAACGCGAGGAGGTCGGTGGTGCGCGAGAACAACCACATGCGGCGGTGATCTAGGCGCGCGTGTTCTGCGTGTCTCGTGTCGCGGTGCGCGCACTGGGCGTCGGCACCGCGTGCGTGAGAACGACTCGATGCGCCCAGGCTCGGGTAAGCAACGCGTGACGGCCTCCGACCTCGTCCGCGAGCTGGTGGACCGTGAACTCGCAGCTCCAGACAAATCGATGTCCGCAGCCGACCTGAGCCGTGCGTGGGTCGGAGCCATGACCGACGCCAGGCTCCCCTCGGGCCGAGACGCGCGCAAAGCGCTGCAAGACTGGTCACCCGATCGCCGCTCATGAAGCGCGGGCCGTTCCTCCTCGACACGGGCTTTCTCGTCGCGCTCATCAACTCCGCCGACCCGGACCACGCCGTCTGCGCCAAAGCGTGGGAGACGGTCGGTGGCCCGCTCGCGACGACCGAAGGCGTACTCGTCGAAACCGCGCACCTGCTGCGCAAGCGCGTCGGTGCGTTCGACGTTGGCTGGAAGCTCGTGAAGTCGGTCGGCACACACCTCGCGGCACCGACCCGCCCACGTTTCGACCGATCGCTCGAATTGATGATGACGTACGCCGACGTACCGATGGACCTGGTCGACGCCCTGCTCGTCGCGCTCGCCGAGGAGACCTCCATCACGCACGTGCTCACGCTCGACCGCCGCGGCTTCGAGACCTATCGCCTGAACGGAAAGCGCAAGTTCACGCTCCTGCCCTGACTGCGTGGCCCACGAAAACAACACGGTGGCACGCACGCACACCGCACCACGGCGCAATCGTCGCGCCGCTGCTGCATTCTGTGGTCATGACCGGTTCTCCCCCAACGCCGTCGCCCCAGGGGGCTTTGATCGAGCCCCGCGACTTCCGCTTCGACCTCGAGAAGGTCCCTCGCGATTGGCACCCCGCCGGCAAAGCGGTCACCGCGTATTGGGATCAGCTCTCCATCTTCTTCCCCGTCGGCGAGACGTTCTTCGTGAAGAGCGTGCGCCACTACCTGGACCACATCACCGAGCCGAAACTCAAGGCCGAGGTCGCCGCGTTCTGCGCACAGGAAGGACATCACGCGCGTGAACACGTCGCCTACAACGAGCGGCTGATCCGCGAAGGGCTGCCCATCAAGGCGCTCGAGAAGCTCGTCATCTTCTTGCTGTGGGCTGCGACGAAGATTCTCTCTCCCAGAAAACAGCTCGCGTTGACCTGCGCGCTCGAGCACTACACCTCGCTGATGGGCGAGTTCGTGCTCTCACGCGAAGAAGTGCTCGCCGGCTCCGACCCCACGATGGCGAAATTGTGGCGCTGGCACGCGGCCGAAGAGAACGAACACCGCTCGGTCGCCTTCGACGTCTACCTGGCGGTCGGAGGCACGTGGTTCGAGCGGTCGCGCGTCATGTTCCTCGTCTCGCTCTTCTTCTGGGGCCTCATGGGGCCCAACATGATCATCTTCCTGGCGAAGCGCGGCGCGCTGTTCTCTCCGCGTGAGTGGTGGCGGCTCTTCAAGTTCACGTTCATCGACCCGTCGGCGCTCGGGGCGCTGGTGAAACCGTGGGCGTCGTATTTCTCGCGCGACTTCCACCCTTCTACGCGCGGAGGTGGTGAATTGCTCGACGCGTGGAAAGCGACTCTCCCGGGCTCCCGCCCCTCGTCGGAACCTTCGCTGACATGAGCGCAACTCCTCTGCTCGACGCGGTCATCGTGGGGTCTGGCTTCTCCGGCCTTGGCATGGCCGTCTCGCTCTCGCGCGCGGGGAAGAAGTTCGTCGTGCTCGAGAAGGGCGCCGGCGTCGGAGGCACCTGGCGCGACAACCGCTACCCCGGCTGCGCGTGCGACGTGCAGTCACACCTCTACTCGTTCAGCTTCGCTCCGAATCCGAACTGGTCGCGTGCGTACGCGCCGCAGAAGGAAATCCTCGCGTACCTCGAGAAGGTGGCGACCGACTACGCGGTGCGCCCGCACTGTCACTTCCATCAAGAAGTCGAAGCGGCGACGTGGGACGAGAGCAAACACGTGTGGACGGTCCGCACGCACACTGGCGTCGAGCACCGCGCGCGGCACCTGGTGTTCGGCATCGGCGGTCTGCACCACCCGAAATTGCCGAACGTGCCGGGGCGCGAGCGCTTCCAGGGCCTGCAGCTCCACTCCGCGGAGTGGGACGAGCGCGCGGACCTCACCGGCAAACGCGTGGTCGTCGTCGGCACCGGAGCGTCTGCGATTCAGCTCGTGCCTGCGCTCGCTCCGCACGTGAAGCAGCTGACGTTGTTGCAGCGCACGCCCGCGTGGGTGTTGCCGCGCAACGACGGTCCCATCGGCGCGTTCTGGAAGTGGCTGTACCGCGTGCTGCCGTTCACGATGTTGCTCTCGCGCTTGCGCATCTACGCGCTCGCCGAAGCGAAGTTCCTCGCGTTCAAGCGGCGCTGGTTGATGGAGCTCGGCGAAAAGCGGAGCAAGGCGCACCTCAAGAAGCAGGTGAAGGACCCTCGCCTGCAGCAGCTGCTCACGCCGACCTACGCCGCGGGCTGCAAACGCATTCTGGTGAGCGACGACTACTACCCGGCGTTCAACCGCGAGAACGTGACGCTCGAGCCGTGCGCCGTTTCGGAAGTGACCGAGAAGGGCGTGCGCACTCCCGATGGACGCGAGCTGGAGTGCGACGCCATCGCGTGGTGCACCGGGTTCGACGTCGCCGCTCCCTTGAAGCGCATGAAGGTGACCGGAGTGGACGGCAAGGACCTCGCGACTGAGGGCTGGACGCACGGCCTGCGCGCCTACAAGGGCACCACGATTCCCGGCTTTCCAAATCTGTACATGTTGATGGGGCCCAACACCGGGCTCGGCCACAACTCGATGGTGTACATGATTGAGAGTCAGATTCACTTCGTGATGCAGCACCTGCGCGCGCTCGAGCAGGCCGGCGCGACCGCCATCGAAGTGAAGGCCGACGTCGAGCGCCGCTACAACGACGAGCTGATGGCGCTGATGCCGCAGACTCCGTGGACGAGTGGCTGCACCAGTTGGTACCTCGATGATCAACGCCGCCCGGTGATGTTGTGGCCGAAGAACACCTGGGCCTTCCGCGCCCAGACGCGTGAATTGAGCGCCGACGAAGTGACGATGCGCGGCACCGCTCGGGCCTCGACCTCGAGCGAGCTGAAGTCGGTCGCGGCGAGCTGAGCGTTAGAGCACGGTGCGGCGGAGCTCCGACCGTGCGACCGCGAGCCCGCGTTTGCCTTCCGACAACAACCGGTCGTTGAGCGCCGCGAGCCGCATCGCCATCTGATGCGCGAGGTGCGAGACGATCTTCAGCGCCACCACGTCGTTCGCCGCCAGCAACTTCCGGAACGGCTCGACCGGAATGCGGAGCGCCTCGACCGCGCACAGGCAACGCACCGACGCCGACCGCCGCGACTGGTGCGTGAAGAGGCTCAGCTCTCCGAGCGCCGCGCCGGGCCCGAGCTCGGCGAGCACCCGCCCATCGCGCGAGACCTCGACGTCACCCATCAGCACCACCCACAGCGCATCGGATGGTGCTCCTTCGCGCAGCACGGCGGCGTCGGCAGCGAACGCGCGCGTCTCGGACCATTCCATCACGCGCTCGAGCTCGGCCTCCTCGAGCCCGTCGAAGAGCGGCACGTGCATGAGTCTCTGTTTCAACCCCGGCATGCTGATCAACTCTCACCACCGCGAGGAGCGAGCGCGCCTCCGTCAGCTCCGTGACGGCTCGGCGCAAGTTCTGCGCAACGAAAGCGTTTCTGAGTCTCCGCGACACGCTATGTGGCCTGCATGGGGAGTCTCTGGGCAGCGCTCTCGATTCGTGTGCAGGCGGCCATCGCGGTCGTCGTTCCGTGCGTGGCTGTCGCACTGTTCACCTCCATCTACTTTCCGAGCCGGCTCAATGAGCAGGCCGGCGAAGCGTTGGAACGGCAGGCGGTCAGCGTCGGCCAGCTCGCCGTGAACAACGCGGCGCCCATCATGCGGCTGATTCGCGACGGCCTCGCGACGCCGTCGGAACTCAACGGCATCTTCGAAGGCGTACGCGCGGGCGGAAACGTCACGCAGCAGGGCGCGCTCATCGTCACCAAAGAGAAGGTCGTTCGCGAGGGCGCCAAGCGCTACCTCGAGGTGAAGAGCGGAGACGCGACGGTGCAGGTGCAGGGCGATCTCCCTCCCGGCAGGTACGAGATTCCGGAAGCGGGCATCTGTTCCATCGAGCGCGGCGCGGTGCTCGACGTGCGCTGCACCGCTCGCGACCAGGACTACGAGGCCGCGATGGTGGTGCGCTTCTCGCTCGAGAAGTTCACCGCGCAGCAGCGGGAAAATCAGGTCGCCGGTCTGTGGGTGTTGCTCGCCGCGGTCATCATCGGGCTCACGCTGGCGCTGGTGTTCTCGGGAGCGATTGCCGGACCGCTCGGGGTCGTCACGCGCGTCGCTCGCGAGGTCGCGCTCGGTGACGTCAGCGTGCAGCAGGTCGAGGTCGGCGGAGCGAACGAAGTGCAGTCGATGGCCTCGTCGGTGAACGACATGCTCAAGTCGTTGCGCTCGCTGGTGAGCGAGATGGTCGCTCTGACGCGGCGGCTCGGCGAAGCAGCGAAGGGGCTCAACGCGGCGTCAGGAGACCAGACGCACGTCACCTCGCAGCAGTCCGCCTACGCGCAGCAGATCGCCGCGACGTTCGAAGAGCTGTCGCGCACCGCCGAGAGCATCACGCGCTCCACCGAGGTCGTGGAGCAGGCCGCGTTGCGCACCAACAGCGCCGTCGATGAAGCGCGCGCCGTCGTCGCCGAGATGGTCGGCGGCATGACGGAGATTCGGCGCGAGGCGAAGGAAGTGGCGGACGCCATCACGCGGCTGAACGCCGACGTGCAGCAGGTCAGCCGCATCGCGCAGGTCATCAAGCAGGTGGCCGACCGCAGTGACCTGCTCGCGCTGAACGCCGCGCTCGAAGGAACCAAGGCGGGTGAAGTCGGTCGCGGCTTCTCGGTCGTCGCGGCTGAGATGCGAAAGCTCGCGGAGAACGTGGCGCAGTCGGCGCGCGACATCGGTCGCATCGTCGAGAGCGTGCAGGCGTCGGGTGACGTCGCCGTCGTTCGCGCGAAGGAGAGCGTCGAGTCGTCGGACCGCGGCGTGCAGGTCGCCGAGCGCGCGCAGTCGAGCTTCCAGCAGATTCAGGAATTGTCGCGCGGCACGAAGGAAGCGGCGCAGCAGATTGCGGTGGCGACGCGGCAGCAGCGGCAGAGCAGCGAGCAGGCCGTGCAGGGCGCGCGCAACGTCGCCGACCTCGTGAAGCAAGGCGTCGACGCGACGGGGCGCACCACGCGCATCGCGCAAGACCTTCAGTCGTCGGTCGATGCGCTGACCGCGGTGACGGGCCGCTTCAAGGTCGAAGCCCCGCGAGGCTAGGGCGTTACGCGTCCCAGTCGCCGTGAAACGCGATCGGCAGCAGCGGCAGCGGCACCACGGCGAGCGGCCCCTTCTCCAGCGCCAGCGCGTCGAGCACCACCAGCGACGAGCGCTCCTCGGCGCCGTGGCTCACCAGCGCGAGCACGTGCCCTGCCTCGGGCCGCGCCGGGTCTGGCACGAAGATGGGCTCGCCGACGAACGAAGTGTCGCTGCCCACTGACCACAGCGATGGGGGCCGCGCCCGGTCGAGCAGGTCGACGCGAATGATGGAGTCGAACGGGTCGCTGAAGCGAGTGTCGACCCGGGTCGCCCCGAACAACGCCGGCGTCTGGCGCCCCTCGTGGTCGGGGTGAAAGCGGGGGAAGTCGACGCCGTGCTCGCACAGCTTCTCCCACGTGGCCTCGGTCGCGCCCGCGGGCACGATGATGCGGTAGAGCGACTGCGGCCCGCGCGCGTCGGGTCGCGTCGGGTCGTACGGCGTGTCGGGGCCGACATAGCCAAACTCTTCGCCGAACTCGAAGCGGTGAAAGACGCACGCGTCGACGATGAGCGCGCCGTCGCGCTCGAAGGCGTTGCCGAAGTGCACCATCCAGCTCGGCTTCGGCAGGCGCACCACGCGCGGCGCTCCGCCGGTTCGAGACACCAGCAGCAGACCCGGCGGCGCGTCGTGGTCGGTCGCGATGCTGCGCAGCAGCGTCGAGCGCCCCACCAACATGCCCGCAACCTCGAGCAAGTTCGGCCGCAGCGGGTTGCTGCCGAGCACGTACCAGCTCGGGCTGATGGCGAAGTCGTGCGCGAAGTGCATCCCGGGGAACTCGGCATGCGTGGTGCGCACCAACCGGTCGTCGGCGTCGAACTCGCGGAAGTCGAGCTTCACCGAGCGGCTCATGCCGAGGCTGCAGCTGACGAGCCGGCCCTGCTGCGCGTCGCGCTTGAAGTGGGCGAGCGTGGCCTGCCCAGCCAGCGCGCCGCCGAACGTTTCCTCGCCGCGCGACTCGAGCGTGCGCGCGTCGAGCGCCCACGGCGAGCCGCCTTCCCAGCCCGCGACCAACCGGTCTTTGCGGCGGAAGATGGTGGTGTTCGCCACGTTGCGTGGAATCGACCCGCCGAGCCCCAGGTTTCGCCAGAACGGCCCCGCGAGGTTGGTCGCGAAGCCGCGCACCTCGAAGTGCCCCGACTTCGCCTCCCGCTGGTACGCGGGCGTAGCGACGTACCGCGCCGTCACCTTCACCGAGCCGTCGCGCTCGAACGAGAAGGCGCGCACGTAGCCGTGCCCGTCGAACGGGTGCAGGTTCACCCCGTCGATGACGTTCCAGCCGGGACCATTCGAGAGCAGCCGACCTCCGACGAGCGCCGCGGGCACGCGCCCCTCGATGCGCGACGCCTCGAGGGTGAGGTCGAGCGGCCCGGGCTTCACGGCGAGGGCCTGGTTCCACGAGCGGGTGCGGGCGTTCATCGTGCTTCTCCGAGGTTGGTGAGCAGAGTGTTCAACGCGGTTTCGAGCGCCTTGCGCTGGCGCGCGCCGAGCCCCTTCGTGAGTCGCCGCTCGAGACGAGCGAGCACTTCGGCGCCGTCGTGCAGCGGCGCGTGCTTCGCGAGACGCACCCGCGTGCCCCGCGCGTCACCGGGCGCATCCGCGAGCTCAACCACCCGGGCCTCGACCAGGTTGCTCACCATCACTGCAAATAGAACGGCGTCGCGATTGCGCTCCGGCACTGCCAGTTGAAGCTGCGCAGCTGCCCGATGGTGCCGTCGTTCGCGAACCCGTTCACGTAGTGCATCGCGTTCGCGCGCAACGTGTTGTCGGTGCGACCCGAGTAGAAGAACGCCATCGCCGCGACGTACGCGACCTCACCCCAGTGCTCGTCGAAGTCGTCCTGCGCGTTCGCTCCATCGACGCCGAGTAGGTAGTGCGGCCGCCCACCGCTCACGTTCCGGTTGTCGGGATTTCCAAGCCGCCGTCCGAGTCGCACGATGGAGTTCAGCGCCTCCGCTCGCCGCGTCGGATTGGCGTCATCCGCGAACGCCTCGAGTCCGTCCGCAGTGATGGCGCTCATCCACGGAGAGCACACCAGCGTCGCCTGCATCGCGGAGTCGAGATTCACGTACTCGGACGGGTCGTGCGCGGCCGGCGTGTGCGGGAAGCAGCGATATGACGCATCGAGGTTCTTGTTGGCGGGCGCCGAAGAGAGATTGAGCGCGGTGTCCTGAATCGCGATGAGGTTGGTGACGATGGTCTCAGCGCGCGCGCGGAAGGTTGACGCTTGATCATCACTCACACGCGCCGCCCACACGTTCGCGAGCAACCCGAAGCCCGCGTGCCGCTCGGTCCAGAAGCCGCCACCGAGCGCGCCGGTGTAGCCGCTGACGGGATTGCGGCCGGCGATGGTCTCCGCGGCTTCGCGGAAGCGGTCGTCGCCCGAGAGCAGGTAGTGCAGCGCGAGGTTCTGCGTGTAGTTGTATTTGAGGTCGCTCGACGGAGGCACGGTCGAGTTCATGAGCAAGCGCTGGCGATAGAGGTCGGTCTCGCGCCACGCGACCTGGAGCTCGCTCACGTTGCCCGTCACGACGTAGCCGCGGAAGAAGGCCGTGCCTCGGTCGTAGAGCCAGCTGCCCGCCGTGGCGATTCCGCTCGCGAACGCAGTCGAGCCGTAGCTCGCGTAGTTGCACTGCGTTCTCCACGCGTTCATCGGAGCGGTGGTCAGCTGCGCGTTGGGGATGAAGTGGCCGGCGACTCCGCTGGCGACGAGCCAGGTGGCGGGCAGCGTCGCCCACACGCGCGGAGTGCGGACCATCGCGCTCCCGAGCGCTTCGTCTTGCTGGAGCGAGTCGACGGTCTGTACGGTCAGCGCCATTGGAGGAGCGGTGCCGAATTGGATCTCCGCGGTGGTCGCGGTCATCGGAGCGTCGAATTGAATCTGCCAGCTGCGCACGCTGCCGCTCGGGAACGTCGCGAGCGCGCGCGAGTAGGTCGCGGTCGGCGTTCCGCTGATCAGCACCGTGACTGGAGTGCTCGGCATCGTCGCGCCGTCGGAGGTCGGGACGCCGACGTTGACGCGTTGCGTGCCGGTGATTCCGTTTGCGCGCGTGAGCGTGACGGTGACGGTGTTGCCGGTTCCTCCGCCGCCTCCGCCCGTTGCTCCGCCGCCCGTCGCACTGCCGCCACCCGTCGCACCGCCACCAGTCGCACCGCCACCAGTCGCAGTGCCGCCGCCAGTCGCAGTGCCGCCGCCAGTCGCACCGCCGCCACCGGTCGCACCGCCACCAGTCGCGCTGCCGCCACCAGTTGCGCCGCCACCAGTCGCGCCGCCTCCACCGGTCGCGCCGCCACCAGTCGCACCGCCTCCTGTGGCTCCACCGCCGGATCCGCCGCTTCCACCGTCGGAGTCGCCGATGACCGCGTCACAGCCACTGAGCAGCACCACGACCCCGAGAGACAGCCAGCTCGCGCGCATGCCCAGACGGTAGTCGAAGAGAAGGGGGCGGGAGAGGGAGTCCACGCGCGCGTCGCGCTCACCAGCGCGCGTCGAACTTCGTGTGCCCGTTCGGTAGCTCCTCGAACGTCACGGTCGGCTTCTGCAGCCCCATCGTCGTCATCGCCTCGAGCAACAGCCCGCGCACGTAGGTCGGCACCTTGCCGATGTCGTTGAACACGATCTCCACGTGCGTCTCGCCACGCGCCGTCGCCGTCACCTCGGTGACGTTGTCCGCCGTCTTGAAGTTCTCCGCCATCCGCAACAACGCACGCCGCGGCCCCATCAGCTTGAGCACCAGAAACAGCGAACGACCGACGAAGCCGTCCGCGTAGCCCTCGAGCATCGCCGCGCCAAGCTTCTCGAGCCACACGTCTTCCTGAGCGTCGAGCTTCCGCGCGAGCGTGCGCAGCAACCGAATCCACGTGTCCTTGTCGACGTCGCGCGGCTTCTCGAGCCCAAACTCTGCGAGCTCCCGCGCAGTCATCAGCGACCGCCGCTTCACGACGTGATTGAGCAGGGCCTCCACCGAGTGGCGGTAGATGACGCCCTCGCCCGCAGGTAGGTTGTCGCCCATGGCCAAGACCATCCCCCTCACTGATGCCCAGTTCAAAGCCGAAGTGCTCGATGCCACCACGCCCGTCCTGGTGGACTTCTGGGCCACGTGGTGCGCACCCTGCATCGCGATGGAGCCCAAGCTCGACGAGCTCGCCACCACGCACGAAGGCAAGCTCAAGGTCGTGAAGGTGAACATCGAAGAGAACCAGATCACCGCACAGCAGTTCGGCGTGCGCTCGTTGCCGAACTTCCTCCTCTTCAAGAGCGGCAAGGTCGTCGGTCAAATCGCCGGCGCCGTCAGCAAAGAGAAGCTCACCGAGGCCGTCCAGAAGGTGCTGTGACGGTCATGTGAGAAACCTGTTAGGCTCCTAACAGGTATGAACTTCAGCGTTCACATCGACGACGAGCTGTCTCGCGAGCTGGCGAAGCTCGTGAAGCGGCTCGGCGTCAACCGCAACGCCTTCATCGCGCAAGCCATCCGCCAGGCGGTCGAGCAACACCAGCGCCTGGAGTGGCCGCGCGAGCTCCTCGACGCCGAGCCGATCGACGTCGAGCCCTTCGAGTCGCACCGAGGCAAGGCGCGGGGCGTCCGTTTTCCGTGAAGTACGTCCTCGATACGTGCGTCCTCAGCGACTACGTGCGTCGCGTCGGTCGCGTCGCCGAGAAGATGCACGCGCAGCCGCCCCACGACCTCGCGCTCACCGTCATCACCGAGCACGAAATGCTCTACGGCCTCGCGCTGCGTCCGGTGCCGAAGCTCGCGCAGCAGGTGCGCAGACTGCTCTCGACACTCGCGGTGCTCCCCTTCGATCGCGCCGCGGCCGCGACGTCTGCTGACCTTCGCGCCGATTTGGCGCGAGCCGGCAAACCCATCGGTGATTTCGACGCGCTCATCGCCGGCGTCGCGCTCGCCCACAAGCTGACCCTCGTCACCTCGAACACCAAAGAGTTCGAGCGCGTTCGCGGGCTCGAGTTGACCAACTGGCGCTGAAATAGGAACAGCCTGCGCGTGAGGTGTGTTCCTCTCCTCCGCCATGCGCTTCGCCTCTCTCGTCGTAGCGTTGTCGATCCCCGCGTTCGCCGTTCCTCCGAAGCCGAACGAAATCCCGTCGGCGCTCCGCGAGTGGGTGCCGTGGGTGATGCACCACGAACGCGCGGCGCTCTGCCCGTTCCTCCACAACTCCGACACCCGCGCGTGTGCGTGGCCCGGTCGCCTCGCGCTGACGCTCGACGAAA
>JAEUJS010000475.1 GCA_016792935.1 Archangium sp. | reverse complement strand
CGGGAATCGGAGGACATTCTCCTGGCTCGTAGTCTTCGACCAGGCGCGGTGAGGCCAGCGTGTCGATGCGCTCGAAGACGGTCTTGGGCAACGTCTTCACGTTTTCCTTCTTCAAGATGACGGGCACGGGAATCACGAGCGCGAAGTCACTCGGCGGTCCGCGGTAGTTGTTCTGCATCGAGAGCACGGTGCGGGTGCCGTCGCGCATGAGCACCACCATGGTGGCGTCGTTGAAGAGATCAGCGCCCGCGCTCGAGACGTAGAAGCCGCAGAAGGCGTGCGCAGCGAAAGCCGTGAGCAGCGTCACGGCGAAGGAGAGGCGTTTCATGGTGGGTTTTTCCTCGCGTCAGAGTGCGAAGTCGTAGGACAGCTTCAAGACGCCCGCTGGTTCCTTCTCGGGCTCGGGCTTCTCGCCCTTCTTCAGCTTTTTGGGTGGGGCCTTCTTCTTGTCGGGCTTGGTCTCTTCCGCCTCGATGGCGAGCGTGCACGTCGCGTCTCCGCACGGCAGCTGCGCAGGGAGCGTGATGATGTTCCCGTCTTCGATGGCCTTGAGGAACCGCTCGGGCGAGGCGATGGCGTCGGCAATCATCGGCAGCGTCGGCAGCACGCGCTTGCTCACCGCGACGAGCTCGGAGCCGACGGTCTTCGGCGTCAGCGTGCCGCCCTTGATGGCGATGCTGTACGCGACGTGCGAGCAGCCCCCGAGCTCGACGGTGACGTCGAAGCCGTCGGGCGTCTTGAGCACCTGCGTGACCTTGCGCTTGTCCTTCCTGGTCGACACCAGCTTGAAGCCGCTCGGCAGTTTCGCGGCGAACTGCGGCTTGATGTCCTTGAGCTCGAACGCGCAGTCTTCCGCGAGGGCCGCGACGGGGAGCAGCACGACGAACAGCAAGAGCGTTCGCATGCCGCGGACCCTACTCGACTTCGCGCGATGCGAACTCCCTCTCGCCCGTTCGGGAGAGGGCCGGGGTGAGGGAGTGACGAGCGCGGCGCCAGACGAGGCTTGCGTGGAGCGCGAGCTGCCGCGGCGCGACGAGAGCGCGATGGACGACGAGCGTGCCGAACCCGGCGCGACCACAGCGCAACGGGCGACGAACGGCGTACCGAACGCGGCGCGACCCCAGCGCGACGATGACGAACGTTCCACCGTGCCGAACGCCTCACGCGAACTGCGGCGGCGTGACGGATGACGAAGGTTCGAGCATGCCGAACGCGGAGCACGAGTTGCTGTGGCGCGACACCCTCTCGTCCGCCCGTCGCATACGCGCCACCCGCACCTCCGCCACGGGTTGAGCGTCAGCGCGACGGATGACGCCCGGCTCGTCTGGTTTACAGGCGTTCCAGCGTGTCGAACGCTGAGCGCAGGATGCCATCGAGCGCGACCTTCGCGCGGCTGCGGCGCCACTCTTCGACGGCCACCTCGAGCGTCGAGGCGATGACCGCGGCGAGCAGGTCGCGGTGGAGTCGGCCGAAGACGTGGGGCTCGAGCACGCGCTCCAGGCCCTCGCGCAGCGAGTGGGTGCCCAGACGCGCAGCGTTCCGCAGCGCCGGAGTTCGCGCGATCAAATCGGCGCGCGTCAGAATGCGCGTGCGCTCGTTCTCGTAGACGGCCGCGACTTCCTCGACCACCGCCAGCACCACCGCCTCGAGCGGGCGCTTCTTCCGCGCGGGTTGGGCTTCGAGGTGCCGCGCGATGGCGGCCAGCAGCGCGGGGTCGTAGTCGTCCCACAGCACCAGGCCTTCCTTGCTGCCGAAGTTGCGGAAGATGGTGGCCACTCCGACGTCGGCGGCCTTCGCCACGTCTTCCACCGTCACGGCGTCGAAGCCGCGCTTCTTGAAGAGCGCGATGGCCGCGTCCTGGATGGTGGTCATCAGCTTGAGCTTTTTCCGGGTGCGGCCGTCGAGTTGCGCAATCATGTGAGAGTGACTATCAATTGAGAGTCACTCTCACAAGGTTGGATGCCATGGGCGACGAATTCGGCTCGAAGCTGCGCGGTCAGGAGAAGGCAGTTCCCACGGGTGGTCTCAGCAGGCTGTGGCGCTCGGGGCGGTCGGCGTTCGACCTGGCCAGCACGGTGCTCCGCCGCGGCGACCCGGAGGTCGAGGTGCTCGAGCAGCTCACCTCGCGCCTGGGTGAGCTGAAGGGCGTGGGCATGAAGATGGGCCAGATTCTGAGCTTCATCGATCCCTCGCTCCCTCCGCGGACGCGGCAGGTGTTGAGCGTGTTGCAGCGGAACGCTCCGGCGAGCGAGTGGGGTGCCGTGCAGGAAGTGGTGCGCAACGCCTTCGGTGCGCGCGCCGACACGCTGCTGGCGACGATGGAACGCAAGCCGTTCTCGGTCGCCAGCATCGGTCAGGTGCACCGCGCGCGGCTCGGCCACGACGAGGTGGTGGTGAAGGTGCGCCACCCCGGAATCGACAAGGCGCTCGGTGCGGACTTCTCGGCCGCGCTCGGCGGGCTGGGGCTCGCCAACACCGTCCTCTTCGGGCTCGCCGGCGGCGCGAAGGAACTGCTCGAGGAATGCCGCTCGACGTTCCTCAGTGAGTGCGACTTCGGGCGTGAAGCCCGGCATCAACAGAACTTTCGAGAGTGGCTCTCACATTCTGGAGTGGTGGTGCCCGAGGTGGTCGAGGCGTGGTCGAGCGAGGCGGTGCTGACCACGCGCTACGAGCCAGGAGAGCACCTCGAGGCCTTCCTCGCTCGCACCCCGACGCAGGCCCAGCGCGACACCGTCGGCACGCGACTGTTCGAGGTGATGGTCGGCGGCTTCCACGAGCTCGGACTCCTCTACGCCGACCCACACCCCGGCAACTTCGCCTTCCGCGGAGAGGACAGCGTCGTCGTCTACGACTTCGGCTGCGTGCGTCGGTACGAGGCACGCCACACCCGTGCGTTTTCGGCGATGGCGACGGCGCTCCGCGAGGGGCAACGATCCGACCTCCTCCGCGCGGCGAGAGACTTCGGCTTCGGCCTCCAAGACGCCGAGCGGGAGGCGGTGTTCGAGCGTTTCGCGCGCAGCTTCTTTGCGCCGATGTTGGTGCGCGGCACAAACGCGATTCCGCCCGACGGCGCGGTCGAGGCCTCACAGATGATGCGAGACAAGCGCGCGCTCGCGAAGTTGGGGTTGCCTCCGCATCTGCTCTTCCTGCTCCGGCTGCGCTTTGGGCTCTACGCGGTGCTCTCGTCGCTGGGCGCGCGCGCCGACTGGGGAGCGCTCGAAACTGCGTGCGCTTCGCGGGCACCGGCTAAACTCGCCGCATGGTGAAGCGACCGTCCGAGATTCCCGAAGTGAACGTCGAGACGATGAAGCTGCTGCTCCAGGTGGCGTGGGCCGATGACACGCTGGACAAAGCCGAGCGGCAGACCATCGCGGACCTCGGGCCGAAGTGGGGCATCGCTCCGGACTTGATGGAGCACCTGCTCAAGCACCTCGACATGGGCAAGCCGCTCCCGCAGCCGAACTTGAGCTTGCTGCGTCAGCACCGCGACGTGGTGATGGCCGCGGCCGAGTGGTTCGTCGGCGTCGACGGCGTCATCGACGACATGGAGAAGGACTTCCTGTCGACCGTGCAGTCGCTGCTCGACGGGTGAGCGCTACTTCAACTCGCCCGTCAGCTTGCTCGTGATGACGCACCCCTCGACGCCGAGTCCGTTGGGTGAGCGCATCTTCAAGTCAGCCTCGACCATGTCGCAGCCGGGCCGCGAGTCGACGAGCGTGAGCACGTTGTTGATGTCCACGGTGATGGTGCGCGTCGCGTCGAGCGCCGTCCACGTCTGGGTCTGCTGAAGCGAGCAGCCAGTGGTGCCGACCGGCGACTTCTCGGTTTCGGTGAACGTGAGCTCGCGACCCGCGACGTCGAACACCACGCCCGCGTCGGAATCGGTGCACGTCGAAGTGTCGAGCCGCGAACACGCCTGCGTCGCCGCCTTCTTGCCGTCAGCCGACACCTTGTAGATGAGGAACGTGTTGTCGCTGATGGGCACGGCGTTGATGCCCATGCGGAAATCCATCGCGTCGCTGCAGGCTCCGAACTCGACGGTGCTGGTCTTGATTTGCCAGAAGTACGTCGCGTTGGCCTGCGGGCCTGTGTACTGAGGACAAGCGACGCAGAGCAGGGCGGTCCCGAGAAGGAAGAGAAGCGAACGGAACGTCATGCGAGACACCATACTCGTTGGGGGCGAACGTGAAATACCGGCTGGAGCGCGGTACCGAGCGAGTGGAAGTGGTGCGGCACGGACGCGTGGTGACGGTCGAGTTCGGAGACGGCCGCACTGAAGACCACGGCGCGTTCGACGACGACGCAGCGGAAGAGCAGCTGCAGGTGCGGGTCGATCAATTCCTGAGCGACGGTTGGGAAGAGAGCGCCGACTTGAAGGCCGAGCGCGAGAAGCGCCGCGCAGCCGCTGAACATCGCGCGCGTCTGAAGACGAAGAACGAAGCGCTCGCGGCCGCGGCGGATCCACGGACGGCGCTGCGACAAGCGGGAGGCCGTTGGTTCTCCGACGCCGACGCGCAAGACGTCGCCGCGTTTCTCGCGCTCGTCGAGCTCATCGAAGACGCCGATGAGAGTGGCTTCGTGGTCCGCCTCACCAATGGCGGCGCGGTGCGCTGGGTGTGTGGTGATGGCGAAGACCAGCCGCTCGATTCGCTGTGGCTCTACCGCGACGCGAAGGCCTTCGAGTCGAACGACCACGTGGTGTTCTTCGGAGTCGATGCCGGGCCGCCCGAGACGCCCGACGAAGTGAACGGCGACGTCGATTGGTTCGTGCAGACGTTCGCTCCGAACGAGAAGTACTGGTTCACGCGCGAGCAGGCGCCCTGGGCCGCGCACTCGTGGGAACACGACGGCGGGCTGAAAGAAGACGGCCGGTCACCGGAGCAGGTGTTGCTCTCCGTCATCATGAACGCGCTCCCCTCTCCCTCGGGGAGAGGGTCAGGGTGAGGGAGCGCATCCTCACGGCACCATCGAGAAACAATAGAAGCCGCCGTAGCCACCGCCCGAGCCGACGGTGTTCGAGGTCGCCATCGGTGGACCCATCTCGATCAAGTTCACTCCGGGCGCGCAGCCCGATTCATCGAGTGAAGAGATCCAGTTGTTGGGGCTGATGTTGCCGCCGGGGCCTCCCATTCCGCCGCCGCCGCTTCGAATCCACGAGTGCCCGACCCGCGGTTTTCCCTCGGAGCCGGACTTGCCGGTCCAATCCGCGCACGTCGCGGTGGCCGAGTAGAGCTTTCCCTGTGCGTTGCTGCCGGTGAGCGTGTCGTGGTTGTCGACTTGCCCCGTGCCGTCGGGATCGTGATTGAGCACGCCGTCTTCGTTGGGGAAATCGTTCTTGATGGTGGCGTCGACGGACGAGGGACGGTCACCCGCGATGAGCTCGGCTTTCTGAAGCGCGACGACGCGGCCGAGGCGATCGAGCCAGGGACCTTCTCCGATGCGATCGATGGCGTTCACCTGATTGCCGTTGCCGTCGTTGGTCGCCGAGAGAAACGCGCGCCACGGCTTTGCGGAAGCGCCGGGCATCGAGCGTTCGGCAATCACTGCACACAATTTGTCTGCGCCACGGAGCCCTGCGCCCGTGCCCGTTTCGCCGTAGCGGAGATCTCCTCCGAAGCCGGCTTGTGAGCCGCTCAATTCCTGCAGCGCCTTGAGCGAAGTGACGAAGAACGAAAACGCAGGCACGACGCCGCCGTCTTCGAGCTGAACGGCGCGGCCTCCGTCGGCGAGGTCGATGAGCGTCCCGCCGTCAGCGAGCGTGATGGGAGTCGGTGGAGCAGTGCCGCAACCAATGAGAACCGCGGCGCACAGCCCAGGCGTGAGTCGCATGAAACGTAGGTGTCACGGACTTGCGAAAAGTGATCACTACGCGGCGCGAAGGGCTCCGACGACACCCGGAATGCGGAGCACGAAGGAGGTCGGCCAGCCCTCGACGTCCTCCACTCCAATCGTGCCGCGATGTGCGTCGACGGCGAGCTTGCAGAAGTAGAGGCCCAGACCCCAGCCCGCGCGTCGGTTGTCTTGCGCGTTTCCGGCCTGCACGTATTTCTCGAAGAGCGTCGCGCGCACGTGCGCGGGAATCACCGGGCCCGAGTTGCGAATTGCATACTGGAGCTGTCCGTCTCGCACGATGCCTTCGATGCGAATCGTGCCACCCGTGGGCGTGTAGCGCAGCGCATTGGCCGAGATGTTCTCGAGCGCGCGTTGCAGGAGCGCGTGGTCGGCGCTGAGCAGCGCGTCTTCAGCGTGAAGCTCGACTTTGATGCGGCGTTCACGCGCGAGCGCGGTGAGCTGTTGATGGAGCACCTCGAGAATCATGCGGCTCGGTTTTTCCTCGGCGACGAAGGGCATGTCTCCGTTCTCGAGCCGATTGATGTTGAGGAGGTCGCCGATCATTCCGGTCACGCGATCGGTCACCTGTCGCGATTGCACGAGCGCGTCGACGATGTCGGGATCGTCGGTGCTGGCGAGCTCCTGCTTGAGCCATTCGATGTTGGCGCGCAGTGCTCCGAGTGGTGCGCGCAGGTCGTGGATGAGGAGCGAGGTCAGTGCGTCCTTGTCGTTCTGCAGCGAGCGGAGTTGTTCGTTCTGCTGACGAGAGCGCTCGAGCAGACCTTCGATCTGCCGCTGCGCGACCGTGAGTTCGCTGACCTGATCTCGCTCCGCGCGGAGATCTTTCACCATGCGACGCAGCCGTGCGCCGACCGAGCCCTGCGTCACCGCGAGAATGCCGAGCACGACGACGGCGGAGATTGTGCGGCGATCGAGACTCCGGCGAGCCGCATCAACGTGACCTGCGCGGCGGTTGCGGTGATCGTCACCACCCAGGTCGCCGAGCGGTGCATCGTCGAAGCCGTCATCGCGCAGAGCAGCGCGAAGATTCCGAGCGAGAAGCCGGCGACACCCGCGGGGAATTGCGAGCCCGGCATGCTCAAGCGCTGCACGTCGAAGATCAGCAAGACGTCGAGCACGAACGTGAACGGGCCGATCGCGATGACCGGTTTGCTTTCACGGAAGACGAACAACACGCTCGCGAGAACGCCGAAGACCGCTACGGGAACGAAGTACGAGTCCCAGCCCTGGCTCCCGATGGCGTGCAGAATGCCGAGAAGCGGGAGGAACGCCGCGACACCAAAGAAGCGGACGCGAATCGCCATCGCAGTCGCACGTGCCGACTGCTCCGCCAACGCCGCCCGAACAGAACTCGAGTCCATCGGGAGAACCAATAACGCCCGATCATCCCTGTGGAACCGTCACGGATCTGACTCGTGTGCTCAAATACAACGGGGATGGACCAAGACTGTTCCGAACTTGAGCCACGAGCTGCAGAAGCAACTGTCGCGTTGCGACAGCGTGTTGAACCACACACGCTCAGCGCCGCAGTGAAGGCCGTTTTGGCAGTGAGGTCGTGCGAAGGGCATGCCTTCCTCACGCTTGGTGTCGGAGTGATCAGCATCGTCGCAGTCAGCCGCCGACTGTTGGATGACCCGAATCTCGCTGTTTTGGAGAGTTCGCTTGAGGCTGCTCACCCGGAACAGACTGTGCTGCGCGCTCTCGCGCACCTTCATTACCAGCGAGGCGATGCCGGTCGAGCTGCTGAATACCAGGCACGAAGCTTGACCGCGCCTGACTACATTTCGGAGCACATTCTGTATCGCTTGGCTCTCGACTTGGACCGCCTGCGCGCCCACTGAGCCCAAGATCTGGAATCAGCCGAGGCCCAGCGCTTCGAGCTTGTTGTAGAGCGTGCGTCGCGAAACGCCGAGCAAACGCGCGGCGACGCTGCGATTGCCGCCGGCTTTCTGCAGCGCTTCTTCGACCGCTTGCCGCTCAGCATCCTTGCGTCGCTCGGGCAACGAATCAGCAGCGCCCGGAACTGGAGCGGCAGCTTTCGTCTCGAGTCCTGCGCGCGCGAGTTCCTTCTGCACTGAGGCCGCGTCGATGACGTCTCCTGGAGGCGCGAGCACCAGCACGCGCTCGATGAAGTTCTGCAGCTGGCGGACGTTGCCGGGCCATTGTTGGGCTCCGAGGAGTGCCAAAGCGTCAGGCGCGAAGACTGCTTTCGGACGCGCGTTCTGCGCTCCCAGCATCGTGAGGAAGTGCGCAGCGAGGAGCGGAATGTCGCCGGGCCGCGAACGCAACGACGGCAACGAGATCGGCACCACGTTGAGCCGGTAGTACAGGTCTTCGCGGAAGGTGTTCGCCTTCACCATCTCGCCCAGATTGCGATGCGTCGCCGCGACGACGCGCACGTCTGCTTTCAGCGTCTCCGTTCCGCCAAGGCGCTCGTATTCCTTCTCCTGCAGCAGCCGCAGCAACTTCACCTGCGACGCCGCGGAGAGCTCACCGATTTCATCGAGGAACAACGTGCCGCCGTTCGCCAACTCGACACGGCCCGGCTTGCGCGCGACTGCTCCAGTGAACGCGCCCTTCTCGTAACCGAACAGCTCGGACTCGAAGAGCGCCTCAGGCAACGCTCCGCAGTTCAGACGAACGAACGGACCCTTCGCGCGACCGGACAGCGCATGAATCGCACGCGCGGCGAGTTCCTTGCCGGTGCCGGTTTC
Source organism: Archangium sp. (assembly GCA_016792935.1). Taxonomy (GTDB): domain Bacteria; phylum Myxococcota; class Myxococcia; order Myxococcales; family Myxococcaceae; genus Archangium_A. The sequence goes on along the minus strand of JAEUJS010000475.1, from coordinate 36,033 downwards.
TCCGAGCACGAGCACGGTCGCTGGAGACGGCGCGGCCTGTCTGATCAACCCACGCGCTTCATCGAGCGCAGGAGATGCTCCAATCATCCCATCCGCGCTCTCGACCTTCGCGCTCGGCGCCTTCGGAGGCGCAGCCCGTTCCGTCTCACTGCTCGACAGACACTTCTTCACGACGAACAGCACCTCGTCGCGGTTGAAGGGCTTGAGCAGAAAATCTGCTGCGCCTTCGCGCATCGCCTCAACGGCCATCTGCACCGTGCCGTGCGCCGTCAGCAACACCACCGGTAAATCCGGAGACCGCTGACGCAGCAGCTTCAGCAAGTCGAGGCCAGAGAGCCCCGGCATGCGCACGTCGCTGATGACGAGATCGAACGGCCGCTTGTCGAGCGTCGCGAGCGCCGCTTCCGCCGAGCCCACCCACGTCGCCTTGTTCCCCGCCTGCGTCAGCAGCGCAGCCAGCACCTTGCCGACCGCCTCGTCGTCGTCGACCACGAGAATTTCGTCGCTCATAGCGGCACCATGACAGAGACCGTCGTCCCTTTCCCTTCACTCGAACTGAGCGTGGCTTCGCCTCCATGCGCGCGCGCGACTTGCCGCACGAACGCCAGACCGAGCCCGCTGCCCGTCGCTTTCGTCGTGAAGAACAGCTCGAACGCCTGCTCCCGCGCGCGTGCGTCGAGACCACTCCCGGTGTCGGTCACCGAGAAACACAGCCGCGGATGATCTTCATCGGTGATCGACGTCGCGACCGTCAGCGTCCCGCCCTTCGGCATCGCCTCGAAGCCGTTCTTCACCAGGTTCTCCAGCGCGCTCGCGAGTAGATCCGCATCACCTTTGAACTTCGGAGCCGGCTCGACCAGCGTCGTTTCGATCTTCACGTTCGAGTCCACCGCGAAGCGCTGCAGCGAGAGCACCTTCGCGACCAGCTGATTCGCGTCGAGGGCGTCGAGCTGCGGCTCCAACTTCGACAGCCGCTGATAGCGATCGATGACGGTGTGCAGGCGATCGAGCTGGCTCACCACCAGCGTCGCGAATTCCTCGTTCGCCGTGTTGCCCGAGCGGCGCATCTCCTCTTTCAGGTACTCCGCAGCGCCCTTGGCGGCGGCGAGCGGATTCTTCAGGTCGTGCGCCATCTGCGCAGAGAAGCGACCGAGCGAGGCGAAGCGTTCGAGCCCCGTGCGCGCGACCTGAGTGGACTTCAGGAACAGCCAACCGAATACCGCGAGCACCAGCGAGATGGCGGTCATCGCGGTGACCAGCACGCTCGTCTGCGCGTTCAGTGAATTGAAGACCACCAGGTACAGCACGGCGAAGAAGAGCCCGAGCACCACCGCCTGTCCGAGCGCGACGCGGGGAGAGCGCACGGTGTGAAACAGCCCGAGGCCCAGCGTGAGGTGCGTGAGCATCGCGTTGAACGAGAAGCTCCCGAGCGTGGCGAGCCGCGGCACGGGCAGGTCCAGATCAGCGAGCGGATCCGTCACGAGCAACGCCACCACCAACATCAACGCCGCCAACAACCACCGCGTGCGCAGCGCCTCGACGTCAGACGCCGTGCGCCGCAGATGTTGAATCACCAGCACCAACGAGAAGAGCGCGAGCGGCACGCTGACGGCGAGCAACAGAATCGCAAACGTGTGCAGCCCGCCCGGCACCTGCTGAAACGGAATCAACAGCTCGCCGAGCACGACGAGCGACTGCGCGCCGAACACGCCGTAGGCGATCCACAACAACCACTTCAGCTCGCGTCGTCTCCCCAGAAACGACAAGACGAAGTGCAGCGCGATGGGCGGGAACAAAGGAGCTGCGATCGCGCCGAGCAACGCGAACGTCTCGACGTGGGTCAACTCCATGCCGACCGACGCGGCGTTCCACGCGAATTGATCAGCAGCCAACAGCGCCAGTGGCCGACGGAGTGGAGAAGGGTCGCTCCCGAACGCCAGCGCGATGACCACCAGGCCGCTCGCCGCCGCCAGAAGGTGCACCGCCGCCCAGGTCGTCATCGTTGCTCGGGCTCCCGCCCCTCCAGGACCTACTTGCTCCAGGTAATACGGTACGTGCAGTGTTGGGTCTTGAGGTCGTGTTTCTCGACGATGACGCGCAAGCTCTTCGCGTTCGCGACGCCGAGGAGATCTTCGATGACCGCCTGCATGTACGACGGGTACTCGTTGCTCGGGTCGAGCCGCAGCAGGTACTCGGTGTCGCCCACGCGCTCGAGCACCACGTTCATGTAGTTGTTGGTGGTGCGGAAGGTGCGCGCCACGCGCTCGAGCGTTCGGTGCGGCCCAATGAGACTCACCACCGTGAGAATCGCGTTGCCAAGGAACGTCGAGCGCTGGCCCGGGGTGACGGATTTCCCCACGAGGTAGAACGCGTCGCTGATCGGCACATCCGGATACAGCGTGCGCGCGGTCAGCGAGATGCACTCGTGCACCGTCGCTCGTGGGTAGGCAGGGAGCAGCGGCTTCTCGAGGTCGAGCCCCAGCTTGCGCAGCTTCACCGTGAGCTCGGGGCTGATCTTCCCCTTGAGCCCTTTGAGAAAGAGCGCCTCGAGAATCTGTCCGAAGACGAGGTGTTCTTCCGCCACGGGTCGCAGAGTAGCGTGCGGGTTCCTCGATGCACTTCGTTCGAACCCTCGTCGCGCTCTCAGCGCTCGCGGTTCTCGCTGCCGGATGTACGTGTGGCGTGCTCGACCCGGCGACGCGCTTTGCGTGCACCACCACTCCCGAGTGTGGATCCGGCTACGTCTGTCAGAACGGAGAGTGCGTCAGTGATGCGCTCGTCACCGACTCCGGTCGCGGCGGCGGCACGGGCGGAGGCACAGGCGGCGGCACCGGTGGTGGTGGAGACGACGGCGGAGCAGACGCGGGCTTCGACGGAGACGGCGACGGCTACGTGTTCGGCGTCGATTGCGACGACACCAATCGCTTCGTGAATCCCGGCGCGACCGAGTCGTGCTCGAACGGCATCGACGACGACTGCGACAGGCAGCGCGACTGCGAGCAGCTCTCGTGCAACGCGATGACCTGCGCCGGCGGCGGCACGTGTGTGAATCAAGCGTGCATGGCGGCGACCGAGGTGAGCTGCTCTGACGGCGTCGACAACGACAACGACTCGCTGATCGACTGCAGAGACCCGGACTGTCCCGTCGGCGCGCAGTGCGAAGACGGCAACATGTGCTCCACCGCTTCTGCGTGCGTGAGTGATGGCGGCTGTGCGCCGACGTCGATTCTGGCGTGCATGACGCCTCCGAACGTTTGTTACGCGAGCACGGGCGTGTGCTCGTTCGATGCGGGCATGTGCACATATTCGCCGCGAGCAGGCAGCTGCGACGACGGCCTCGTCTGCACCAACAACGACGTGTGCAGCAGCGGCACGTGCATCTCTGGCCCGCGCGTCAGCTGCAACAACCCGCAGAATCAGTGCCTCACCAACAACGGCATGTGCATCGAAGACGCCGGCTGCGTCTACACCCCGCGCAGTGCGCTCACGAACTGCAACGACAACAACGCGTGCACCACGATGGATCGCTGCGACGGCGATGGAGGGTGTGTCGGCCAGCCCGTGACGTGCACTGCGCCTTCGCAGTGCCACTCGGTGCTCGGGTGCGCCGCCGATGCCGGCTGCCAATTCATGATTCGCAGCGGAGCGACGTGTGACGCGGGGATTCCGGGCGTCTGCTCGCCGACCGGCACCTGCGTGCCGACGGCGGTGTTCAGCTACGCGCCCAGCAACTTCACCGAGTCGCAGCTTCCGGCACCGTCACCCAACGCGCTCAACATCACGTGCGACGTCACGCTCAACTCGAGCGCCAACCAGCCTTCGCTCAGTGGCTCGTGCATCGGTGCACAGCCGGCGATGGTGGTCATCAACTCGGTCTCGGTCGGAACTCCGGACTATCTGCTCATCGAGACCGGGCCGCTCACGTTGGGCGCGTCGGCGACGTTCACCATCACCGGCACGCGCCCCGTCATCTTCGCGGTCATCGGTTCGGCGAACATCAACGGTCGAATCCGCGCGCGCAATCCGATGACGGCCGCGCTGTGCACCTCGCTGATGGGAACGGGCTCGAACGGGCAGACGCTCGGCAACGGCTCGGGCGGTGGAGGCCACGCCACGCCTGGTGGAAATGGGGGAACCAATACGGGCTCGGGTCCGCCTGGTGGTCGCGCGTACGGGTCCACCACTCTCATTCCGTTGCTGTCGGGTTGTCCGGGCGGAGGCTCGGACACTGGAGGCGAGGGTGGCGGCGCGATTCAAATCTCTGCGCGTGACGACGTGACCATCAATGGCGTCATCGCGGCCATTGGCGGGGGCGGCGCGGCGGGCATGTTCCTCGACGTCTGCGGCGGTGGCGGGAGCGGAGGCTCCATCCTCCTCGAGGGGCGCAACGTCATGCTGCTCAACGGCGCCTGGCTGAGCACCAACGGTGGTGGTGGAGCGGAAGGCACGCCCATCAGCGGGACTGGTGGCGCCGACGGTGCTGACGGCAACGAGACCTCGACCATGGCCGCGCTCGGTGGCGCAGGCAGCTCGAGCGCGGGTAACGGCGGCAACGGCGGCGCGGCGTTCACTCCTCCGCAGAACGGGATTGCCGCAGGTGGCGGCGGCTCGGGTCACGGCGCGGGCGGCGGAGCGACCGGTCGCATTCGACTCAACGCGACGACCAGCTGTCAGGTGCTCGGTGGTAACACCAGCCCGCCCGCCACTGGAAATGGCGCGCTGGGTTGTCCTCCGTGAGTCATGTCGCAAGCGTTGCTCGATGCCATCCGCGCTGAAGCGAAGCCCGCGTTGTGGGCCAACGGCGTGAAGCTCGCGCGCGCGAACGCCGCCGCGCTCGAGAAGATTCAAGGTCAGAACGAGCACGTCTTCCGCGTGAAGCCGACCGGCAAGCCCGTCGCGCTCACCGTGTATTTGACGCCCGACGACGCGTGGGAATGCTCGTGCGATTCCGCGTTCGACCCTTGCGAGCACGTGGTCGCCGCCGCCATCACGCTCGCGCAAGGCGTGACGAAGACCGCCGCACAGACGTGGACGCGGCTGGTGTACCGCTTCGTGAAAGTCGAAGGCGGGCTGACCGTCACCCGCGAGTTGCTGCACGCCGATGGCCGCGTCGAACCGCTCCCCGCATCGCTGCAGTCGATGATGGCGAACGGACAGACCGCGAACCTGCAGGTCGAGAACGGAGACTTGCTCGCTGACCGCGTGCTCGAGCGGCCGTGGCGTGGCGCGCTGACTCCGGAGCGGTTGGAAGGACTGCTCGGCCTGCTCGAACACTCGAAGCACGTTCTGCTCGAGGGGCAGCCCGTGGCGTTCACGCAAGACGTGATGTTGCCGCGCGTGAAGGTGACTGATGACGGCAATGAAGTCGTCGTCACGGTGCACGCGGACCCGCGCGTGTCGGAGGTCGTCTCGCCCGGCGTCGCGCGCTGCGGAGAGATTGTGTGTCGTCTCGGAGAGACCGCGCTGACCGGGCCGTGGCTGCATTTGCTGCCGAGCGTGCGGAGGTATCAGGCGACACAACTGGGCGAGCTGACCAGTCGCGTGTTGCCCGAGCTCGCGCAGCGTTTCCCCATCGACAACTACAGCAAGCGGTTGCCGCGCATCGACCGCACGCTCGAGCCGCGCATCGAGCTGCAGCTCGCGCAGATGGACACCGGCCTGAGCGTCTTGCCGATCGTGGTGTACGGCTCTCCTCCGAACGCGCGTGTCGATGGCGACAAGCTGGTGCATCTGGGTGGGCCGCTGCCGCTGCGAAAGGAGAACGCGGAGACGAAGCTCGTCGCGCATCTTCGTGAGTCGCTCGGGTTGTTGCCCGGGCGTCGCACCACGTTCGATGGGCCCGAGCTCTCGCGCTTCGTCGACAAGCTGCAGACCTGGCGCGGTGGGCTGAGTGGAGACGCGCGCAAGGTCGTCGGCAGCGGGCTCAAGCTGAAGCCGAAGTTCGACGTGCAGTCAGTGCTCGATGCGTTCGGTGTTCCACGCGCGAATGTCGCGCTGGAGTTCGAGGTCGAGGGCGGCGTCAAAGGGACGGTGAGTGGAGAAGCGGTCCTCCGAGCGTGGAAGGAAGGGCTGGGGCTCGTTCCCATCGAAGGGGGCGGTTGGGCTCCGCTTCCCCAGACGTGGCTCGAGACACACGGCGCGCGCGTGCAGCAGTTGCTCGCTGCGCGTGGAGAGAACGGCGCGGTCGCGAATCACGTGCTGCCCTTGCTCGCCGACCTCTCGCGTGAGCTCGATTTCCCCGCGCCGGCTGGTCTGGAGAAGTTGAAGCCGCTCGCCGAGGGCTTCTCGGCACTCCCGCGCGTGGCGTTGCCCGAAGGGATGACGGCGACGCTGCGCCCGTATCAACAGCATGGCGTCGATTGGCTCGCGTTCTTGAAGTCAGCGGGACTCGGCGGAGTGCTCGCCGACGACATGGGCCTTGGCAAGACGCTGCAGACCATCTGCGCCCTGGAGAAGGGCACGTTGGTGGTGTGCCCCACGAGCGTGTTGCCGAACTGGAAGGCCGAGCTCGCGCGCTTCCGCCCAGCGTTGTCGGTGAACGCGTACCACGGCGCGTCGCGTTCACTCGGAGACGCCGACGTCACGCTGACGACCTACGCGATACTGCGGCTCGACATCGAAGCGCTCGCGACGAAGCAGTGGCGCGTGGTGGTGCTCGACGAGGCGCAGAACATCAAGAACCCCGACTCGCAGGCCACGCGCGCGGCGTATCGGTTGAAGGGCGACTTCAAGGTGGCGGTGACGGGTACTCCACTCGAGAACCGGCTCGATGAATTGTGGTCGCTGATGCACTTCACCAACCCGGGCCTGCTCGGTGGGCGTTCGGAGTTCCGCGACGGGCTCGGCGAAAGAATTGAGAGTGGCTCTCAGGAAGCCACGGCCACGCTGCGAAAGAAGATTGCTCCCTTCGTGCTGCGGCGCTTGAAGCGTGACGTCGCTCCCGAATTGCCGCCGCGCACCGAGGCCGTTCGCTTCGTCACGCTCGAGGAGAAGGAACGCGCGGTCTACGACGCGGTCTTCATGGCGACCCGCAAGGAAGTCCAGTCGCTCTTCGAAAGTGGCGGCAGCGTGATGAAGGCGCTCGAGGCGTTGCTGCGTTTGCGTCAGGCCGCGTGTCATCCGGCGCTCGTTCCGGGCCAGCAGGCTGGCGGGACGTCTTCGAAGGTCACGGCGCTCGTGGAGTCACTGACGACCGCCGCGAGCGATGGCCACCGTGCGCTCGTGTTCTCGCAGTGGACCTCGATGCTCGACCTCATCGAGCCAGAACTGAAGAAGGCGGGGCTCACGTTCTCCCGCCTCGATGGCTCGACGCAGAATCGTGGAGAGCTCGTCACGCAGTTCCAGAGCGCCGACGGTCCGACGGTGATGCTGATGTCGCTCAAGGCCGGCGGCGTTGGACTGACGCTCACCGCGGCTGATCACGTCTTCCTCGTCGACCCGTGGTGGAACCCGGCTGCCGAAGCGCAGGCCGCCGACCGCACGCACCGCATCGGCCAGGAGAAGCCGGTCTTCGTCTATCGCCTCGTCGCGCAGGGCACCGTGGAAGAGCGCATCCTCGCGCTGCAGGAGAAGAAGCGTGCGCTCTTCGAAGCAGCGCTCGATGGCGATGGCGCAGCTGGTGCCGCTGCGCTCACGCGCGATGATCTCCTCGCGCTCTTTGACTGATCAGGTCTTGCTAAGTTTTTAGCAGGCTGCTAAGAATTCAGCATATGGACGAGACTGACCTCTCACGCCGCGAGCGACAGATCATGGACGTGATCTGGAAGCTCGGAAAAGCCACCGTGGCCGAGGTGCTCGAGCACCTCGAAGACCCGCCCAGCTATTCGTCGATTCGCGCGCTGATGGGCATCCTCAAGCAAAAGGGCGTGGTTCAGATCGAGCAGGAAGGCGCTGCCTACGTCTACCGACCCACGACCACCCACTCGCGCGCAAGCAAGAACGCGCTCGAGCGTGTGGTCGAGACGTTCTTCGGTGGGGAACCGCGCGCCGCCATCGCCGCGCTCGCTGAACTGCCCGAGTCGAAGTTGTCGAAGGGCGATTTGGAAATGCTCACCAAGCTCATCGAGAAGTCCAAAAAGGACGGTCGCTGATGATCCCCGACGCCTCTTCGTTCCTCGACGCTCCGTCCTGGCTGCTCGCGCTGGTCGATACGGCCTCGCGCGTGACGCTCATTCTCTTTGCCGCAGGCGCCGTCGCGCTCGTGCTGAATCGCGCCGCGGCCAACGTGCGCCACTTCGTCTGGCAGCTCGCCATCGTCGCGTGCCTGTTGGTGCCCGTCGCGACGCTCGTGCTTCCGCGCTTCGAGCTGAAGGTGCTGCCGGCGCGCGAGACGCCTTCTCAGACTCGGCCTGCAACGGTTCCTTTCGAGTGGCCCGCGCGCTCGCCCGTCGCTTCACGTTCACAGTGGGCGGGTTGGGACGACGTGCGCCCGCGCGCGGTCGTTCCTTCCGAGTGGACGCGCGCGCCGATCGGCGATGCTCCGACCGCTCCGAGTGAGACCGTCAGCGGCTTCACGTTGCCGAAGCTGCGCATCGATCAATGGTTGATGCTCGTGTGGCTCGCCGGCGTGCTCGCGGTGCTGGAATGGACGCTCATCGATCGCATTCGCGTCTTCTTCCTCGCGCAGCGTTCGCGTGATGTCGTCGATGAGCGCCGCGACGTCTTCATGCGCTCGGTGCTGAAGCTCGGCGTGGAAAGCAAAGCCCCCTGGGGCGACGCCGTTGGGTGGCCATTCGGCTCAGTGCGCTTCGTCGAGGCCGACATCGAGCTGCCGATGACGTGGGGAGTGGTCGAGGCCACCGTCGCCGTGCCGATGTCGTCGCGCGAATGGCCCGAGGAACGGCTGGAGGCAGTTCTTCTCCACGAGCTCGCTCACGTGCGCCGCCGCGACACGCTCACTCAGTTCCTGGCCCAGCTCGCGTGTGCCGCGTACTGGTTTCACCCGATGGTCTGGTTCGCCGCGCGGCAGCTGAGGGTGCTCCGCGAATACGCGTGCGACGACGAGGTCATCACGCACGGCGTTCGCCCCAGTTCGTACGCCGAGGAGTTGCTCCAGTTGGTTCAGAACGTGAAGCGCCGCGACACGATGTCGGGTGCGACGCTGGCGATGGCTCGCAAGTCGCACTTCAAGGAACGTCTCTTCGCGATGCTCGACCCGGCCGTGCGCCGTGCGCGTCTCGCCAAGCCGCGTGCGTGGTCGATGGCGATCATGGCCGTGGTGCTGACCGCATCTCTCGTGGTCGTGCAGCCCGCGGCCGCTGATACGCCGAAGAGCAAGGGTGGAACGTTGCCGCGCCTGACGCCGAAGGAATCGGCGCAGCGTCAGGTCACGCCGCCTCCCGATGCGCCGGCGCCTGCGCCGTTCGCTGCTCCGCCCCCGCCTCCGCGTTTGCCCCGGACCGCTGCGCCGATCAGATCAACCGACGGGGACGTGACACCGCCTCCCGACATCGAGCTGGTCGCTGGAGAGTGCGACGAAGACGGTGAGGGTGACGGCGAGGCGTCGGTGCGCGCACGCATCGAGACCGCGGTGCGCACCGCGCGCGACGACTCGTCGCTCGGCACCGCGCTCAAGCGCATCGCGCACGAGGAAGACCTCGACGACGAGGCGACGCGGCAGGCGTACCTCGCGGCGATGTCGCGCATCACAGACGACCTCGCTCGCTGGGTGGCGCTGGAAGGGCTCCTCGTCGGAGCGCCCATCAGCGAGCAGACCGGCGCAGGCGTGATGGCCGAAGCGCGCAAGTTCTCGCGTGACGCGGAGCGCGTGGCGTTCCTCCACCGCATGCACACCATCCGCGAGAGCGAGCTGGTGCGTGGCCCGTACGCCAACGACTACCTCGACCTCGCCGCGAAGCTGCAGTCGCAGGAAGCGCTCAGCGATGCGTTGCGTGAGCTGCTCCATCCCTCTCCCGTCGAGCAGGCGGCCGTGGAGCGCGCGCTCGGCCTCGCGGCTTCTCTCGATGGCGACTTGCTCGCGCCGGTGCTCATCGAAGTGACCGACCACCAGCAGCTCGCCGGCAACGTGCCTGCGCTCTACGGCGCGCTGCTGAAGAAGCTCGACGGACGGCTCCAGGCCGATGCGCAGGAGCGCTGGGACGAAGCGGCCGCCAGCAACGGGAAGTTCTTCAAGCGCTTCGCGTGGACCGACAAGGCCGCCGCGCGTGACGCGATGAAGGAATACTCGCGTGCGATGCGCGACGCCGCGAAGCAGACGCGCGATGAGCTGCGCCGTCAGGCCGAAGACCGCCGCCGTGAAGCCGAGGCGCGCCGTGAACAGGCGGAGCAGGCGCGCGAATACGCCGACCAACTGCGTGAGCTGCAGCGCGAGAAGGAACGCCTCGACGAGCGCGCGCAGGAGCTCAAGAACGAGGCGATTCAGCTCGAGTCGCAGATGCGCGAGCTGAAGAAGACGCTCAAGGTGAAGGTGAAGAGCCAGGGCGGCGACGACTTCGACATCGACGTCGACGAGTGAGGTCACGCTCCCTGCCCCTCTCCCCGAGGGAAATTCCTCACTTCCCTCGAAGCGACGCCGTCACCGCGCGCAGCATCACCCCGGCCTCGGCCCGCATCTTCTGCGGGTCCTTCGCGCGCGTAATCGCCATCGCCGCTTCGACCAGCGCGCCCTTGACCATCGAGGCGAGCAGCTCCAGCGACACCGAGGGAATCGCGACGGCGGCCAGCGCTTGCACCAGCAGCGCGCCGCTCTTCGACTCTTCGAGCTGACGCCACGCCTCGAGGCCCAGAATCGCTGACGCCTCGTTGTACGCGAGCCGCACATCGGGCTCGAGGCACAGGTCGAGCACCGCCTCGATGCCGGCCTCCAGCCGCGCCCACGGCTCGGCGTGTTTGCCCATCGCTTCGGCCGCGCGGTCAGCCACGCTCTGCGCGACGTCTTCCAGCACCGCGCGGAGCAGCGCCTCTCGATTGGCGAAGTGGTGGTACAGCGCGCCGGTCGTCACCTTCGCGGCCTTGCTGACCTCGATGACGCCCACCGCCCGCTGACCGCCCTTCGCGAACAACCGGCGCGCATGACGCACCAGATTGCCCCGCGTCTTCTCGGCGGCCAATGCAGCGGAACTCGTGGGCTTGACGGGTAATTTGCTGCGCGACATAAACCGTTTATCTCGTTGCTCCGTATCGAGGACACCATGCCCCGAATCAGCGGTCCAGCCACTCCTGCCGTCGCCACCCCTCGCCACGACACCGCGCGTACTCCGGACACCTCGTCGCAGCCAGCATCGAAACCCGCGGGGTGGGGTGCCGGCGCTTCATCGACCAGCGCGGCTGAGCGTCGCGAGAAGGCGACCGGCGTGAGCACCAACGTCGCGCAGCTGTCCGATGTGCAGAAGGAAGCGGTGGTGCAGAAGAAGGCGACGTGCCCGTTCATCGGCACCGCGGTTCAGAGCGGTGGGTTGCCCGTTCGCAACAGCGCCGACAAGCCGCTGGCGAGCATCGACGACGTGGCCAGGCTGGGAAACACGGGTCCCAACTCGGACCTGGGAGAGGTGTTGCGGCTCTTCGCGAAGGGCAATCACGCGCAGATGATGGGCATGGGCGGGAAGCTCGACATGCCGGTGCCTCCGGGGACGTTCTCGCTCGATTTTCCGGGCTCACAGGGGTCGCACGCTGGCGACAGCGGCATCTTGCAGAGTGACCCGCGTGCTCCGAACTCCGGCCGTTTCAGTGACGAGGCGTTCGCCAGGCTCATCGCGGGCGCGAAGGATGGCCGCGTGAAGCGCTCCGACATCGGCAAGTTCATCGCGCACAACGTGATGAATGACCCCAGGGCGAACGCGCCGGGATTGAAGACGGCCGGCCTGCTCATCAGAGACTTCGCGAAGCTCACCGGTGAAGTGGTGGAGCAGGGCGCGCGCAAGGCGACTGGCAACTCCAACCCCGTCGAGTCGCGACAGGTCTACGAGAAGCTCACCAGGCTGCTCGGCGAGGACAACCTCATCGGTTCCGCGGGCGAGTTCGGGTTGATGGCGGCGTTGTTGGCGAACTCTCCGAACACCAGGCAGGTCGGCGGGGAGCCTGCGTATTCGGTCGCCGAGCTGACGATGATGTTCAAGGAAAAGAAGTTCCCGCCGGGCTGGGAGAGCTGGACCAAGTCGAGCCACGACTGGGCGTCGAGCACGCTCGCGCTGACGGTCGCGGCAGAGAAGGAGCTGATCAAAGAGAAGTACTTCTGATCAGTTGATCAATAGACGAGCGGCACCACGCGCCAGCGCACGCGTTCGGCGTAGGCGCGGTAGCCGTCGAGCTCGTCGTGGAGCATGCGGTCTTCGATGCCCGTGCGACGGATGAAGACGGCCACAAGGGGCACGAGCGAGAGGCTGGCCCACCACGAGCCGAGCGCGATGCCCGAGCCGAGCGCGACCAGCACCACCGCGAGGTACATCGGGTGGCGCACGAGGCGGTACGGACCGGAGCTGATGACCGCCTGCTTGCGCTCGGTCTGAATGCGCACCTGTGACGACGCGAACGGGTTGTTCGCCAGCACCCAGGTCACGAGCATGAAGCCCGACGCGACGAAGACGAGACCGGCGAGCTGCGCGGCGAGCGGCACGGTGCTCCAGCGCAGGCGCGCGTCGAGGCCGGCGAGCACCAGGTGCCCGAGGATGGGGAGAATCACGAGGCGGCGCGTCGCGGCGTCGCGGTCAGTGCCCTTCGGTGGCGCCAGCCGTTCCTGCACGAGGCCGGGGTTCACGCGGAGCAGCCACGCATACGTGCCCAGAGCGACGGAGAAGACGATGGCGGACCACGCCCAGGCGCCAGGGAAGTCGATGCGGCCTGCCGAGAGCAGCAACACGCCGAGGAAGAGCGCTGAGAGCACGAGGAACCGCGTGGCGACGAAGAAGAGGGTGATCATGACTGCCTCCTTGTTTTCGACTTCGAGAGCACTGCGACGGTCTCGCTGAGCGCCGCGCTGAGTCGGTTGCGCAGCTCGACGGGGAGCCTTCCCAACAGCCCGCTGAAGGCGCGCTTGCGGGCCTTCTCGAGTCGGCCGATGAGCGCCTTGCCTTCGCGCGTGAGCTGCACCCGGGTGCGCCGGGCGTCCGCCGGGTCCTCTGCCCGGGCGACCAGACCGCGGAGCTCGAGCTGGGTGACGAGGTGGCTGGTCGTGGCCTGCGAGCGATGGAGCCGCGCCTGCAACTCAGCCACCGTCTGCGGTCCCGCCTGCGCCACCATGTTCAGCGCCATCGACTGCGGCAGCGAGAGCTGAAGACCGGGCATGGCCGCGAGGTCGCCCTGCATCTGATCGACCATCGCCCCGCGAAAGGCCGCCAGCGCGTCCCACAGCTTTGCGTCGGCCTCCGTCTGCTTGTTCGATTGCATCGATACTTAGATATATCGATGGTTCGATGTAATGCAACCCGATCAGCGCGGTCCTCGTCGCTGTGGGTGGTTACGTGTTCGTCACCTTCGCGTCGCAGGCTCTTTGCGGGCGCTCCGCGGGGCTGTCTCCGTGCGGCTCCACCATTCGCGCCATGACTCGCAACGTCGGCTTTCTCGTCTCAGCCTTCGCGTTTGCCACCGCGGTGCACACGCTCGCGCTCTGGCACCGCCTGCGGAGTTGAGCGGTGGCGCACCTCTCCTCGTCTCCGCTGTGGGTGCGACTCACGCAGCGTGACGCCGTCGACTCGTCGGCGTGAAGGTCACTCGACCTTGCCGTCTCCGCGCACGGTGAACGAGATGAGCACGTCAGCATCGCTCTTCTTCACGCGCACGTTGCACATCAGCATCATCTCGCGAGGCGCTTCGCCGGGCGCGGCAAGCTGGTAGTGCGGTCCCGCGCACTGGGGCGTTCCGAACGAATAGCCGCCGTTCTCGGTGACGTCGGCGCTCACCGAAATGGCGGCAGTGTGCGTGGCCGGCTTTCCGTCTTCGGTGAACGTGACGGTGGCCACCTCGAGGTGCAGCGCGAGCACCACCGTGCTGTCGGGCGTGGGGTGCGCGGTGAACGGAACGTCCTTCTTCGCCACCTCGGCCGTCGTCGCGCCGCGAATCGATTCGCGATCTGACTGCGCGAGCTTCCAGTCGATGACGCGCGTGCCGGCCGCCGTGCCTTCGGGCTTCTTCGGGCACGCGCACAGCGAGAGCGCCACGAAAAGGAAAGTGAGAGTGACTCTCATTTGTTCAGTCATGGTCCACCACGTCGCGGTTGGTCTGCTTGAGCTGTTCGAGCGTGCAGTCCTTCTCGGGCTTGTCCGTTCGCGAGCGCACGAACACGGGCTGGAACAAGTTCATGCTGTCGGTCGCGTAGAGGTAGCGCACCTCGGCCACCACCCTCTTGCCCTTGCCGAGCTGCGCATCGAGCGCGGCGCGTGACTCGTTGGTCGTGCCGCTGAACACGTTGCCGACGTCGCGCAGCTTGCCCTTCTCGTAGACCTGCATGCGGTACGCGTTGCCCGCGTTCTCGACGATGAGCACGTCAGCCGACGCGACGAACTTGCACTTGAGCTGTGTGCCGCCCGACGACGGCCGCCCCGCATTCCACGGGGCGTCCTTGCGCTTGAACACGATGCCTTCCGCGCCGCTCGCCATCAGTCGCTCGTACAACGCGCGCTTTGCCTTGGGAGTCGTCGCCGTCTCCAACACACGCACCGGCTCTGAGAGCCCCGGTTCGATCTCATCCGTGAGGCGCGCGAAGCGCTGCTCGTACGTCTCTCCGCTCACGTCTTCTCCCGCGAACTCGAGCACGTCGAAGAGCCAGTACACCTCGCCGGTCTCTTCCCGCATCACCTCGCCATCGACCACCGTGCCATTGGGAAGGTGAATGAGGCCCTTGAGCACGCCGCCGCCCATGGTCGTCTTCTGACCCGAGCGGTTGGTGGGCAGCACTTCTCCGTTGTCGATGTGACAGAGCACGCGGCCGCCATCGAGCTTCTGCTGCGCGACCACCTTGTGGTCGTTGAGCAGCGCTTCGACCTCGTGAATGTCGACCGGGTTGAGCAACTGCGCGACGCGACCGACGCGCTTGCGCACGCCGCCCGCCTTGCTGCCCGAGCCCTCGCCCATCGGAGGCGCGACCTCGGCGGGCTTCACCGAGCCGGTCATCTCCTCGTAGCCCTTGTTCATCTTCTCGCGCTTGAGCTTCGCGACCGTCGACTCGGCTTTGTCGAGGGGGACCTTGAGCGCCTTCTTTCCCGACTGGAGCGTCGAGCCGCGGCGACCCCACTGCACGACGACGTCGAAGACGCCGGCTCCCGCGGGGACGATCTTCGCGTAGTAGACCTTGTCGGAATTGCCTTCCTGAAAGAACAGCTTCACCTCGGTGAAGGGCATTCCGTGACTAAATCAGCGTCAACCAACCGGCGCATCGCACTTTTCCAATGAGCGCGTTCCCCACGTCGTCTTCCCTCGGGCGTGGTACTGGTGTGGCGCTGTCTGCAGTCGGACAATCTCAGGGGGCCATGTCTCTCTCGCTTGTGGAATCACAGCCACAATCGATCCCCGACGCTCCACCGCTGGAAGTTGGAGAAGCGCTCGGGCCGTACGTGATCGAACGAGTCCTCGGCGAGGGCTCCATGGGACGTGTGTACCTTGGGCGCCACCAACGCCTCGGCCGCAACGTCGCCCTCAAGGTGTTGCACGATCGCCTGCTGCGGGATCGCCAGCTCGTCGACCGCTTGATGCTCGAGGGGCGCCTCGTCAATCAGATCAACCACCGCCACATCGTCGAGGTGCACGACTTCGTCGAAGAGCTGATGCCGGAGCGCGTGTACTGCGTGATGGAGTTCCTGCGCGGTGAGACGCTCTCGCACCGGCTCGCGACGCGCGCGACTTCGATCGAAGGCATCATCACCATCGCCCGGCAGATCGCCAGCGCGCTCGGCGCCGCGCACGCCGCGGGCGTGGTGCACCGCGATCTCAAGCCCGACAACATCTTCCTCGTCGAGCGTGAGGGCCGCGACGACTGGGTGAAGGTGCTCGACTTCGGCGTCGCCAAGAGCGCGCCCGATCAGGGCGAGGTCAATCTGGTGCAGAGCCAGCAGGGCGTGCTGCTCGGAACGCCGCGCTACATGGCGCCCGAGCAGGTCGCCGGCCTCGACGTCGACGCGCGCACCGACGTCTACGCGCTGGGCACCATCCTCTACGAGATGCTCACCGGGAAGGTGCCCTTCGAGGCGTCTACCTTCGGGCAGCTCGCCGCCGACATCATCACGCAGCCGCCTCCGCCGTTGCCGAAGCTGAGCACCAGCCAGGAACCGATTCCGCCTTCGCTCGCGGCGCTGGTGACGGCGTGTCTGGCGAAGAAGCCCGCTGATCGGCCCGCGTCGATGGGCGCGGTCGATGGTGCGCTGACCGGTGGAGCCGTCATTCAGCCGAGCAGCGCTCGTCCGTGGAAGCCGATCGCGCTGGCAGCTGCGGTGCTCGTCGCGCTGGTCGCCGGCGGCCTCGCGCTGCGGCCGAAGGAAAGCCCGACCCAGCTCGAGGTGGTGCCTCCGCCTCCGCCTCCCGTCGTGCTGCTCGATGAAGTCACGCTCAAGATCACCACCCAGCCCGAAGGCGCGCGCGTCACCCGCGGAGATACCGGTGAAGTGCTGGGCGTCACGCCGCTCGATTTCAAGTCGGCGCGCCGCACCATGCCGACGCCGCTGCGCGTCGAGCTCAACGGCTTCGAGCCGCTCGAGCGCGCGGTGGTCCTCGATTCGAACCAACGCCTCGAGTTCACGCTCAAGGCCATCCCGGCGGCGGTGAAACCGAAGCCCAGGCGCGTGGTGACCGATGGCGTTCTCGACCCGTACTGAGCTGGCACTCGGTGTCGCGCTCCTGCTCGTGGCCGGCGTCGCACACGCAGACGAGGTCGAGGTGCGCGCCCGCGCCGCTGCGCTCGAAGGCAAGAAGGCGTTCGACACCAACGACTTCGTGAAGGCGATTTCGAAATACGAAGAGGCCTACCGGCTCAAGCCCGCGCCGGGTCTGCTCTTCAACCTCGCGCAGAGTCACCGCAAGGCGGGCCACCTCGACGAGGCGCTCTCGTATTTCAAGCGCTACCTCGAGACGAACCCGGCGAAGCCGCAGGCTGACGCGGTCGAGACGCTCATCACCCAGACCGAAGCGGAGCGCGCGGAGAAGGAAGCGAGCGCGGAACAGGCCGCGAAGGAAGCGAAGGAACGTGAGGCCCGCGCCGAGCAGGAACGGCTCGCGAAGGAAGCATCGGCGCGCGCTCTGCAGGTCGAGCACGCGAAGCTCGCCGTGAAGCAGGCCGAGGCCGAAGCTGCGTCACGTCGCCTCGAGCTCGAGCGCGCATTGCAGGCGCAGGAAGCCGCGAAGGCTCCGCCGCCCGTGTACCAGCGCTGGTGGTTCTGGGGCGCCATCGGCGTCGTCGTCGCTGGAGCAGTCACCACTTCAGTCGCGGTCGCCACGGCTCCCCAGCCTGCGCCGACGACCTTCCCTGACATCAACGCTCGATGAACCGTCGGCTGCTCCTCGTCGCGAGTCTGGCGCTCGCGTTCACCTGCAAAGACGCTGCGTCGCTCAAGGGCACGGCGGTGCTCATCACCACGCACGCGATGGTCGACCTGGACCAGCTCCGCTATTCCGCGACCGATGCCACTGGCGCGCGCGTCGTCGCTCCGTCCGTGCGTCCCGAAGCGCCGGGCGGCACGATTCCCGCCGACGTGACGGTGCGCATCTTGCTGCCTGATGCGCTCGCTGGTCAGACGCTCACCTTCTACGTCGAGGGGCTCGCCCAGGGTGTGGTCGCCGTCGATGGAGCGGCCATCGCCGACATCAAGCTCGGGCGCGAAGTGGGCGTGGCCATCGATCTCAACGTGCCGATGAGCGGGTGCGATTCGTCCTGTGCGGGGTGCTGCTCGGACCTGGGTGATTGTCTGTCGCCCACCTCGGCGGCGTGCGGCGCGGCTGGTGGCGTGTGCACCACGTGTGATCCGCTCAGCGCTGATTCGTGCGGAGCAGATGGACGGTGCGCGTGCGGCGACGGGCCTCCGTGCAGTCTGGCGCTCGGTGGAGATCGCTGCATCAACGGCCAGTGCCAGTGCGGAAGCGGCCCTGCGTGTGGCCCCGGCCAGGAATGCCTGCAGCAGATTTGTCAGTGCACGCCGTCTTCGTGCGCGGGCTGCTGCTTCAACGGGGAATGTCTGACCGGCTCGTCGGGCAGCGCGTGCGGCACTGGTGGTCGCGCCTGTCTCGACTGCGGAGCGACGGCATGCAACGGCGGTACGTGCACCACGGCGCTGTGCAACGCCGCCAACTGCCCCTCGGGGTGTTGCTCGGGCTCGAGCTGCCTGTCGGGTCGTGACATGGCTGCGTGCGGTGTCGGCGCGATGGCGTGCGTGAGCTGCGGCGCGGGTGGCTGTGACGGCGGAGCGTGCGTGGACAGCTGCGGCCCCGCGACGTGCAGCGGGTGTTGTTCGAACGGCGTGTGTCTGAGCGGCACCGATGCCGTCTCGTGCGGCATGGGCGGCGGCACCTGCGTCGACTGCCCGGGAGGCTGCGATGCGGGCACGTGTCAGCAAGCGTGTGGGCCTGCGACTTGCCCGAACGGTTGTTGCCAGGACGGGGTGTGCCGCAACGGCCGGCAGAACGCAGCATGCGGTGGCGGTGGCGCGGCGTGCGTTTCGTGCGGCTCCGGTACGTGCGACGCGACCTCGCGCCAGTGCGTCGGAGGCTGTTCTGCGGCGACGTGTTCCGGCTGCTGCGACGCGCTGGGTGATTGCGTTGCCGGCGACACCGCGAGCGCGTGCGGCAGCGGCGCGCGCACCTGCGTGAGCTGTGGCGGTGGAACCTGCGACGCAGGGCAGTGCGAGATGACGTGCACCCCTGCGACGTGCCCCAACGGCTGCTGTGTGAACGGCGTGTGCGAGCCGGGAACCCTGAGCGGGGCGTGCGGTGCGGGCGGAGCGGTCTGCATCAACTGCGCTCCCGGCGGCTGCGATGGCGGTTTGTGCGTTGCGTCTGTGTGCGATGCCACGACGTGCCCGAGTGGCTGCTGCCAGGGCGGCATGTGTCAGATGGGCACGAGCCTGAGCGCCTGCGGAACGGGCGGAGCGGCATGCATGACGTGCACTGGTGGAGCAGCTTGTGACGGTGGCTCGTGTTCGGGTGGGTGCTCGGCGGTCAATTGCGCGAGCGGCTGCTGCGCGAACGGCGTCTGCGTCGCTTCACCCACCACGGCCGAGTGCGGCGCGAGCGGCGCAGCGTGCACCGCGTGCGACCCGCTGTTCGCCGATTCCTGTCGCGCGGGGCGCTGCAGCTGCGGCACGGGCAACGCGTGCACCAACGGCAAGCACTGCGTGAACGGCAGCTGTGTCTGTGATTCGACGACGTGCGCTGGCTGCTGCACGGGGCAGGGCAACTGCGCTGCAGGCACCGCGAAGAACGCGTGCGGCTCCGGTGGCGTGACCTGCGTCGGCTGCGGCAGCTTGAACTGCACGGCCGGGACCTGCCAGTAGACCTACTTCGGAAGCGTGGTGGCTGGAGCCGGCGTGGCGGCCGACTCGGCCTTGAGCCGCGCGATGAACCCGGCCGTGTCGTAGAACGTGAAGCGCACGTCGCCCGAGGTGATGGACGAGCCCGACTTGAGTGGGACCGGCTTGCCGAGCTGCGCGGGCACTCCGTCGAAGTGGGTTACGGCGCCGGCTTCGTCGGCGAGCTTCACCGACCACGCACCGTTGCTGACGCTCAGCCGCAGCTGTTCGCGCGAGAGCGTCATGTCGTTGATGAAGATGTCGCTCTCGGAGATGCGGCCGACGGTGAGCTCGTGTTTGCTGTCGTTCTTGAGCTCGAAGCACAACGCGTCGGTGCCGACGGGACGGGCGGGCGCCTTGGTCGCCTGCTGCGTGGCGGCGTGGTCTCCCTCGGCGGCGGTGCGCGCGGGGCGCCAGGCTCCGGGTTCCCAGATGATCCAGCTCGACGGGTAGCGCGTGCGGAACGCGTCGACGAGGAAGAGGTACTGACGCACCAGGAGCGACAACATGTACGCGGAGGCGGCCATCGTGCCGCCGAGTGTACGTCGCTGATCAGCGCGAGACGCGCGGAATCTGCTCGCAGATGCGCGAATTGAAGTCGCCGTAGCGCCCGCGCGAAACCTCGGCCCACGTCGTCCACTTCACTTCACCTTCGGGCGTGGAGCGCGGCGTGCCCGTCCACGACGTAGCGACGAACACATGCACGAGATGCCCGTGGTACGGCTCGGAGAAGAGCAGGCGCACGCTGACCTCGAGCGACGTCTCTTCTCTCACTTCGCGAATCGCAGCGGCTTCGGGTGTCTCGCCGTCGTCGATGCTCCCGCCTGGAAGGCCCACGTCGTCGGGCAGACCAGGCCGCGACACGCCGAGCACGTCGCCGCGCTCGTTCTCGATGACGACGATGGCCGCGTCCGCCATGGTGGTGTCAGTCTACGGCGATGCTCGCGCTGCTGTTGGTGCTCACTGCGATTCCCGAACCGAACGTGGTCGCGTTGCTCTCGGACTTGAAAGCCGTCGGGCCCGAGGTGAGCGTCACGAGAGACGGCGTGACGATTCGCCTCTCGCGCGAAGTGCGGGTGCTGCCGGCGAATGCACCGTCGGCTGCGAGCCTCGAGACGCACACGTTCATCGTCACGCTCACGCTCTCCGAGTTCCTCGACGAGAAAGCGCAGCAGGCCCTGGTGAAGAAGACGGCCTCGGCCGAGCGCACCGCGTGGAAGACCGTCGCCGCGCTCGAGTGCGACGGCATGGAGTTCACCGACAAGTACATGGACGGTCTGTGCTTCCGCGCGAAGAGTGCCGCGCAGGAGAAGCGCGTCGTGCAGTACCGGGCCACGCGTGAGAAGTGGCTCGCAGTGCCGCGCTTTCATCGCGCGGGCGCGTTCTCGGTCGCACTCAGAGCGCAACGGCCGGAGCTGATCAGCGGCTGCGCCGAATGCAACGCGCTCGAGGCGAAGGTCAAAGCGCTGCTGAACGCGTACCCCGAGCCGCCATGAGCCTCAGCGCTTGATGGCCCCGATGACGCGCGGCGACTGATTCGAGAGGTGTGAGAACGACAAGCCCATCGAGTCGAGCACCGTGGCGTGCACGTCAGCGGGACGAATCAGGTTGCCCGCTGCCGCATCGAGCGCGCCGTTGGCGAAGTTCCACTTCTGCACCTGCATGCCCGTGTTCGACGACGCGCCGAACACCGTGTTGCCCTTGATGCCAGGTCCGGCGAGCAGACAGCTCGAGGTGAGGTGGTGGTCACGGCCCTCGCGCGTGTTGATGAGCGGCGTGCGGCTGAACTCGCTGAACACCATCATCGTCGTGCATTCCCAGAAGTTCTTCGCGCTGCCGGGCACCGACTTGCCCTTCAAGTACGTGATGAGGCGACCGAGCGCGTCCCAGCCGTCGCGCTGCGAGACGGCCTGCTGGCTGAAGAGGTCGAAGTGGTCGTCGAGACCGTTCGCGAGCTCCACCGAGACGACGTTCGACACGCCGTTGACGATGGCCTGGCCCGCGACCGCCGCGCGGCCACGCACGGTGTTCAAGTCAGCCGACGCGTTGAGATTGAACGCGCCGAACAAGTCGGTGAGCGGCGCCGGAGTCGGGAACTTGAAGTCGAACAGCGTCGCCTTCGCCGGCTGCGCGAGCTGGCGCGACATGGTGCGCGAGTCCTTGAACGCGGTGACGAGGCCGCTCACGTCGTAGCCGTGCTGCTCACACGTGTCGTCGCTGTCTTCGAACGCACGCACTGCGTTCTCGGAAGCGGTCGGCAACACCGTGCCGGCCTGCGGTTGCATCACGGTCAACATGTCGCGGTACGACGCGACGCGCACCGCCGACGCCGCTGGCAACAACCCCTCGTTGTACGACTCGTTGCCGATGGAGATGTTGGGGATGTCGCCGTTCGCTCCGGTCTGCGCGCTGACGACGGTGTTGATGGAGCTGCCCGACGCCGCCAGCCCGCGGGGAAATTTCCCGGTCAGGAGGTAGCGACGGCCGACCTCGTGGGTCAGCGTGTCCATGTTCATGCCGCGGATGACGCAGAGGTCAGGCGAGTGCGCGAGCATGGTGTCGGGCACTGCGGGACCGAACGTGAGGTTGCCGCGCGCCTGCACGCCGCTGCCTCCGGTGGCCGTCATCACCGTGTCGACGAACGGAGTTTCCGCCGCGGTCTGCACGTACGCCGGCTCGATGCCCGAGGTCGGCGCGCGGCCCGCGACCCGCTGGTACTGCGCGAGCGTCGCGTTGCGCGGATCGAGCGAGAGCAGCTGGTCCCAGCCGCCGGAGAAATAGACGAGCAGCAGGTACTTCGGGTCGGCGGTCTGCGCGTAGGCATTGCCCAGTGGCGTCGAGCGCAACACCAGCCCGCCCGTCGCCAGGCCCAGCACCTCGAGGAATCCGCGTCGTGTGGTGAACATGTTGGTGTCCTCGAGGAATCAGTACAGGTGGTACTCGGGCGCGGTGAGGAGCGAGACGCAGACGGCGCGCCAGCCCTCCTTCACGTGAGCCGCGGTGGGAGTGTTGGTGCCGGCGGCTCCGCGAACCGCCGCGTCGAAGACCGTGCGCAGGCCGTCAAGAGAAGCAGTGTCGGTGTCGGGAATCTTCACGCCGTGAAAGCGCAGCTTCAGGTAGCGCAGGTTGGCGTCGATGCCGGTGCGATTGGTGGTGGTGGTGTCGGTGAGCGCGACGAAGCGCATCAACACGCGCGAGTTCGCCGCGAGCGCGGCGTCGGCGTTCGCGGTGCGGGTGCAGCCGTCGCGCGCCATGTCGCCCATGAACTTCTGGTACAGCGAGCTCGCCTCGAGGTTCTCGTCGACGACGTTGATGTAGTCGGGCTCACCGAGCGTCGCGCTGCGGGCGTTGAAGCCGTTGGTGGTGCCAATCATCCACGTGTTGCCGCCGAGGACGATGGGCAGGCTCTGCGCGAGCTGACGCACCGTCAGGCGCTGCACGCCGGCGCTCATCGGCGTCGCGACGCCTCCGCCTCCGCCAGTCGCGCCGCCGCCGGTTCCGCCGCCCGTCGTGCCACCGCCGGTGCCGCCGCCGGTTCCGCCGCCAGTGCCGCCGCCGGTGAGACCACCGCCGGTGCCTCCGCCCATTCCGTCGACGGGAGGATGATCGAGCGGCATCACGGGCGCGGTGTCTTCCACTCCGAGCTGCGGGCCGGTTGGCTGGGTGACGGTCGGTGCTTCGTCACAGGCTGCGAACGCGATGAGCACGGCTCCGAGCGTGAGTGCTCGAAACTGCCCCTCACCCCGCATCGCGGAGGAGAGGGAGACATTGGTCACGGTCTTCATCGGACCCTCCGGTACGTCGGCTGCGAGACGATTTGTTCGACCAGCCACGGGAGGCTGTGGCCGTTGGCGGTGAAGCCACTGGTGAGCGTGGCGAGCGTCGCGTTCTCATCGGGGTCGGTGCCGATGACGCGCAGGTCGCGCTTCATGAAGTACGACCAGGTGCGCTTCACCGCGCAGCGAGCGAACGTGCCGTCGGCGATGATGGCGTCCGCGCGGCCACGAGGGCCCGCGGCGAGCGCGCTGGTGATGTCGGGGTGCGCGGCGTCGGCGTACTGGTACGGCAACAACGCGCCCGGGTTGTCCGCCGAATCGTCCGTCACGTAGAAGCGGTTGCAGAACGTTCCACCGTTGTTCACGCACGAAGCGCGCGTGCGGGGGAACATCGTGAGGTCGGTCATCAGCGTGGTGCCCGCTTCGGCGAAGTTGCCGAAGCCCGCGGCGAGCGGTTCGAGCTGACGGTGGCAGTAGCGGCAGGTGCAGCGCTGCGTGAGGTCGCCCGAAGAATCGCTGCAGCCCTGGGCCGGCGTTTCCAGCTGAGAGGGCGGCACGAAGCTCTCGCACTCGAAGTCGATGCGGAACCGGTTCGCGCGGCCGCGGTTGGTCTGGAAGCGGAGCAGGTACGCCGGCGTGCTCAACACTCCCGCATGCAGCGCGGAGCCGCGATCGACCTGACGCCACGTGGCATCGCTCCAGGTCGCGTTGGTGAGCGGCTCGTTGGGGTCGGGCAGCGCGACGATGCGCGAGTAGGACAAGTGCGGCGCGAGGTTCTTCTTCCAGAACGTCAGCGGCCCGTTGGTCGGAGCGGTCCGCGCGGTGATGAGCTCGGTGTACGGCTGACCGCCGGTGCTGACGCGGTCCACCATCAGGTTGAGCTGCTCGCGCATCGCCTGCTGAATCACGGTGCGCACGCTGGCCGTCGGGCCGTAGCAGTACGCGAGGCCGGGGCCGCAGCCGCATTCCGCGCGCGCGTCGGCGTCGACGCTGTTGCACGCAATGACGCGGCCGCTGACGGTGACGCTGGTGGTCTCCATCGCGTCGTACGCGCACACCTTGATGGGCGTGGTGGACCAGTACGGCGTCACCATGCGCCAGCCTTCTTGCTTCACCGTGGTGCCGTTCACGACGACGGTGCGCACCGCGCTCGCCACCGGCACGAAGCCCGCGGTGAACTGTGTCTGCTCGAAGTCACCGCACTGCACGCCGTTGACGGTGTTGATGTCGGTCAGCCCGCGGAAGATGCGGCGCTTGCCGGCCGACGAAATCGCCCACGCGTCGGGGCCGGTGAGCTGCACCAGCTGCGCGTTGACGTTGTTGAGCGCGACGTTGCTGACGTTCGGCCAGAAGAGTTCCTCGTGGTAGCGGCGCATCGCGATGCGGAAGTCGTCGCTCGCCAGCCACGCGGTGATGGTCGATTGCGGAATGGTGCTCTGCGCATCGAGCGCGAGGTACTCGTCGTAGCTCGGCGCCTTGCCGCGCAGGTCGAGGCTCAGGCGGCGCAGCAGCTGGTACTTGTCGATTTCGCGCGGCTGGTCGCACGACGCGCTCACCTGCGCAGCGGCGACGGAAGAGAGAAGCGTGCACAACGTCAGGATGACCTTCATGGGTTTCATGGCAGCAGCCCTCCGTCGACCCAGCGCACGACGACGTCGTACTGGGCGGGTGTGAGGATTTCGGCCGAGGCGGGAGGCATCGGCGAAAGGGTGTCGGTGAGGCGGCGCACGGTGGCCTGCGCCCAGGTCCTGGCGACTCCGTAGTTCTCGAGGTCGAGCACCGGCGCGTAGCTCGCGCCCGTCGCGTGGCAGCTCTTGCAGTGCGCGGCGAAGAACGGCCTCACGTCGGCCGCGAACGACGGGGGCGGCGGCGCGATGGACGTGGTGAGGCGCGTGACGCTCGCTCCGTCGAGGAACCACACGTCGCCGGTCGCGTCCTTCGCCAGCGAGTCGGGCCACGGCGACGCGACGTCAGAGAGAATGACCGCGCTCGCGTTCGTGACGTGCAGCACGGCACTCGACGTCGTCACCAGCGAGCCCTCGAGGTCGACGATGTTGGCGGCATTCGCTCCGGCGGCGGCGAGCGTGCGGCGCGAGACGACGTCGTCGGCAGCAACTTCGACGAGGCCGTCGTCGGTGCCGAGCAACACCACGCCATCGCGGTGCGAAATCGCGGTGACCGTCGTCAGCCCACGCGCGAGCGTCTTCACTTCACGCGCGACCAGGTCGACCGCGTAGAGCGAGGCGCCCTTCACCACGAGCGCGCGCGAAGCAGAGCGGCCCACCACCGCCTGCAACGCGCCGCTCTCTTCTGCGTCGTTCACCTTCACGGTCGCGCGCTGGCCGTCGAGCACGCGCACCGCTTCGGTGGAAGTCGTCACCCACAACGCGCCGTCGGTGAAGTCGACGAAGCGAATGGTGGCCATGTTGAACGAGTCCGACAGCGGCGAGCGGAGCAAGCGGCCCGGCGCGTCGTGGAAGAAGCCGTTGGTGCCCGCGAGGAAAACGCCGTCACCGCGCACCGTCATCGCGCGCACGCTGCCCGGAGCGCGTGCATCATCGGTGGTGCCGACGAGGATGACCTCGAAGCCGTTTCCATTGGTCGTTGCCCGAGACTGCTTCACCGAGTCGCCGTCGAGCACCGTCGCCGCTCCGCTCTGCAGCCACAGCGCGGAGGGCGCCGACCAGTTTCCCTGATTGCTCCGCATCGGCCGCGTGGTGTCGATCGGCGCGCCGTTCACCACGACGATGGCCGGTACTTCGACGGGCGCCGGCTTCATCTCGTGTGCCCCAGCCGACTCGTCGGCTGATCTGATGGAGCCCATGCACCCGCTGGCGACCAGAAAGACGAGGACAGAAGAGCAACGCATGACGCGTTCCCTTCGCAAGGTCGGGGCCAGTTGAATTGGGTCGTGGTTCTGGGTGGTTAGGAGCCGATTTCCACGCGGCGCAGGCGATGTGGACTGCGCTCGCTCACGTCACTGTCCCCCGGGAGGTGACAGCGGATTTCCGCTCTTGCGTCGCACACTTGGGGCGGGGCAAATGCGGATCATGTTCGCCCTCGCGGCTGCGATCGTCTTGATGGCGCAGCCCGCGAACCCGTGGCGAGACGAAGCGCGCGCGTTGATGGCGCAGCTCAAGTTCGCCGAAGCGATCGAGCGGCTCGAGATCGCGCGCAAGGTGCGTGGCCTCGACGACGCCGAGCAGAAGTCGATTCTCGAGCTGCTCGCGTACTGTCAGATCGCCGAAGGTCAGCGCGACGCGGCGAGCGCGACGTTCATCGCGATGCTCGAACTCGACCCATCCGCGGAGCTCTCACGCGACGTCGCTTCTCCCAAAGTGACCGAGGTGTTCGACGCCGCGAAGAAGAGTCACTTCCCCGAAGGCTACGTGCGACTCGAGGAGCGGCCGAGCGCGCGCGGCAGCGTGACGGTGCGGCTCATCGACCCGTGGCACGAAGTGATTCGCGTGGTGCTGGTGCAGCGTCGGAACAGCGGTGAATGGGAAAGCTCGGTGCTCGACGGCAAGCGCCACCAATACGTGTTTCCGCTGGTGGTCGCGATGGGCGGTCAGCTCGAGTGGTACGTCGAAGCGCGCGGCGTGGACGACTTCGTGAAATGGTCACTGGCGACGAAAGAGGAGCCGCGCATCGAGAAGGTGCCGCTCATCGACGCGCAGCCGAAGACGGTGACCGAGCCGGTGAAGGCACCGCCGGCGGTGATCCCGGGGCGACGCATCGCGGGCTTCATTCTCGCCGGAGCCGCCGTCGTCACCGCGGGCCTCGCGAGCGGGTTGCAGGTGGCGGGCTTCAATCTGCGGCAGGCGGCCAGAGATCGCATTCGTCCTCCGGGTGACTACGCATTCACCGCGCTGCAGGCCGAGCGCGACGGCGTCTCGCAGCAGACGTGGGCGCTGGGCCTGTTCATCGGAGCGGGCCTGACGCTGACGCTCGGGTTGGTGCTCGCGTGGTGAGCCGACGCGCGCTCCTGCTGTCGATGTTGGTGGCGGGCTGCGAGCTCGCGCCGCTCGACGTGACGGGCCTGCGCTGCGACGACGCCCGCCCGTGTGGAGATGGCTTCGAGTGCATCGAAGCGGTGTGCGTGAACGAAGACACGCTCTTCGACGCGGGCGCTGATGCAGGCCGCCCCGACGCAGGCCGTGACGCCGGGTTCGACGCGGGCATCGACGCTGGCAGCGATGCAGGCGTCGACGCAGGACCGCAAGACGCCGGCCCACTCGACGCGGGAATTCCGCGCGGCGTCAATCTCCTCGCGAATCCGGGCTTCGAGTCGCTCACCGCCGACGCGAGCGTGTCGCAGTGGCGCGCTTCGACCGGCCGTCTGATGCCCAGCGACGCAGGCCACTCGGGAAATCGCTCGGGGCGCTTCCAGTCGACCGCGTACCAGCAGCAGCCGATTCTCATTCCCAACAACGACGTGCCCGGTGCGGAGCTCGGCATGTTGTTCTGCGGCTCGCTGTGGCTTCGCAGCGACAGCGACGCGGGTGTGGACCTCACGCTCACGGTGCGAGACCGCTTCTTCGACGGAGGCACCGCCACCAGCTCGGGCTCCCGCATCACGGTGCGCAACGCCTGGGTGCAGGTGAAAGAGGAATACGCGTCGATCGGCGTGAGCACCATTCAGCTGCGACTCACCGCGAACAGCCGCTTCGATGCGGGCGATGGCGTGTACGTCGACGACGCGTGGCTCTCGGTGGCTGACGTGGGCGGCTGCCCTCCGTAGTCGCGTGCTGTAACCTCGTCGCGTTTTGGACCGCGGCTACGAGCTGATCAGGAAGATCGCCGGCGGCGGCATGGGAGAAGTGTTCGTCGCGCGCCTCACCGGCGTCGGGAATTTCGAGAAGCGGGTCGCGCTGAAGTTCCTGCTCCCGCATCTCGCTGACTCGGCCGAATTGGTGCGTCGCTTTCACGAAGAGGCTCGCCTCGCCGCGCGCATGCACCACCCGAACATCGTCGAGATCTTCGACGTCGGAGAGGCCGACGGCCGGCCCTTCATCGCCATGCAGCTGGTCGACGGCGTGACGCTCGGGCGTTTGCTGCGCGACCTCTCGAAGCAGGGCGTCGAGCTGCCACTTCCCATCGTGCGCCTGCTCGGCACCGGCCTGTGTGAAGCGCTCGGCTACGCGCACGGTCTGGCAGATGGGCAGGGCAAGCCGCTCCAGGTGGTGCACCGCGACGTGACGCCCGGAAACATCCTCGTCTCGCGCAACGGCGCCGTGCTGCTCACCGACTTCGGCATCGCGCGCATTCACGACGGCTCGATGACGGAGCCCGGCGTGGTGCGTGGAAAAGCGGCCTACGTCGCGCCCGAGCAGGTGACGCGTTCGTCGCGCATCGACGCGCGCGCCGACGTCTATTCGGCTGCGCTGACGCTCTACGAAGCACTGACCGGCGTGCACCCGTTCAAGCGCGACCACTTCTCGGAGTCGTTGAAGGCGGTGGTGGAAGGGAAGGTCGAGCCCATCGAGTCGCTGCGCCAGGACGTCACGCCCGGTCTCGCGGCCGCGCTGCGCAAGGCGCTCTCTCGCAAACCCGAGGAGCGTTTTGCGTCGGCGAAGGCGTTTCGCGAAGCGCTCGTCGATGGGCCGGTGGCGACCTCTCCCGAGCTCGCCGAGTTCGTGCTCGCGCATTGCAACGAGGCGCTCGGCAGCGCCGAAGGTGAAGAGCTCGCTGAGGGCACGCGCTCGGTCATCACCGTCACGCCGACACAGCTCGAGCTTCCGGCGCAGCAGCTCGCGGCGCCACGGCCCGCGAAGTCGGCTGCGCGGAGCAGGGGCCTGGTGACGGTCGCGGCGCTGCTGCTGATCAGCGGCCTGTCGTGGGGCGTGTACACGTCACAGCAGCCGAAGAGTGACGCGCCGCTCACCATCCCCGCAGTGGTCGATCCACCGCTGGTCGCGCCGAGGCCCAGGCCAGTCGAGGTCACGCAACCGAAACTGGATCCGGATCCGCCGATTCCTGCGCCGGACGATCCAAAGCCCGAGCCGCCGAGCGTGAGGCCCGTGCCGGTCGTGGTGGCGAAGCGACCGACGCCGGTGAAACAGCCGCTTCCAGCTGTGAAGGTCGGCTACTTGAGCGCCGACGCGTCTCCGTGGGCCGAGGTGATGCTCGGCGGCAAGCTGCTCGATCGCACGCCGTTCGCGAAATTTCCGCTACCCGCGGGCAAGCACACGCTGCTCTTCAAGGGCCCCGGCGGAGAGACGAAGAAGCGCACCGTGACCGTGAACGAAGGCGCGGTGACCGCGGTTCGCGTCGAATTCTGAACTTTTCGGATCAGGGTCGAAAAAAGTCCGATCAGACGCGCGCACGGAACTGCTGAGAGCCACGA
This sequence comes from Archangium sp., assembly GCA_016792935.1. GTDB lineage: Bacteria > Myxococcota > Myxococcia > Myxococcales > Myxococcaceae > Archangium_A. The sequence continues at coordinate 6,472 of JAEUJS010000475.1, read as the reverse complement.
CAGTTCTCGCGCGAGGCCGATCTGCCGCCTCGGGCCGCATCGAAAGGGGGTTGCGGCGATCGCCGAGGATGATCACCATGCAATTCGTCATGAAAGCCACGTTCGACGACGGTCGCGAAGCGCAGTTCCAGGACATGATGAAGGGGCTCGCACAGCTCCAGGCGAAGTACCGCGGCGTGCGCGCCGAGTTGCTCGCGAAGGTGCGTGACGAGCTGATGCGGCTCAAGCCCACTTCATCGATGAAGGGCAACGGGGCGCCGCCCACTCCGCCCACGCACTCGATGCTCCCCTCGTGCCGCATGTGTGGTCGCGGCATGAAGGTGGCCGAGGACGGCAATTACATCTGCCCGACGGGTCACATTCGCGCGGCGAGCTGAGCGAAGCGAAACAACTTCTAGAACAGCGACAACAGCCATGGCGTGCGGCCTGCGCTGAGCTCGAGGGTGCCCTTCGCGCCGACCAGTGCGGGCGCGACGGGGACCTGTGCTTTTCCCTCGACGATGGTGACCTCGGCGTCGAGGCCGGGGCCCTTGAAGGTGGCGCTCTGCGCTCCGGCGATGAGCGGCTCGCGCGTGATGACCGTGAAGAACGGCGCTGCGATCTGCCCCCACGGATCATTCGGAGCGAGCTCTTCGGGCAGCGGGCCGACCGAGACGAACACGCCTGCGACCGGAGCGAGCACGATCGACTTCTCGAGCTCGGCCTGCACGCCCATCTTTCGCGTGGCGACGCCCTTGAGCTCTTCTTCGAGCGCGGTCTTCGCGCCGTCGTGCGTCAGCTTGTCGAGCTGCGCCTTCGCTTGATCGAGCGCTTTCCTCTTCGCCTTCAATTTCCCCGCGACGAGCCTGGCGTTCTTCGCGCTCTGCTTGCCGATCTTCTCGAGCGTGGCGACCGCGGCTTCGGCCTTGCGCACGTTGGCGCGCGCGGCGTCGACCTTCTTGCCTTCCTGCGCGGGCGGGAGCGCGGCGAGCTTGTCCTTGAGTTCCTTTTCCTTCGCGTCGAGTGATTCCATCGACTCGCCCGCACCGAGCCGCGCGAGCACCGCGCCCTTCTCGACCTTCGCGCCCGGAGCGACTTCCTTCTTGATGACCTTTCCACCGCGCGCCGTGCGAGGCGTGCCGAGCGGAGCCAGCTGCAGCTCACACGCCACGACCTGCGTCACCGACACCGGCCGGAAGAGGACGATCAGCAGCACCAGCGCCGCGCCGGCTCCGATGACGAGCTTCTTGTTCTGCTTGAGGCGCTCGCCGAGCGACACCTTCGGCAACGTCACCACCGGGTTGTTGAGCGCGCTGGGAATCGGTGGCAGCTCGGCCAGCGCCGGCGGCGACGAATTGAAGCCGAAGCTCGCGAACGGGCCAGTCTCGTCGGCGGGGATTTTCGTGGCGGCGATCGGCGTGTGCAGCGTCTCGAAGTCGACGCGCAGCTCGTGCGAACCCTTCGCCTCTTCCTCGATGCGCGCGCGGAGCTCTTTGGCCTCGGGGTTGGTGGGGTCTGCTTCCGCCATCGCGTCGGCGTACGAGAGCGCCTCGTCGAATTTTCCCGAGCGCATCATGCGCAGCGCGCCCTGGTAGAGCTGCCGCACTTCTTCGGTCCACTGCGAGCGCTTGGCCCACGTCGAGTCGCCGCCGGTGACGTCCTGGTCGATGAACTTGTACGCCTTGAGCTGCTGCAAGAACGTCTTGAGCGTGCCGAGGTTGACCGGAATGCCGAGGCGGTTGGCGGCGGTGAGCACCTCGGCGGCCGACCGCTTGCCGTCGAGCATGCGCGCGATGGACACCTCGAAGTCGTAGAGCGTGAAGACGCGATCGGCGATCGGGTCTTTCACCTGCATGGTGCCCTTCATGCCTTCGGGGCGCGTGATGATCAGATCCGCGCGCAGACTCGGCACGATGTCTTCGGGGTTTTCGACGCCGGGCTGCGCGGGTGTGTAGTTCGGAATGTTGGGGCGCGCGGTGGCGAGCACTCCGGCGCGCTCGAGCCGCTCGAAGAACTGTTCGATCTGCCACGGCTCGATGTCGAGCCCGTGCATGAAGACCGCGGCTGAGAGTCGCGTCGCCGAAGCCGAGCCGTCCCACGACTTGAGCAGCTGCGCTTCGGTCTCGGTGAGCGGGAGCGCCTGACCCGTGGTCGTGTCGAGCAACCGCGGCGTCGGTTGCTCTTCGAACTCCACCGTCGGTTTGAGCCCCGGCACTGACATCTCAGAGGCGCATGATACACGCGCGCTCGTTTGGTCGAAGTTGCCTGCTGCGTCGCGATGGCGGGCACAGTGCTACACGTCGCGACGTGCACGAGAACGACGGTCGCACCGACACGCTCGATCCGAGTCTGCTGAGCGCGGCGCCGCGGCCGATTCGGGTCGTCGTGCAGGCCGGGCCCGATGCCGGCGCTTCGTTCGAGGTGCGCGAAGGCACGGTGCTCGTCGGCACCCACTCTGACTGCGCAGTTCGGCTGACTGATGGAGGTATTTCGCGCCGCCACGCCACCCTCGAGCTGACGGGCGCCCGCGTGCGCGTGGTGGATCAAGGCTCGAAGAACGGCACGCGGTACCTCGGCGCGAAGTTCACCCGTCTCGACGTTCCCGTCGGAGCGACGATCGATCTCGGCAACACCACCCTCGCGTTGCTTCCTCTGATGAGAGCTGGAGCGGTGAGCGAGAAGCCGTCACTCGGCGCGCTCCTCGGTCGCAGCACCGCGATGCGGACGTTGTTCGCGCAGCTCGAAGCCGTCGCGCCGACGGATGCGACGTGCGTCATCACCGGAGAGACCGGCACCGGCAAGGAACTCGTTGCGCGCACGATTCATGAGCTCTCTCCGCGCGTGAAGGCGCCGTTCGTGGTCGTCGATTGCGGAAATCTCACCGGCTCGTTGGTGAGCTCGGTGTTGTTCGGTCACGTGCGCGGCGCGTTCACCGGAGCGGTGAAGGACAGCATCGGGCTCGTCGAGAGCGCGAGCGGCGGCACGTTGTTTTTCGACGAAGTGGCGTCGCTCCCGCTCGAGCTGCAGCCGGTGTTGTTGCGCGTGCTGGAGTCGGGGACCTTCCAACGCGTCGGCGACGCGAAGGTGCGAACGGGAGATTTCCGAACGCTCGCCAGCACCACGAAAGACCTGCAGGCCGAAGTGAAGGCCGGCCGCTTCCGCTCTGATTTGTATTTCCGCCTCGCGAGCATCGCGCTCGAGGTGCCTGCGTTGAGAGATCGCCTCGACGACGTTCCGTTGCTCGCCGCGCACTTCGCGAATCGTGCGGGAGCAAAGGCTCCGCTGTCTGCCTCAGCACTCGGAGCGCTCGCCGCCTGGCGTTGGCCCGGCAACGTGCGCGAGCTCGCGAACGCGGTCGAGCGCGCGGTGACGCTCGGCGAGGTGAAGCCGCCGGACAGCTCGGAAGGTGGAAAAGCTGCCGACGACTTTCATCAAGCGCGCGACAAGGCGCTCGCTGCGTTCGAGAAGAGCTACCTCGAGTCGCTGCTCAGCAAGCACAAGGGCTCGGCCTCAGCCGTCGCGAAGGAAGCCGGCATCGCGCGCAGCTATCTGTACCGGCTGTTCGAAGCGCACGGACTCTCGCCCGACGACTTCCGCTGAAATTCAGAGCCCCGGTTCCCACGACATCAACTTCTGTGCGGCCTCGAGCAACGTCGGCACGGTCGAAGGACCCAGCGAGTTCGTCTCTTCGTAGTGGTCGCCATCGGCCTCTTCGGCGAACGGCATCGTGGGGTGCACCTTGTAGTCGTACGGCGGCACCAGGTATCCGACCTCGTCTCCAGAGAGACCGACCACCATGTTGATCTCTCCGCCCAGCTGCTCCTGCAGATACGGCGGAGCGGGCGCCATCGAGAGATCCGGCGGGTTCGGATTCATCGGGTTGATCTGATCTCTCCCGAACGCGAACGCGGGGTCGAAGCCGATGCCGAGCTCGGGGAACAACTCACCGGGCACCCCGAGGAAGCGCACGGGGCCGAGCTGAATCTTCGACACCTCGCTCTGCACCTTCGGGAAGTTCGTCTCGCTGATGACCTTCATCTTGTCGAAGTCGATCAGCCGCCGCTTCAAGATGGAGAAGTTGATGAACACCAACTGGAACGAGGTGTTCTCGACGCGGAACTGCAGCGGCTGGTGACCGAACGCGAGCAGCGGAGCGGTGATTTCCTGCGCGCCATTGAGCGCCTCGAGCGCGGTGCCGGCGACGAGATCTCCGACGGCCCTGGTCTTCGCGTACGAGCGCTGCCTGGGCATCGTGCCGTCGACGCTCACCGTGTTCACTCCGAGCGGCGTCATCAGCCCGCCGACTTTTCCCTGCAGGAAGACGCACGTGCCGCCCGCGCCCGGCGTGAGCAACTGACCGGCCTCGTTGAACACGCCTTTCTCCATCGCCTCGCGAATGCCCCACGAGAAGTCGCTCGACGCGCGGTTGTTCACGTCGCTCAACACTTCGGGGTGATTGCCCCAGTTCACGAGCGTGCCGATGACGTCTCCGCTCGCCTTCTCGGTGAACTTGAGCACGTTGACCGTGTCGTCGATGACCTGCGGGTCGCGTGAGTCGCGCAACGTCTCGCGGGTTCGCGCTCCAAGATGACCGACCGCGGAGAACACCTTCGCCTCACGCGCGCTCGTCGCTGCATCGACCACGGCCTGCGCGGCGTTCTCGATGAGCACCTGGTCGAACCACACGTCGTCGACGCCGCGCTCGGGAATGAACACCGGCCGCGGTCCCCACTGGCCCATGGTGTCCGGCCCTTCGTGGGTGTGCGTAGACGAGATGAGGATGAAGTCCGGAGGGCTCTCCATCTTCTTCGCCACGCGCGCGCGAATCTTCAGGATGTCGTCGTTGAAGAGACCGACCGCGTCGATGCTGACGATGGCGATGCTGACGTCTCCGTTCGTCATCACCAGCGCGCGCGCGAACGTGTCGTCGTGCACGTCCCACATCGGCATGTTGTTGCCGAAGCCCGCGAGCCAGAAGCCGTCGAACTTTCCGTTGCCCTCGGTGCCGTCGGCGTCGGGCGCGGTGTAGCCCGCGGAGCCCGGGCACTTGCGGTCTCTCCCGCAGTCGAAGAACCAGTCGAGCTTGCCGTCACCCTGCGAGCCGTCGGCGTCGGGCGCGGTGTAGCCAACGGCTCCCGGGCACAGCGTGTCGAGGCCACAGTCCTTCCACGCGTCGTCGATCAGCTCCGCGCAGTGCGGGAGCCCATCGCTCCCGACCGGAGACCCTTCGGGACAGATGTCGCCGATGCTCTTCAGGAAGTCGGCGCGCGGTTGTTCCCACGCGGTGGGGCTGGTGGCGCGCGCGGCGATGCCGACCGTGAACTTGCCGTCGTTGCCCTTCTCGCAGCCGGGCCCGCCGGGGCAGAAGTTCGTCGGCGGAGTGCCCTTGCCCATCTTCGGCGGAGCGCTGCACGACGAGACGGCGGCGAGCATCAAGACAGACACGAAGGCGCGCATGGCGGCGCGTATGTCACGTCTTGTGGTGCACCACGAACTCGCTGCACGAAAAACCGCGCGAGCGTGTTGGTTCCACGGCGAGGCCGGCAGAAACGTGGAATAGTCACCGCATGTTTGGCCTTCGAAACGCGCTCCCGTTCGCGCTGATTCTGGCGAGTGGCTGCACGCTCCTCACGCAGTTCGATCCCAACAGCCAGCCGTGTGACTCGGCGGGCGAGTGTCTCCCTGGCTTCACGTGCGTGAACAACGTGTGCAAGGGCGGCGACGCCGGTACGTCGTTTGACGGCGGCGGTGGTGGCGGCGGTGGCACCGATGGAGGCGGCGGGCGCGAGACGAACTGCGCCGACGGGCTGGACGATGACAACGACGGCGCGCGCGATTGCGCTGACTCCGATTGTGCTGCGCAGGCCTGCAACGACAACGATCCGTGCACGGTGGGCGACGTCTGCATGGGCACCACGTGCCAGCGCGGAACGCCGAAGGTGTGCAACACGCCGCCGTCCCCGTGTCAGGCGACGAACGGCACGTGTGAAGCGGGCACTGGGCGCTGTCTGCACGCGCCGCTGTCCGATGGAACGAGCTGCGGCTCGCGTCCGGCTGATCGCTGCTGCGGCGGCACGTGCGTCAACACCACCTTGGTCACCAGCAACTGCGGCGGTTGCGGTCTCGCGTGCGCGGGCGGGCAGCTCTGCCAGTCCATCAACCAGTCGTCGTGCATGATGGAGCCGGTCGACACCAGCGGTCGCTGCAGCTGCGGGACGGGCGCGGCGTGTCCGATGGGGCAGACGTGCGGCACTTCTGGTTTCTGCGTGCCGACGTCGGCAGCAAACTGCGCGACGGGTCAGACGATGGCGATGAACCCGGGTTGTCAGACGTACTGCCGCTACTGACGATGCGGCTCTTCGCGATTGGTGACACCCACCTTCCTTCCGAGCGGAAGAAGGACATGGACCGCTTCGGCTGGCTCGAACATCCCGGGCCGTTGATGCGCAACTGGGACGAGACCGTTCGCGCTGACGACGTGGTCATCGTCGCG
>JAEUJS010000417.1 GCA_016792935.1 Archangium sp. | reverse complement strand
GGGGCGCTCCCGCGACCGCGACGTCGCTCGGAGAATTCGTGGCGACGAATGCGCCGGTGACTGACGGCGTGCTCGGCGCGCGGCTGGTGCTCTCGTTCGCGTTCCTGCAGTCGGTGCACTACGCGATGTGGCTGCGATTGGTTCCCGAAGATGCGCGGCACCGCCCTGCCCCGCGGCCCTTTCGCGAGACGTGGCGCGCGCTCGAGAAGGACTTCGGCGTTCCGTTGCTCATCGTCTTCATCGGGCTGAGCGTGTTCATCGCCGTGTGGGGCGCGATGGATTTGGGAGAGGCGCGGCTCGGCTATCTGCGGCTCGCGGCGTTCCACGGCTATCTCGAGTTCGGAGCGGCCGCGGTGTTTCTCGTCGAGGGGAAACGGCCTCCGTGCTGATTCTGCTGCGCGGGTGGTTGGTCGCCTTCGCGCTCACGCAGGCGTTGGAGATGCCGATCTACTGGCGCATCTCGCGCTCATGGCGCGTGGCGTTCTTCGCGAGCGCCATCACGCATCCCATCGTGTGGTTCGTGTTTCCGTCGCTCGCTGCGTGGATCCCGTGGAGCGCCGTCGTGCTGCTCGCGGAAGGCTTCGCGGTCGTCGTCGAAGCGTGGTGGCTCAAATCGAACGGCGTCGAGCGCGCGCTGTTCTGGAGTCTGGTGACGAACGCGTTCAGCGCGACCTGCGGTCTCTTGCTGCGCGAACTCACCGGACTGGTGTGAGCGAAAGCAGCGCAGACATGATCGACGAGTGGTGGAGCTCGGCTTGCGTCCGTAACTCCAGAACGATGTTCTCGATCGACTCGAGGCGCTCTGTTCAAGGGCTCGTTGACAACATGATCGCTCCACAGACAGCCGCCATCTGCTGAGAGAGTTGGTTCGCCGCGTTCTCCCACGAGCATCAGCTCTCGCCCGAGGACTTCTTCGCGTTGAAAGCCGAGATGATGTTCGTCTGGACCTCGGTCAATTGCCGACGGATCCCGTCGAGACGCGCATCGAAGCGCTCATCGAAACGATCGAAACGCGCATCGAGTCGGTCGAAGCCCGCATGCATGTCTGTCCGAAGAAGCGCGAGTTCCCGAAACAGCCGATCGATTGCTTCTTCGACCGTCACCCTCGCCTCGGCGCGAGGAGCACAGACATGATGGACGCTTGATGGAGGTCGGCTTGCGCCTTGATCTCTTTGACGGCGCTTTCGACGCGCTCGTCGACCTTGTCGACCGACTCGGTGAGCTTGTTCAGTTCCTGCCGAAGGAGCGCGATTTCCTGAAACACCTGATTCACCGCGTTTTCCATGACCGTCACCCTGATCTTCAGTGCCTCAAACTCGTCCCGCGTGACTTCGCCGCCCATGCGCCCGACCTCCGAAAGTGTACGCCTGAGCACCTGAGCAATGACAGTGCCCGGCCTTCTCCGAGCGAACGCAGCAACCAGAGCGTCCGTCACGCCGCACGCTGTCCGTCACCGCGGAGCGACATGCGGACTCCACTGTTCTTCTCACCACATGAGACACGGGCCGCAATTGAGCTAGAGCGCCAGTCCCGATGTCTCTGGGCCGTGGAGAGTCCGTCGCAGGCTGGTTCAACGCGAACGCGAAGCGCGTGACGCCGCGGTGCGTGGATCAGTTCAAGGAGACGCTCCCCGACGCGCGCGTGTACGCCGCCTCGACGTTCGACGAAGCGAAGCTGCACGCCGACGAGCTCGTGAAGTCGATGCCGAAGATCATCTTCTGCGGGGGCGGAGATGGAACGGTGGTCGCGCTCCTCAACCTGCTGCGCGATCGCGGCATCACCGAGTTCCCCACCATCGGTCTGTTCAAGCTCGGCACCGGCAACGGCTGGCCCAGCGCGGTCGGCGCGAAGAAATACGAGACGCAGCTCAAGGGTCTGCCGAGTCTGAGCGAGACGCCGCCGCTCCACCGCTTCGGCCTCATCGAGGTCGAAGGCCGCGTCTGTCAGTTCGCCGGAGTCGGTTGGGATGCGACCTTGCTGCACGACTACAAGCGCAACCTCGAGAAGCGCAGCAACCAGTTCGTCGCCGGCGGCCTCGCGTCACGCTTGAGCAAGGGCGTGTGGGGCTATCTCTATTCGTTGTTCCGCATCACCGTGCCCGAGGAATGGGCGCGTCGCAAAGACCGCACGACTCTGAAGCTCGAGAACATCGGAGAACCCGCCATTACGTTCGCTTCGCCACCCAACGCCGTCGCCCCAGGGGGCTCTGGGAAGCGCGAACGCATCACGCTCCCGAGCGACACGAAGCAACTGTACGAAGGCCCGATGTCGATCGGCGCCGCGGGCGTCGAGCCGTACTGGGGAGCGAAGTTCATGGCGTTCCCCTACGCCGAAGCGGTGCCTGGTCGTTTCAACTTCCGCGTCTACGACCGGCCCGTGCTCACCGGCGTGAACAACATGTTCAAGCTGTGGTGGGGCCGCGAGCTGGCCGGCATGCACGACTGGTGGGTGACCGGCGTGCGACTGCACCTCTCGCGCCCGATGCCGTACCAGCTGGGTGGAGACGTGGCTGTGCCGCGCGAGGTGGTGGACTTCACCCTCGCGCGGCAGTCAGTCGACTTGATCGAATGGTCGAAGGTCTGAGCCCGAATTAGAGGCAGACGCCCATCACGCACTGCTGACCCATCGCGCACTCCATGCTGGTGCGGCACATGGTGGGCGAGCCACCGTCACCGGGGGTGGTGCTGCCACCGTCGGAGCACATGCCATTGGGGCAGGTCATGCCGCCGTCGTTCACGTTGCCGCCGTCCGGCGTGGTGCTGCCGCCGTCGGTGCACATGCCGTTGGGGCAGGTCATGCCGCCGTCGTTCACCGTGCCGCCGTCGGGCGTAGTCATGCCGCCGTCAGTCGGGTTCGACGGCACGCAGATGGTCGGGCACACCGCGCCCATGTTCGGCAGGCACATGTCGCGCGGGTCGTCTTCGCAGGTCTCTCCAGCGCCGCACATCGCGTTGCCGCACGAGACCCCGCCGTCGTTCGGGTTGTTGCACACGCCGCCCTCATCGACCTGACCGTCGCAGTCGTCGTCGAGCATGTTGCAGGTCTCGACGTGCGGCACGCAGGCGGCGCGGCACACCCCGTTGAAGCAGAGCTCGCCCATCGCGCAGTCAGCGTTCGACATGCACGCGTTGGGGTTCATGGTGCCGCCGTCGCTCGGAATCGTGGCGCACATGCCGTTGGTGCAGGTCTGGCCGTTGGGGCAACCCATCGGGCCGCAGGTGTTCGTTCCCGGCACGTTGCAGACGCCGTTCACGCAGGCGAGCCCCATCGGGCAGTCCGCGTTCGACATGCACGCGTTGGTGTTCTGCGTGCAGACGCCGCGCGCCGGGTCACACACCGAGTTCATGGGGCACGACATCGGGCACGACGAGCCGCCGTCGGTCGACATGGTGGGCGGGTTCTGGCAGCGGCCGTTCACGCACTGCAGACCCATCGCGCACTGGCTGTCGCTGGTGCACGCGATGCGGCGGCGCGGCTGGAAGCTCGCGAGGCGGCGAATGCGGAACGTGGCGATGTTGCGCTGCGCGTTGAGCGCGACCTGGTTCGCGTCGATCTCCCAGGTCAGACCGTTCTCGTCTTCCGCGACGATGCCGATGTCGTCGGTCGGACCGATGCCGGTGACAGGCAGCGAGAGGATGACGTCGGCCGTGAAGTTGGTGTTGGCAGGACCAAAGACCGCGGTCGGCCCGGCGGAGAGTTCGTTGCCGAGCAGGCTGTAGAGACCGAGCTCGACGGTGACTTTGGTGGCGGTGGTGAGGGCTCCGACGGGAATGTCGAGGCGCGTGCCCGCGAGCTCAGGGCTCTCGTTCGCATCGACGGTGATGAGCGCGGCCTGACCGGCGCCGACGTCTTGCGACTTGATGTAGCGCGAACCGACCATCGGTCCACACGCGGCGAGGGCGAGGAGCCCCACCGCGCCGAGACACTTCTTGACGATCGACGACTTCATGTTCCCCACTCCTTGCGACGGCTCCGGCTCGGACCGTCAGAGATAGTTTGTGTTCTTCGGCGCATGAATGACCTGTGCGCGAAAAACGTTCATGGCGATTTTCCCAAGCGGCGCGCCGCGTCGTCGTGGAGCCGGCGCACCTCGTCGGCGCGTTCACTGTCAGCGAAACGCGTGAGGAAAGTCGACGTGTTGAGCTCGACCTCGGACCAGCGCTCGAGCCTCACGAGACTCTCGATTTCTGAGAGTTGGCGTTCCTGGGTGAGCGCTCCGCGGGGGAATTTCGCATCGCCATTTCCGAGCGTTTTCAAAGCGGCCTCGGGGCGATTGAGCTTTCGCAACTCGAGCTCGGCCTGCTTGAAGTTGGCGACTTCGGCGTCGAGCGTTCCGGATGAGGCGACGGTCTCGAGATCTTTCACGGCGTCTTCGAAGCGCTGCTCGGTGACGGATTGTTCAGCGCGCTTCACGAGGCGGCGCGCGCGGAGCGATTCGGATTCCAGCGCGAGGACCGCCTTCACGGTCTCGCTGCTGACTTCCGTCTTCGTGCGCGCGGCGTGGAGTTGATCGTCGAAGAACAGCGAGCCTTCGATGGCTTCGGCGCTGACTTCGTCTCCGGCGACTTGAATGAGCGCGAGGCCACTCTCGACTCGCACGCGGTGACCGCGCGCGTTCACGTTCACGGTGCTGCCCCACGACGAAACGGCGATGGAACCTTCCTCGAGGGTGACGGTCTGCTGGTCGCGCTTCGCCTTCGCGTCGTTCCACGCGATGGCTGAGCGCTCGTCGCTCCAGCGCTCGGAGCTGACGGCGTTGCGCGACTGCACGAGCTTGACGACGCCGACTCCGACGAGCATCGAGGCGGCGAGGGCGAAGACGGGCACGAGCATCGAGCGACGCGGCGACGCCGTTGGGTGGCGAACCGGCGCTTCGAGCTGACGCCACACGCGCTCGCGTGCACCGGTCGGAGGAGCAGCGGTGCTCGAGCGGAACGCCTCGAGGTGATTCTCAGTGTGCTTCATGGGGTCACTCCCAGCTCGGCGACGAGCTTTTCGAAGTCTTTGCGCGCGTAGTGCACGCGGGTGCGGATGGTCTCGACCCTGGCGCCGGTGAGCTCGGCGATTTCCTGGTGGCTCAGGCCTTCGATCTCGAAGAGCGCGAAGGCTTCACGTTTTTCGCGGCTGAGTTTGCGCAGGGCCTGCTCGACGAGCTTCAGCGACTGACGCGCTTCGACGCGGGCCTCGAGCGAAGCGTCGTGTTTTTCCGCGCTGCCGAAGATTCCGCCGAAGAACTCGCGCACGCGCTTGCGGCGAAGGCGCTCTGACACGACGTTGGCGACGATGCGGTAGAGCCAGGTGGTGAAGCGGCCCCACGTGAAGCGATCGAGCTGCTGCCAGGCGATGCGAAACGCGTCCTGCACGGCGTCGTCGACGTCGGCTTCGGGGAGGCCCAGGCGACGAGCGGTGCGCCACGCGAAGTCGAAGTGCGCGTCGTAGAGGGCGCGAAACGCGCCGGGCTGGCCTTCGCGGCAGGCCTCGACCAACGGATCCGGTCCGTCGGGAAGGTCCGTGATTTCGGACACCTGCATGGGCATTACGGAGAGCATGGCCGATTCGGACGTGAATGGCCTGACGGGGTGAAAACGTTCATTCCCGTCGGCGAGTCTCGGACGTTCAGAGTGAGCCGACGCCGATAGAGAGACGGAAGAGCCCCTGCGCGACGGGCCAGCTCAGCGTGGTCGGGAGGCCGACGACCGAGAACGACGACGGGGTCGGCGTGACGAGCAGCGCGGCGTCGAGCGCGAGGTGGAAGCGGCCGAGAATGAGCGCGGCCTGGAGCGTGGGCCCGAGCGTGAAGGCGGCCTTCCACTGCACGGCCTGCTGGAAGATGAACTGGCCTGACGCGTCGCCTTCGGTAATGCGCGCACCGGCGAGGACTCCGCCGCAGAGACGCACAGCGGTGTCGAAGCAGAACATCGCGGTGGGCGCGGTGAGGATTGCGCGCGAGGTGAGGCGGCCGCGAATCTGACTGCGTTCGTCGAGGACGTTGGTGCTGCCCCCGAAGTCGAAGGTGCCGAGCGCGCCGATGCGGATGCGCTTGTTGAAGACGAGCGCGAGGTCGAGGCTGAGTGCGGGGCTGAGCGCATCGACGACGCCCGGAGTCGCGAGGCCGCCGCCAGCGAGTGCTTCGGCGTGCGTGACTTCGATGCGCAGCGGCGGAGCTGTTGGTGTTGGTGGATCGATCGGCAACGTGACGAGTGGGGGCGCAACTCCGATGCGACCGATGACGGCTTCAGGCGGAGGCTCGGTGCCAGCGTCGATGATCAGTTTTCCGATGCGCGCTGTGCCTGCGTCGCCCGTGAATCCTGCGCCGGTCGATTCGATGCGCACGCCCGAGATCGAAGACGTGCCTCCCTCTCCCTCGGGGAGAGGGGTTGGGGTGAGGGAGCCGCCACTTCCAGCTTCGCCCGCGCTCGCACCGCCATCGCGCGAAGTCGCCCACGCGCCCTCACGCACGCCGCCGTCCAAGCTTGCTGCGGACGATCCGTCACGCGCACTGTCGCGCGAAGTCGACGACGTACCATCACGCGCACCACCATCGCGCGAGGTCGCCGACGCACCATCACGCGCACCTCCATCGCGCGAGGTCGCCGACGCGCCATCGCGCGCACCTCCATCGCGCGAGGTCGCCGACGCGCCATCGCGCGAAGAAGTCGACGACACGCCGTCACGAGAAGTCGGAGAAGCACCATCGCGCGCACCGCCATCGCGCGAAGTCGACAACACACCGTCACGAGAAGCCGTCGACGCACCATCGCGCGCACCGCCATCGCGCGAAGTCATCGACGCGCCGTCACGCGCGCCGCCGTCACGGGAGTTGGTCGGTGCACCATCGCGCGCGCCGCCATCGCGCGAACTCGCCGCGCCTGCGTCTGACTTTCCCTCACCCCGACCCTCTCCCACAGGAGCGGGAGGGGGAGACACCGCGCTCGCGCCCGCGTCCAACTTGACCGAACGCTTCTTGGGGCCCTTCCACGTCGATGCCGGAAGACTCGTCAGCCACCGACCGACGATCACCACCGCCGCGCGCGACGCTTCACCACACGTTCCAGGCCCAAGCTCACGGCGCAACGCGACCGCATCGTCTCGACGCGCGATGAGTTCGTTGCCTGCTCCGTGCGTGAGCGTGAGCTCGACCTCACCCTCGGCGGCGAGCGGGAATTCCGACTCGCGAAACGCCTCACGCAGCTCGGCGGCACAGTCGCTCGACGCACTCAGCTCGAGCGTCGGCGCAGCGTGGAGCAACAACGTGAGCACCACCGAAGTCATCGGGGCGCGGACCGTAGCTCAGGAGCCGACTACTTCTTCTGCGACTGTTCGCGCAGGTACACGACGCGCTTGCGAATCGCCGCGAAGACGTCGGGCAGCGAGCCGGTCTGCGCCGAGCGAATCAACGCGTCGGGCACGATCATCTTCGGGTCGGAATCGATGGTGTAGACGACGAGCGTCTTCGTGCCATCGCCCCACGGGAGCACGTGCCACGACCCGCTGTTGCGGTGATACGTGCCGCGCACCAGCGTCCACGCGCGCATGAACGAAGTGCCGTCGTCCTTGTAGACCGAGCGCGTGTCCGACCAGAGATCGGTCAGCGGAAACGGCAGACGCAACTCGGTGTGACAGAGCCGCTCGCCGTTCTCGTCGAGCATCGCGCTCTTCTTCATCTTGGGCATGAAGTGCATGAAGTGTTCGCACTCCTTCAAGATGGGCCACACCTCAGTGGTCGGAGCGTCGATGATGCCCATCGATTCCGCCGCGACGCCCTTGTTGTCGGTGGGCTTCAAGTCGCGCACGACGATCTCGTTGGCGTCGAGCTTCTTGGTCTCCTTCTCGTTCAACTTCGGACGAGGAACGACCTCGTCAGCGAACGCCGAAGACGACACACCCAGCAGACTCAGCAAGCACGGCAGCAGCAACGAACGCATGGAGCCCTCAATCTGTCGCACGCGGCCTCGACGCGCGAGTCCCCTTCGGAATTCCAATCGAGCTCAGAGGTGTGCGGTGAGCTTCTTCGCCTTCAACGCCTCGACCACCTTGCGCACGTCCTGGCTCTTGTCTTTCGGCAACACGAGGATGGCGTCGCCCGCATCGACGACCACCACGTCCTTCATGCCCACCACGGCGACGGGCCGCTTCTGCGCGAGGACGATGCTGCCGGTCGTATCGATGACGAACGCGTTGCCTTCACTCACGTTGCCGCTCGCGTCGGTGGCGCGCACTTCAGGAATCGCGTTGAAGCTGCCGACGTCGCTCCAGCCGCACGACGACGGAACGACGGCGATGTTCGGAGCCTTCTCCGCGATGCCGTAGTCGATCGACGTCGCAGGCATTTGCTTGAAGTGCTTCTTGAGCGAGGCGGCTGCCTTCTTCGTGCCCCATGCGGCGCGAATCGGAGCGAGCGCGGCGGACAACTCAGGCATCAACGTGGAAAACGCCTCGAGCATCACGTCGACGCGGAACACG
>JAEUJS010000375.1 GCA_016792935.1 Archangium sp. | reverse complement strand
GCCGCGTCAACGAACGCAGCGAGTGGTCGCGCAAGCACTACTTCTATCCAGACAGCCCGAAGGGGTACCAGATCACCCAGTACGAGTTTCCGATCTGTCTGGGAGGCGGCATCGACTTGCCGACGGCGGGCAAGCGCGTGCGGCTGACGCGCATTCACATCGAAGAAGACGCGGGCAAGTTGGTGCACGACGCGGTGCCGGGCAAGTCGCTGGTCGATCTGAATCGCGTGGGCACTCCGCTGTTGGAGATCGTGAGCGAGCCCGACTTGCGCAGCGCGGATGAAGCGGTGGAGTACTTGAAGTTGCTCCGCGACATCCTGGTGTACATCGGCGTCAACGACGGCAACCTCGAAGAGGGGTCGTTTCGCTGCGATGCCAACGTGTCGGTGATGCGTCACGGCGCGAAGGAGTTCGGCACGCGCTGCGAGCTGAAGAACCTCAACTCGTTCAAGAACATCAAGGCGGCGATCGAGATCGAGATCGCGCGGCACGTCGAGCTGATCGAAGCGGGCGGAAAGATCGATCAGGAGACGCGGCTGTTCGATCCCGATCGCGGTGAGACGCGCTCGATGCGCAGCAAGGAAGACGCGCACGACTATCGCTATTTCCCCGAGCCTGATTTGCCGCCGCTGCTGGTGACGGCCGAGCGCATCGAAGACGTTCGTCGTACGGTGCCCGAGCTGCCGGCTGCGAAACGCAAACGCTACGTCGAGCAGTTGCTGCTGACCGAATACGACGCGGGTGTTCTCACCGGCACGCGCTCGTTCGCGGATCGCTTCGAGGCGTGTCTCGCGGCGTACGGCGGAGAGCCGAAGAAGGTCGCCAACTGGTTCATCGGAGAAGTGGCGCGGCTCAACAACGAGCACGGCGAGGGTTCTGCGAAGTTCAGCCCGCAACAGTTTGCCGAGCTGCTCAAGGCGATCGACGGCGGGACGATCTCAGCGAACGCAGGCAAAGAGGTGATCGCCGAGATGTTCGTGAGCGGCACGGCACCGGCGGAGATCATCGCGGCGAAGGGCCTCGCGCAGGTCAGCGACACCGGCGCGATCGAGAAGATCATCGACGAGGTGATGGCGGCCAACGCGAAGAACGTCGAGAGCTACCGCGCGGGCCGCGTGCAGTTGCTCGGCTTCTTCGTGGGTGCGGCGATGAAGGCCATGAAGGGGAAGGGCAACCCGAAGCTCATCTCCGAGCTGCTCGAGAAGAAGCTCAAGGGCTGACCCGCGAACCCTTGGTTGCCGCGCAGCGTGAAAGCGATCCATCGCTCGGGTTCTGCGTGTGCGACATGAATCGGAAATTCTGACGCGCCGTCGTCGGTGGGCCTCGCAGCACACAAGGAGCCTCACCACATGCGTCACCTCACGGCCGGCCTCGTCGTTCTCCTCTCACTCTCGGCGTTCGCGCAGGACATCCCCGACGTCGAAATCGACGTGCCGGGCGCTCAGCTCAAGGTGCGCCAGAAGCGTCAACGCGAACCCGAGCCGGGCCCTTCTCCTGCGCCTTCGGCGATGCCGCCGCCCGCGGTGTTCGGCGCAGACAACTTCGCCATCGACTACCAACCCGTCGGCGGCGCTCCCAACAAGAGCATCCAGGTGCTGACGCCCGAGGGTGCAGGCGCCCAGGTGTGGAACGAAGACGGCACGCTCGCCGGGCAGTTCTCGGTGCCGTTCACGTTCAGCGGGCGCGCCAACACGTTCTATCGCTTCATCTTGTTCGCTCCCGACGGGCAGCTGCTGCTCGACCGCAAGTACGAGGTGAAGCAGTTCCTCGGCGGCACGTTGCGCATGCGCGGCGCGCCGGCGAGGGCTTCGGCTCCGGTCGCCGCGGGCTGCCCGGAAAGCGACTTCGCCGCGATCCTCTCGGCGATCGACCAGGCGGGCTTCAGCGAGGAGAAGATCGGCGTGGTCGAGCTGGCGGCGCGCGACAACCTCTTCACCGTCGAGCAGGTCGGGCGCATGGTCGATGCGATGGGCTTCTCGGCCGAGAAGATCAAGGTGGTCGAGTTGACGCGGCGTCGCCTGGTCGATCGCCAGAACGGGTTCAAGCTGCTCGAGCGATTCTCGTTCTCCGCCGACAAGCAGAAGGTCCAGGCGTTGCTGAAGTGATCAGCGCTGGGGCGCGGCGGCTTGCATCACCAGTCGCCGCGGCGGTTCTGCTTCTTCTCGGAGTTGTGTCGCTTCGACTCCAGCCGCCTGCGCCTGGCTCCACGCGAAGGGCGAGTCGCGATTCTCTTTTCCGGCACGAACGACAGCTTCACGAACTGCGCTTTGAGTCGCTCCAGGGCTTCGCCGCGATTCTGCAGCTGACTTCGTCGCTCGGTCGCGGTGACGGTCACGCCGGTCGGGAGATGGATGAGCCGCACGCCGCTTTCGGTCTTGTTGCGGTGCTGCCCGCCAGGACCGGAGGCGATGAAGAATTCCTCGCGGCATTCCGAGAGCAATTGCTCATCGGTGAGCGCGAGGACGCGTGCTGCGGCTTGTGGAGAAATACTCATGGTGAGTTGCCTGTCGTCAGCGCGACCGCAGTCTGACACTTTCGACGCACGATGCGCTTTCGTTCCGCTCGAGCGCTTCTGGCGATGGCGCCGTGCAACTTGAATCAATCGACGGGAAGACGCAGGTGTTCCTGAAACGCGCGTCGCAGCGAGAGGCGCAGCTCCTTCTCGGCGAGATCCACGCCCGCGTCTGAGGCGCCGCTCGCCTCGTACGAGAGGAAGCACTGCGGCTGCCCCTGCCCATCGAACGCGAACACGCGGCCGGTCACCGAGCCCGGTTGGAAGCCCTGCGCGCGCAGCGCCGGCGGCACGTAGGCATCGACGCGTTGCACGTAGAACCCGTCGGCGTTCGCCATCGCGGCGTGGGCTGCGCGCAGGTCCTTCACCAGCTTCGCGAGCTCGTCGTCGCTGAGGTCGCGCGGCTCGACGAGGCGTGGAGGGAACCCGCGCAGGTTGTCGAAGCCGTCGGGTGCGGGGAGATCGACCACCAGCACTCCGTCTTTGTGTGGTGCGCCGTTCAGCAGCTCGAGGTGCGCCATCGACAGGCGAAAGGCGCGCCGCTGGGCGAGGTCCTTGCTCTCGCACGCGCGAACGTCGGCGCCGATGCCCTGCTTGAGCGCGGCGAACAACGCGTACGACGACTGCGCCGCCTTCAGCTCGGTCTCGAGCGTCTCGGTGTACTTCTTCTTTCGCTCCTCCGCGGTCTGCCGGGTGCAAGCCGCGAGCGTGAGGAGCATGAACAGCGCGTGCCTCACAGCGACACTCCGATTCCGAGGCGCAGCTCGGGGAGGATGCGTTTGCCGGCGGCGTCGTACATGCCGCCCAACGCGAGCTGAAAACTGAGCGCGAGATGTCGTGCGAACCACCAGTCGAAGTCAGTCGCGACCAGTCCAGAAAAACCAGCGGCGTTCGCGCGGGGATCTCTCGCGGCGCGGTAGCCCGCGAGCGCTGCGATGCGCCAGGTCAGCCCGAGGTCGTTCTCGTCGCGCCAGTCGTTGAAGAGGTAGCGAACGCCGGCGCGCACCCACCACGAAAACCTGTCCACGAAGCCGCCGAGTCCGCCCTGCAGCTCGATGAAGGGAATGGCGTGCACCGTGAGCTGTCCACCGAGCAAATCGGGGAACGAGGTCATCGGAGAGGCGTGCACCGACGCGAAGAGATGCGGCCGGTCGTCGTTTCGTTCCCCAACGGCGTCGCCCCCAGGGGCTTTGCCGGACGCGAGAGACACCGCGAGCGCGAGCGCCGCCCAGCTCACTTGATGAGACCGATTTCGCGCAGCCGCTGCTGGAGGAACGCGTCAGCGGTGATGTCCGGATACCGCTTCGGATTTTCGGGCGTCACGCACTGGTCGAAGATCTTCAACATGCAGTCCGGGTACGGGTGCACGAAGAACGGCATCGAGTAGCGCACCACGTCGTCGGACGTGCTCGGCGGATTCACCACGCGGTGGGTCGTCGAGGGGACCACCTCATTGGTGACGCGCGAGAGCATGTCGCCGGAGTCGACGACGATCTGCCCCTTGAGCGCATCGACCGCCAGCCAGTCTCCCTGCCGCGTGAGGATCTCGAGCCCCGACGAGGTGGACTCGCACAGCAGCGTGATGAGGTTGATGTCTTCGTGTTCCGCCGCGCGCACCGCTCCGGGGACGAACATGTCCTTGAGCGGCGGGTAGTGAATGATGCGCAAGATCGAATTTCCGTCGTGCGCCATGTCGGCGAACGTGTTGGTCGGCAGCGTGAAGTAGTCGGCGAGCGCGCGCAGCATCACCGCTGCCGCCGTGTCGAGCGCGGCGTACAGCGCCAGTGAGTTCGCGCGGAATTGCGGCAGCTCGCTGGGGAACTGGTTGCCGCCATACACCGACCTCTTCGCGTGGCCGGCCTCGAGCTCGCGACCGACGTGCCAGAATTCCTTCAGGTCGCCGACCTTGCGGTTCTTCGCGTGCTCCTTGCCGAACGAGGTGTAGCCGCGCTGCCCGCCACCGCCGGCGATCTCGTATTTCGCCTTCACGTCCTGCGGCAGCGCGAAGAGGCGAGCGGCGTCGGCGTAGGTGCGCGCGATGACGTCGGGGTCGACGCCGTGGTTGACGATGGAAACGAAGCCGAACTCCTTGAGGCCGTCGCCCCACGCCTTGATGAAGGTGTCGCGCTCTTGCTTGGTGCCGCGCGTGTAGTGAGACAGGTCGAGCAGGGGAATACGTCGAGCAGTGGTCATGGGAGCGGGGCGGGAGCCCGGGAAAGATGGCGCGCGAAGTCTACGGCGCTTTCTCACCGCGCTTCAGAAAACGCTCCTCGTAGTCAGCGCGTTCGGTGCGGAAGAGCTTGTCCCACACCCGAAACATCAGCCCGTAGTTCCCCGTCACGTGTGCGTGGTGTTGGTTGTGGAAGGTCGAGCTCGTCAGCCACGAGAACGGAGGAATGCGAATGAAGAACTTCGGCTGCAGCTCGTAGCCGAGGTGCGCGTTCAGGTTGTTGAGCAACCCCACCGCCTGCATCGACATCAAGAGCGGCATCGGCACGGGAATCAGGAACAACACCGGCACCACCCACGCGGTGAGGATGAAACCCTCGAGCGGGTGAAACGCGTACGTGGTGAACGGGTTGACGTCGATCGAACGGTGGTGCCACGAGTGGACCCTCTTGAAGAGCCACTCGGTGTGGAGCAGTCGATGCGTCGCGTAGAACCACGCGTCGTTGAGGATCAACAGCGCGATCCACAAGCCGACCAGCTCCCAGGTCGCCCAGCCATCGGTGGTCTGCCGCACCTTCACCGCTCCGCTGCCCAGCAGCAGCACCGGCAGCGACGACGCGAACAACATCGTCAGCAACGAGTAGCCGGTCTCGCGGACCAGCTGCGCGCTGTCGAGCCTGGCCGGGTTCTGGATTCGTCGTGTGACGAAGAGCTGGGTGCGGTGGAAGAGCAGAAACACCAGCCCGATGAACACGAAGTAGCCGATCGCCTGAGGGAGGAAGGCGGCGGCGAACTGCAGTGCGACAGGGACGTCCTGCGGGTTCAGTGGTGTCATTGCAACTCCGAGTTGCATTGTACTCAGCGCGCACAATCTATTGCAACTCGGAGTTGCAATGACAGGATGCGTCGCATGGCCGTTCACAAGCCACAGCTGCGCGGCGCGAAAGTGTCGAAGAAGATCTTCAGCGTCACGGTGGCCGAGTTGGCGCGCGTCGGGCTCGAGCGGCTGAGCATTCCCGAGGTCGCGCGGCGGGCGGGCGTGAACAAGACGAGCATCTATCGACGGTGGCCGACCAAAGAGGCGCTGGTGAAGGCCGCGCTCGGCGAGTCGATGGAACACGCGCGCGAGCTCGAAGACACCGGCACGTTGGAAGGAGATCTCCACGGTCTCATTCGGCGCGTGGCGGACTTCATCGAGTCACCGCGTGGCGGCGCCATGGTGCGCCTGGCGTTCGTGGACAGCGGTTCGCGTTCACTGCGGCGGCATGCGGCGCAGGCGTGGTCCGATGCGCCCGGAGCGGGTCCCTTCGAGATTCTGGCGCGTGCGGTCTCGCGCGGTGAGCTGGGGCCCGAGACCGACTTCGAGACGCTGTTGTTCACGATGGCAGGCGCGATTCTCCATCGGCGCTTCGTCGAGCAGGCTGCCTGTGACGCTGAGTGGATCGCGCGCGTCACGCGGCTCATGTTGCGCGGCGTCGCGCGCTGACGGATGTGCTCCCTCACCCCGGCCCTCTCCCCGAGGGAGAGGGAGAACTGCGCGCGCTCAGGGCTCGCCAGGCCGCGGCGCTTCCTTCGTCAGGCCGAGCCGGTTCGCGCTGATGCCGAGGCCGAGCCAGCCCGCGAGAAATGCGAGACCGCCGAACGGAGTCACGAGGCCGAGCGCCTTGTTGCCGGTGAGCGCCATCACGTACAGCGAGCCCGAGAAG
>JAEUJS010000336.1 GCA_016792935.1 Archangium sp. | reverse complement strand
AGAACTTCCGCGCTCGGAGCACCCCGATGCGGCTGCGGATCAGCGGACACCGCTGGCGATCCGCGATGCGCAGTCGGTCCAGACAGAACTTCCGCGCTCGGAACACCACGATGCGGCTGCGGATCTGCGGAGACGCTCGGAGATCCACGATGCGGAGTCGGGCCGCCGAGGACTTCAGCGGTCGGTGCTCCGCGATGCGGCTGTGGATCGACGGAGACGCCCGGCGAGCCACGGTGCGCAGTCGGACCAGACAGGACTTCTGCGCTCGGCGATCCAACGTGCGCTGTCGGCGACTTCCCCAAACCCCGACCCTCTCCCGCAGGGGCGGGTGAGGGAGCTCGCGTCGCGGCGCTCGAGGCAGCCTGGTGCGCTGGTACGCCCGGCGAGCCGTAGCTCGGCGTCGGGCCGCTCAGCCCTTCGGCGCTCGATCCATGGCCCGCGAGAACTTCGCCTCGCGGGGGAATGATCGTTTCGCCGGTGTGCACCTTCGGCCGAATCGTCACGGCCGGACCGGTGAGCGGCTTTGAGGTCACAGCCCCGTGACGCGGAGTCGGCTTCACGGACGGCGACGCAGCAGGCGGTGGAACGAACTTCGGCGGCGCCGCGATCGGCGTTCCACTCCGCGGCTTCGCTTCGATCTTCTGCAGCACCGGACGCGGCGGAGACGTCGCCGGCGCACGCTTCACCGGCGCCACCGCCTTCGCCACCACGACCTCAGGCACGACTGGAGCCGCGACGACTCGCTCCGGCGCTGCGCTGGGCGCACCGGCGACCACGCGCTCGGCAGATCCACGCGCGAACGGATCGTTCCCGAGCACCGACGGCTTCGGCGGAGCTTGGGGGGCCTTCTTCGACTTCGAAGCAGTCTTCTTCTTCTTCGCCGCCATCAGGCCCTCCTCTCGCGCATCGACGCCATCGCCTGCGTGAACGTCACCTTCGGCACGAACCCGAGCTGCGCCCGCGCACGCTCACCATCAGCGACCCACGAGTAGCGCAGGAAGTCGAGCAACGGCACCGGCACCGACGACACGCCCGCCGTCTCGAGCAGCTTGATCGTGGCCCGCAGAAACAAGCCCGGCAGCGGCAACGACTGCGCTCCCGACAAGCGCACCAGCGTCGAGAACGGCGCCGCCGATTCGCCGACGATGTTGAAGACGCCGCGCGCCTTCGTGGTCAGCGACAGGTTCAGCGCCTCGACCGCATCGCTCTCGTGCACCACCTGCCACACGGGGTCGAACCCCAGCACCGTCGGCACGAAGCCGCTCTGCAGCAACCGCGTGAAGGGGTTGTCAGCCGTCTTCCCGACGATGGGAGCGAACCGCAGCACGATCACCTGCGTGCCTGGATTCCGCTCGGAGAACTTGAGCAGCTGCTGCTCGACCTCGACGCGATCGGTGACGAAGCGAACACCTTCTCCGCGCAGCGCGTGCTTCTCGGTCTGAATCGCCGGGGCATCAGCCCGCGCGCCGTAGAGCGCCGTGAACGACGGAATGATCAGCCGCGACAGCCCCGCAGCCTGGGTCGCCGCGAGCACGTGCATGGTGCCGATGACCTCGAGCTCGTGCGCGAAGGCCGCTCCATGCACGCGCGAGTTCACGAAGGCCAGGTGGTACAGCACGTCGAGCTTCTGCTCGCGGAAGCTGCGCACCAATTCTTCTTCGGCGCCCGGCCGCGTGAGATCGGATCGCACGAAGGTCGACTTCGCTCCGAGCTCGGCCGGTCGCGCGACGTCGAACAGCACCACCGCGCTCACTCGCGAATCGGCCTCGAGCCGGGGCAGCAGCCCGCGCCCCAGATCGGAGCTGATGCCAGTGACCCCCACGCGCATGCGTCGCGAATACTCCAATCACCCCACGCTTGAAAGCGAAGCGGGTGCGGGCGAAACACCGCTCGTGAAGCGGCTGCTGCCCGTCTTGATGGTCTGCCTCGCGTGGCCCGCGTTCGCGCACGACGCCGACGTGATCTACGCGCAGCTCGAGCACCGGGAGTCCGGCTTCTCCGAGTTCGTCACGCTCACCTCGACGACCCTGCAGCTGCTCGTGCCCGTCGATGCCGACGGCGATCAACTCCTGACCCAGGGCGATCTCGACGCGAAGGCCAACGCCATCCGCATCGGGGTGTGGGACGACATGCCGCTGTCGTCCGGCGGCGCTCCGTGTGCCATCACTTCGAGCTCCGCGCGCATGCGAGAGGGCTTCATCGCGCTCGTCGCCGACTTCACCTGTCCGAACACTGGAGAGCTGCGCCAGGACTTCAAGATCCTCCGTGTCCTGCCGACGAACTACCGCGTGGTGCTCGGAACGCAGCTCCAAGGCGAGCAGGGCGTTTCGCTACCCAACGCCGTCGCCCCAGGGGGCTCTGGTCGCCTCTCCGCGCAGGGCTCGTTCACCACGTTGACCATTCCGCGTCCTGCTCCGGCGGGCGCGTGGGATCAGACGCGCTTCTCGCTCGCGTTCGATGACGGCGTTCGTCGCGGGGCGTCGCTCCTGTATCTGGCGGCGGTGTGGGCGCTCCTCGCCGTGATGAAGGAATGGCGTCGCGGGCTGCTCGCGCTCGGCCTCTTCTCCGTCGCGCTGATCGCCGGGAGCTTCGTCGATGGCGGCGCGATCCCTCCGCTCGGTGTGGTGGTGGTGATGGCGCTCGCCGCGGCGTCACTGAAGGAGGCGCCGCTCTTCGCCCCGCCGATCGCCGCTCTCGCGTTGGGCTCACTGCAGGCCGGTGGAGGCGCCGCCAACGCGCTCGGCCTCGCGCTGGGTGCGCTGGTGGTCCTGCTCCCCGCGGGCGTGGTGGCGATCGCCGTGGGACGAATGCTCCAGCGGCGCGCGGCGGCGTGGCGCGTTCTCAAGTGGGTTGGTGTGGCAGGTGTCATCGGCGGCGCGGCGCTGCGGCTTTCACAATGACTGACGGCGCGCGTTGGATAGATTCTCCGCCCGGATATGGCCAAGCAGGAGTCGTACAACGACCTCATCTTTCAGCTCGGAGATCTCGCGCGTGAGCACCTCGCCGAATCGAAGAGTGCACCGCGCGCGATGGAAGCGGTGTTCGCGGCAGAAGACACGGTGATCGCGATTCGCGACGAGATCGCGGCGCTCGAAGAAGAGATGAACCAGGAAGACGCGTCGTGGCAGGACTTCCTCGACGCGCAGGAAGCCGAGCGCAACGAGCAGAAGGCGATCGTCACCAAGTGGCGTGGCGCCGTCATCGGCGTCGAAGGCCGTTCGCGCGACATGAAGAAGAAGCTCTCGTCGCTCAAGGCCGCGTTCCGCTACCAGAAGGCGTCACTCAAGCGCGCCGAGGAATCGCACAAAGAGATGGAGATGCGCGAAGGCCACGACGTGCGGAAGATCAACCTCTCGCGCGAGAACCTGAAGAAGACGCGTCTCCACATCATGCGCGAGCAGCGCAACGTCGAAGAGCTCGAGTGGGAACTCAACCAGGTGCTCACGCCGCGGCCCGGTCAGCAGGGCGCGCAGGGAATTCTCGCGCACAAGCGCATCCTCGAGATGGAAGACGAGATGGAAGAGCGCGAAGACGCGCACAAGGCGACGATGAAGGACATCGACGCCGCCATCGCGAAGAAGGAAGAGGAAGTGAAGGCGGCTGAGGAAGAGCTCGACGGCTGTCTCTTCGATCTCGGCGAGGCCTGTTACTCAGACCGCATTCCGCATCCCCAGCTGAACCCGTTCTACCCGCGCCTCGACAAGGCGCAGTAGCAGGGCTCAGGCAGCTTCCGCTTCACCGACTGGCTCATCGTTGAGGAGCGCGCGGAGCTTCTTCACCGCTTCTCCGTGCAGCTGACAGACCCGCGCTTCGGAGATCTGCATCGCGCCAGCGATCTCCTTGTACGTGAAGCCCTCGACGTAGTGCAGCGAGAGCACGGTCTGCAGGCGCACATTCAACGTCCCGATCGCGTTCGTCATCCGCCGCACGCGGTCAGCGTGATCGATGCGCTCGTCCTGCAGCGAGTCGAGCGAAGGAATCGAGATGTCGGGGTTGAGCTGAGACGCGGGCTGCGCGACGGCCTCCAGCGTGTCCACGTCCTCGACCTCCATGCCCAGATGCTGCGCGAGCTCGAGGTTGGTGGGTTCACGACCGAGCGTGTTGCCGAGCGCGACGCGCGCCTTCTTCAGCTTGTCCGCGTCGGCCCGCAGCCGGCGGGGCAGGTGATCCATCTCGCGGAGCTCGTCGATCATCGCGCCACGAATGCGGTGCTCGGCGAAGCTCTCGAACTTCACTTCGCGGCCCGCATCGAAGCGGTGGTACGCGTCGAGGAGGCCGAGCGCTCCGACGCTCCACAGATCTCCCGCTTGCACGGTGTTCGCCGTGCGCGCGGAGATGCGGCGAGCGCAGCGATCGATCAGGTGCGCCCAGGTGCGCACGACTTGATCGTCGGTCAGCCTGGGCAGCGGCGATGAGGCGTAGCTGAGTGCGGCGCGATGCATGAGCGTTCTCCCGATCACGCGGCGCGCGCTTCGCGCACCAGACGGTTCCAGAGGAATTTGAGGCCGCCACCGAGCTGCGCGGGCGGAGGCTCGTTGATCAACGTGTCGGCGATGCCGTTCAGCGCGCGCGTCGCGGGCGAAGAGGGGAAGAGCTCGACGAGCGGTCGCTGCGACATGACGGCGCGGTGCACGTTCTCGTCGCGCGGCAGCCAGCCGAGCCAGCGCATGCGCACGTCGAGGAAGCGGCTCGCGACCGATGAGAGCTTGTCGAAGATCTCGCGCGCCATCTGCTCGTGGCCCGCCTGGTTGACGATCACGTTGTAGTGACGGACACCCGCGTCCTGGCAGAGCACCTTGATGGTCGCGTACGCGTCGGTGAGCGAGGTCGGCTCGGGGCTGACGACCAGCAACGCCTCCTGCGCTGCGCCGATGAAGAAGAGAACGTTGTCGCCGATGCCGGCTCCCGAATCGAGGAGCACGAGATCGAAGTCGTCTTCGATCTCCTCGAGGGCCGCGACGAGGCGCATGCGCTGGCCGTCGTCGAGGCGCGTCAGGTGCTGCACGCCATTGCCCGCGGGCAACACCTTCACGCCGCCCGGTCCTTCGGCGAGCACGTCACGCAATTCGACGTCGCCGTCGAGGAGATGCCCGAGGTGCCGGTTGGGCTTGATGCCGTAGAGGATCTCGACGTTGGCGAGGCCGAGATCGCCGTCGATGATCAACACGCGCTCGCCTTGCTTCGCTGCGAGCACCGCGAGGTTGGCCGCGACGTTCGTCTTGCCGACGCCGCCTTTACCGCTGGTGACGCCGATGACGCGCAACGGGTGCTGGCTGCGGCGCTGTTCCGTCATCAACTGGCGAAGCCCGTCTGCCTGGTTGTCGTTCGACATGATTAGCGGCCTCCCGTGCCGATGGCCTTCGGCTGGGCGTCGTTGGTCATGATCAGCTCGACCAGTTCGGCTCCTGACAGCGCGTGAATGTCTTCCGGCACCCGCTGGCCGTCGCTCACCGCGACGATGGGGCGGCCGATGCGAACCGACGCCGAGAGGAGCGAGCCGGGACCGATGGCCTCGTCGACCTTGGTGACGATGAGGCGCTCCGGAGAGAGCGCGCGGTAGCGATCGGCCGCGGCCGCCATCTCGCGCGGACCGGTGCAGGCGCTCAACGTGAGGTACAGCTGAATGCCCTCGACGCTGCGGAGCATCTCGGCCTGGCGCGCGACCGCTTCGCTGACCGAACGTCCCGCGGAGTCGATGAGGATCAAGTCAGCGTTGCCGGCCTTCTCGATGGCGCGGTTGAGCTCGACACGATCACGTGCGACCTGCGTCGTGAGACCCATGATCTCGCCGTAGCGCTGGAGCTGCTCGCTCGCGCCGATGCGGTAGGTGTCGACAGTGATGAGCGCGACCTTCTGCTTGGTCTCCATCACGGCGCGCGCGGCGATCTTGGCGACGGTGGTGGTCTTGCCGACTCCGGTGGGGCCGACGAGCGCCACGATGCGACGCCGATTGTCGGCCATCCACGGGGCGCGACCGGGAACGACACGCTCTGAGAGCGCATTGCGGAGCGCCGACTCGAGCGCCTTGGGGCCGAGCGAGGCAAAGCCCCCTGGGGCGACGCCGTTGGGTAGCGAAACAGGAGCGTTGGTGATCGCCTGACGCACGCACTCTTCGGCGATCGCGTCCTCGACTCCGCGCGAGATGAGGTGCGACATCAGCTCAGCCGCGGGAGGCGGGAGCTGCATCTCGCGCTCCATGCGGACCTGGCTGGTCATGCGGCGCATCTCGCGGCGCATCTCTTCCATCGAGGAACGGAGCGACTGCAGCTCGTCCGGCGCCTCGAAGCGCAGCGAAGCCCCCTGGGGCGACGCCGTTGGGTAGCCACTCGGCATTGGCGTGACCGGCGCGCTCTGCGTGAGCGACGCGAAGGCGTTCTCGAACTCCGGGATCGTGGGCAGGTTGTTTTGCGTCTGCTGCACCGCGCTCGGCGAGAACGCAGCGACGCGCAGGTTGGTCACGGTGCTCGTGCGACGCGGCGCAGGCTCGCGGTCCTCGATGGCGGGAGGACGAATCGGCGCGACGTTCGCGCGGGGCGCCCAGTCAGCGGTGTTGGTGCGCGCGGGCGCGGGGGCGGGCGTCGCTTCAGGAACCGCGGCCGTGACCTCGATCTCCTTCGGGCGGAAGAGGCCGTTCTCGACCTCGCGGGTGGCGACGATGATCGCGTCGGAGCCGAGCGCGGCCTTCACCATCGCCAGTGCGCTGCGGGTATCGGGAGCTCGGAAGGTGCGGAAGGTGCTCATGGGTGCGCTCTCAGTTCAGGGAAATGGTGCCTGCGGGTTCGATGGTGGTGCCGGGCGCCAGCTCGCGCGCGGAGACGACGAAGAGGTCGGGGACGAAGCGGGTGGCGAACTCGAAGAACGCGCGGCGCAGATCGGCCGGCGCGAGCACCACCGCCGAGCGTCCCTGCGCGGCGAGCGTGGCGCTCTTGTTCTCGAGCGCGGCGATCAGCGCTCGCGCGGTGTTGATCTCGGGAGCGAGCGTCGGCTCACCGTCGTTGTGGCCCAGCGAGTGGCGGAGCGCGTCTTCGGTCGTGCGATCGAGCGTGAGCGCGTAGACGACGCCGGCTTCCGCGACGCGTGAGGTGATCTGACGCGCGAGACGCCGGCGCACCTGCTCGATGAGGAAGTGCGTGTCTTTGCTGCGCGGAGCCGAATCAGCGACCGCCTCGAGAATGCTGCGCAGGTCGCGCACCGAGATGCCTTCGCGCAAGAGACCGCGAACGACGCGCACCAGCTCGCCCAGGGTGATCGAACCCGGAACGGTGTCTTCGACCAGCTTCGGAGCGTCTTTTGCGCACGCGCCGAGCAGTTCCTGCACTTCCTGGCGGCCGATGAGCTCGTGTGCGTTGCGGCGAATCAACTCGGAGAGGTGCGTGGTGAGCACCGACGACGCATCGACCAGCGTGTAGCCGCGCGCTTCGGCAGCGGGGCGCTGCTCGGGAGTCACCCACACGGCGGGGAGACCGAACGCAGGATCTTTGCCGGGCAGACCGTCGATGGTCGGCGTTCCACCCGAGGGCTCGAGCGCCATGAGGCGACCGAAGTGCGCCGTGCCTTTTCCGATCTCGAGGCCGCGCAGCTTCACGCGGTACTCGTTCGGCTCGAGGCGCAGGTTGTCGCGCAGGTGAACGGAGGGAAGGACGATTCCGAGATCGCTCGCGAGCTGTTTGCGGAGCGCCGTGACGCGGCCGGGGATCTCTCCGCCCTTCTCGAGATCGATCGACGGGAGCAGCGCATAGCCAACCTCGAGCTCCAGCGCGTCGAGCTGCAGGAGGTCAGTGATCTTCGCTTCGCCTCCGCCCCTGGCCTTCTCGTCGGCGAGCTTCTTGTTCGGGTTGCGCGCGTCCTCGGCCTTCTTCTTCTCGATGCGACGCGCGAGGAAGAACGCACCCACACCGAGCGGAGCGAACGCCAGCGCGGGCAGCCCCGGAATCAGCGCGAGGAGCAGCAGCACGTAGCTCGAGTACTTGAGCGCGCGCGGCGAGCCGAAGATCTGACCGCTGACCTGGCTGCCGAGATCCGAACCTTCGACGCGGGTGACGAGCACACCGGCGGCGGTGGAGACCAGCAGCGCCGGCATCTGGGAAACGAGGCCGTCGCCGACGGTGAGCACCGTGTACGCCTCGACCGCGCGGCCGAACGCCATGTGATCGCGGAGCACGCCGGCGAGGAGGCCGCCGACGATGTTGATGCCGGTGATGATGAGGCCGGCGATCGCGTCGCCGCGGACGAACTTCGAGGCGCCGTCCATCGCTCCGTAGAATTCGGTCTCACGCGCGAGGTTGGTGCGGCGTTCACGCGCCTGCTTGTCGTCGATCACGCCGGCGGCGAGGTCCGCGTCGATCGACATCTGCTTGCCGGGCAGGGCGTCCAACGTGAAGCGCGCCGCGACTTCCGACACGCGGCCCGAGCCCTTGGTGATGACGCTGAAGTTCACGACCAGGAGGATGAGGAAGATGACGGAGCCGACGATGAGCGAGCCGCCGACCGCGAAGCGACCGAACGCTTCGATGACGTGGCCCGCGGCGCCCACTCCCTTGCCGCCGTCGAGGAGGATGAGGCGCGTCGTGGCGACGTTCAGCGAGAGGCGGAAGAGCGTCGTGATGAGGAGCAACGACGGGAAGACCGAGAACTCCATCGGGCGCGTCAGGCCGAGCGCGACGAGGAGCATCAACACCGAGATGGCGACGTTCAGCGCGAGCAACGCGTCGAGCAGCGCCGCCGGGAGCGGGATGATCAGGATCGCGAGGACGCCCAGAACGGCCAGCGCGAGGAAGGCCTCGGCGGGCACTTTCTGCTGGTTCGGAGCGAGGGTCGCGTTCACGCGCCGTCAGTTGAGCAAGCAGCGCACCATGCGGATTCGGTAGGCATTTGGGGCGGTTACGGGCGTTCTTCGGCGGGTGCGGGAGGGTCAAACCTCACCTCGAAAATCGCCATGACCCGACATCGATCTGACACTGCTCTTCGGCACATCGGGGGTTTTGCTTCAGGCGCACTGCACCTGATCACGCCGCCTTCGTTTTCCCGGTCAGGCGGTACACGAACGCGAGGATCGCAGCGACGGCCTTGTACGTATCCGCAGGCACGACGCCGCCGACCTTCACCTTCTTGTAGAGCAATCGCGCGAGCGGAATGTCCTGCACGATCGGGATCGCGTTCGACCGCGCGGCATCACGCATCGCCTCAGCGAGGACGCCTTTGCCCTTCGCGAGCACGCGCGGTGCGCCGCCATCTTCCTTGCGATACCGAATCGCGATCGCGATGTGCGTCGGGTTCACGAGCAGCACGTCGGCCTGCTTCGTCTCCGCGACCGCGTTGCGCTTCACCATCTCGCGGTGCTTGCGCTTGCGAGCGCCGCGCATCATCGGATCGCCTTCGTCCTCGCGCATCTCGCGCTTGAGCTCTTCCTTCGTCATGCGGTGCTTCTTCGTGTAGCGCCACCGCGTCAGCGCAAAGTTGGCCGCCGCGAACGCCGCGAGCAGACCGAGGCCGCGAATGCAGATCTTCCACAGCGCGCTGAACAAGCCCTCGAGCAAGTCAGCCGGTAAGCCGGCTGGGGGACGCGAATCGCCTGGCGCAGCAGCGCTCAACTTTCCGACGGTGAGCAACTCATTCCGCAGCACGCCCCAGCACGCCCACGCGACGATGCTGACTTTCAACACCGAGATCCCGAGATCGATCAGGAAGTCTTTGCTGAACAGCTGCCCAAGCCGGCCCATCGAGAACACGCGCGACAGATCCGGAGTCGGGCGATCGAGCCAGAGATGCCCCTTCGTCTGTGCGAAGGTCAGCCCCGTCGCTCCGACGGCGCAGGCGGCGAGCACCGCGGCGGCCGGCACGAGCAGCGGCATCAGAATCGACGGCAGCGATCCAAACGGAGTGCTCGGTGAGAGCGTGGTTACCGTCGAGATCACCCGCACCAGCTGCGCCTGAAGAATCGAGGCGAGGGCCAACAGCGCGATCACACCGATGATGAACGCGCCAGTGGTGACCACCTCGTTCGAGAGCGCGATGTCGCCCTGCTCGAAGGCCTGCTGGAGCCTCCGTTCGCTCGGCGCTTCCGTTCTCGCTTCGTCATCGCTCTCGTCGGACATGCATCACCCCCGAGCGAAGACGGTGACCGCGGCCTGCGCGGCGAGCTGGGCGCCGGCGGGAGCGGTCAGGTAGAGCGCTCCACCGCCGCAGAGAATCGAGACGGCGAAGCCGAGGTTGTTCAGCGAGAGCTGCGGCGCCGCCTTTCCGAGCAGGCCGAGCACCGCGTAACCGAACAGCGACGCGGCGAAGAGCGGGTAGGCGATGCGAATGCCGAGCGCGATGGCGAAGATCGTCTGCCGGATCATCGAGAGCGCGAGCGACTGCACTTCCACCGTGCTCCCTGGAGGCACTTCCTTCACCGAGTGCACCAGCCAGGTGAGCGCTTCCGTGTGAACGCCGAGGCCGTTGGCGATCGCCAGGGTGATCGCTCCGAAGAGTTCGCCGA
>JAEUJS010000294.1 GCA_016792935.1 Archangium sp. | reverse complement strand
GGGCTGGAAGATCCTCCCCGCGAGCGATTGGAACGCGGAGTAGCTACTTCTTCAGCCCGAGCTGAGCCGCGACGCTCTTCGGCAAGTTCGGCAA
Source organism: Archangium sp. (assembly GCA_016792935.1). Lineage (GTDB taxonomy): Bacteria > Myxococcota > Myxococcia > Myxococcales > Myxococcaceae > Archangium_A. The sequence continues at coordinate 4,798 of JAEUJS010000294.1, read as the reverse complement.
CGCCTTGATGAACAGCTGCTCGGCGAACGTGCTCGGCGCGCTGCCGTGCGCGAGACGTCGAGCCTCCGCGCGAACCCGGGCTGCATCGTTCGGAGCGTCGTTCGCGTCGAGCAACTCACCCGCGTACATGAGTCGTCGCGCGTAGAGCGTGCGGATGGCCGGAGTGAACACCTCCGCGGCGAGCGCGCGACATTGAGCGATCGACTTCTCCTGCTTCGCCGCTTCGTCGAGCGGGAGGATCTTCACGGCATCGACGCGCGCGGCGAGCGAGGCGAGATCCTTCTCCCCAGGCAGCCACTGTTGGAACTCGAAGAGCTCGAAGAGCTTCGCGCCGTCAGCCGCACCCTCAGCGTCGCCGGCTTCCAGCGCAGGCACGGGGAAGTTGGGATCGACGGGCTCGACGCCGAGGCGCGCCAGACCATCGCGAATGTTGGTCTCGAGATCGGTCTTCGACTCATTCGTCAGCCACAGCGCGCGTCCGAGCTCGAGCTTCACGCGTGAGAACGGCACGGCCATGTGGCGCTGCGCCTTGTCGCTCTTGAGCGCCTGCATGTGCTTGCGCCAGTTGCTGCGGTTGTTTCGTTCGGAAGCGATCTGCGCGAGGCCCAGCTCGTCGTGCACGATGCCGGTGAAGAGCTCGAGGCCTCCGCCGCGAATCGGGATCGCTGCGAGGAACGCGCGCTCTCCGCTGCCGAGCTGCATCGAGAGGATGCCCTCGAACTCCGGTGTTGATTCGGTGCTCGCCGTCGCGCTCTCGGAGACCGGCTTGCTCTCAGGAGCGGCCACTCCGGCGGACTGCAGTTGGTAGAGGGCCTTCTTCGCGAGCTTGGCGTGCACCTTCGAGCTCGAGCCCATCAGCGCGCTCGGCAGCTCACTGCGCTTCGCCTTCACCCAGGCCGCGAGCACCTCGGCCGCCTTCGGCTCGGGGAGCGCCTCGACCTGTTCCTTCGTCATCGCCAGGAAGTCCATGTGGAGGCGGAACTTGCCTCACCGACCGCGGCGGCGCACGAGGAAGAAGTCACCTTCCTGCGCGGCGACGTAGAGCTCGGTCTGCAACAGCCCTCCGAGGATCTGCTCGGGGCGAGGCCCGCGGATCACGAAGTGGTCGTAGTACTTGCCGTGCTGTTCCCAGTTCATGGTGTCGGGCCGCCACTCGCTGGGGAACGTCGGGGGGATCGCGCCCTGGTACATGAGCGGGCTGTGCGGAGTGGACGCGAACGAGAAGTTGGTGAGTCCTCCGCGCTCGCGAGCGACGACGCAGCTCGCGTGGAGATAGAGCGGATGCGTCACCGCGCGTGATCCGGTCGCGTAGATGAGCCCCATCACCTTCGGTTTCTCTCCGGCCGACTGCGCGAGTTTGGTCAGCGCCTGCGACTCGAGATCGAACGCGCGGAACGCGGTCCACAGCGGAGCCATCAGCACCAACGCCGCGAGACCGGCCGCGATGAGAAACCGCTCCGACCATTTCTCGGGGAGCACCGGCACCGCGCTCACCAGCAACGCGGCGGCGAGATGCGCGTAACGCGTGTTCATCGAATACACGAAGCCGCGGATGTCCCACGGCGTCAGGAAGAGCAGGGCGAAGGCGAGCGCGGTGAGACCCACGATGCGCCAGCGCGCGAACTTGCCTTCCTTCGTGTCGTTCGAGCCGGCGCGCATCTGCGCGAGTCGGGCGATCACCGCGGCGATGGCGATCAAGAACACCAGTCGCGGAGCGCGTTGATCCGTTCCGTCAGGGACCATACCTGCGAGCACGGGGAAGACGGTCTCTGCGTAGTTGCGCGCGCCGGTCTGCGGATCTTTCGGAACGGTGACGAACTCGTTCAAGTTCTGCTCGGGCGTTTTCCACGCGACGTTCTCCTTCGAGAACATCGGGCCCCAGGCTTTCCACGGCTGACCGGGAGCGATCTCCGCGGGGTGCGAGAGGCGAATCGCGATCCAGATCAGGAAGATCACGACTCCGGGAGACACGCTGATCAGCGCGGGGATTCGGATGCGCCAGCTCTTCCCCTCCGGCGCGGGCGTGGTCAGCAGCAGGAGTGGGAGCGCGAACGCCAGGAAGATGAAGCTCTGCACGTGGAAGAGCAGGACGAGGACGAGCGTGACACCGACGCCGATGCCCCACTTGAAGCGTTCGCGTTGTTCGCTGGCGATGACGCGCACGAAACACCCGCAGGTCACGATCGCGAGCGGCAACGACGCGCAGTAGTTCACGAAGCCCCACGCGAACGAGTCTCCCCAGGCGAAGGGCAGGGCGAGCAGTGCGGGCCACGCGGGGCGGTTCAGGCTGCGCAGGAGAAACGCGAGCGAGAGCGGCAGCCCGGCGATGACCGCGGAGAGGAAGATGCGATTGGCGAGCTCCAGCGGGAGCAGCCAGTTCAGCAGCGAGACCACGTAGTAGTAGCCGAGGTACGGCGTGAGCTCGGGCCGGCGCGCGAAGTACTCGGGGAAGAGCGTCGAGGCGTCATCGAGCCGGTGCAGCACGCTGATCAGATGAAGGTGCTGCGGGAGATCGACGAGCGGAATCGCCTGCGTGGCCCACAGCGGCGCAACCCCGCAGATCAGCGCGAGGATCCAGACGATCTGTTCGGTCGTGGGGCGCCTCATGGGCTTGAAAGCGGCGCACCATGAAGAACGGTCGGGCCCTTGGCAACACCTACATTGTGCGCTACGGCGCTGTCCCCATGCAGACCACCAACGCCATCCGGAGCATCGCCCTCGGAGTCGTGTTCTTCGCCAGCGCGGCCAGCGCCGCGGCCGTCGAGAAGGCTGCATTCGGCGTTCAGGCCACCTGCTCGTGCAAGAGCAAGGGTGACTGCACGTGCCCGCGCGGTGAGTGCAAGTGCAAGAACTGCGGAAACGGTGCGGCCAGCAAGAACAAGGTGCAGGTCTTCGAGACGCTCAAGGGCGCGAACGAGACCACGCGTCTGCCCGACACCGCTCGCTACGACGCGCGCGGCGGCGTCTTCATCTGAGTTGAGTTGAAGCGCTGAAGAGGTTCAGGGTGAGGGAGCGCGCCTTCTACGGCCTCTCCACCGTCCAAAGGAGAAACGGCGGAACCTTCACGCGCTCAAACGCGATGAGCCCTGCTTTCTCAGCAGCAGCACGCAGCGCAGCTTCATCACGCGGATGCAGTCCCGCACGCTGATGCACACTCTTCGTGATCGCGTTCGGCTCATACGTCGTCGCCACGAATCGCCCACCCGGCTTGAGCACGCGCTGCACTTCACGCAGCAGCACATCGAGCTCACCAACGAAGTGCACGACGCCGACAGCGATCACCGCTCCGATCGACGCATCGTTGAACGGCAGCGGAGGCACCTGCGCACGAACGAAGTCCGCGGCCTCGGCGTGTTCGCGCAGCTGCGCCATCGCCTCCTCGAGCATCGCGCGTGAGAGATCGACTCCGATCAACTGCACGCCCGGAAGATCGTGTGAGAGCCGGCGCAACATGATGCCCGCTCCGCAGCCGAGATCGACGATGGGACCCGGCGGTTTCGCGACGAGCGTCCGCAGCACGGTGTACTCGCTCTCGAGATCGAGCCGGCCGCGCGTGAGCAGCGTGTCGACGGCCGGGCGCACGTAGCGATCCCAGGTGCGGGCGATCCACGGCTGCTCCATGGCCTGCTGCGCGATCGAGAGCTCTTTGGTCTCGGTGGCGAAGTCGATCATCCCGTCGTGCACGGAGTAGCGCGCACCACAGCCGACACACTTCGCGGGCCCGAACGACATCGCGGTGTCGGCGACGTCAGCTTCAGGCACGAGACTCCCGGCCTGACACTTCGGGCACCGCAGCAGATCGAGCGTGGACCGCCTCATGTCGGGAATGAGCGGAGTGACTCCCTCTCCCGCCCCTGCGGGAGAGGGTTGGGGTGAGGGGAAGTCACGGTCAGACCTTCGCGATCAGCACAGGCCAACCGCGAGCCATGGCCTCGCGAAAGAAGACCGAAAGAGAGTTGCGTGTGGCGTTCACGGCCGCGGTCTTCGCGTCGATCGTCGACTCGACAGCGCCGGCGCGCGAGGGATCCATCTCCACCGTGTTCCCACACCGATCGCAACGCAGCGACACGGGCCGCACCAACGCCACCGGCACCGCATACGGAGTTCCACACGAGCACCGCCACACCTGCGCCCGCTCGCCGGCATCCATCTTCGCGGCAGTCAGCAGCTGATCCGCCGTGCGCAACAACGCCGGCAGATCATTCGGAGAGCTCGCGAACACCGCCGGGCTCTTCGCGCTCACCAGCTCCAGCGCGCGATCGAACGCCTTGAACCCGCGGTACTCGACGCGAGCGAGCGCAGCCTTCAGATCACCACTCGAATCCGGAACGAGCTCGGTCTCTTTCGGGTTCCACGGCGGCACGGAATAAAAACGGAAGGACACAGAGCCCCCTGGGGCGACGGCGTTGGGTGGGGAAACGGTTAACTCCAATCCAGCATCAGCTTGAGCGGCTTGAGCGCAGCTTCACCGAGCCCGGGAGGCAGCTCCAGTTTCGGAGTCTGATCGCGCATACAGCGGTACAGCTTCTCCATGGTGTTGAGGCGCATGTGCGGACACTCGTTGCACGCGCACCCATTGTTCGGAGGCGCTGGGATGAACGTCTTGCCCGGTGACGCTTTCTGCATCTGATGAAGGATGCCCGCCTCGGTCACCACGATGAACTCGGTGCTCGCGTCCTTCTGCGTGTACTCGAGCAGCTGCTTCGTCGAGCCGATGTAGTGCGCGTGCGAGAGCACCGGCGCCTCACACTCGGGGTGCGCGATCACCTTCGCGTTCGGGTGACGCACCATGAGCTGC